>NZ_LR134266.1:1688395-1998575 GCF_900636365.1 Streptococcus viridans | reverse complement strand
TTATCGCCCTCCTATTCATTTTTACTTGCTATGTTTTTCTTATTTTATCATAAAAGGAGGGAGTTTTCCACAACTTGTTCTGAGGGAATAAAAAAGAGTTTTTTCCACAATATGTGAATAGTTATCCCCAATGTGTGTAGAAGTTTTCCACAAGTTGGGGATAAGATAGAATAAAGTAGGAATATCAAGTATGGAAGAGTTTTAAATAAGTGGATAAATCTGTTAATTGTTCTATAAAAAATAACAGCCTCATTTGAGACTGTTAATAATTCGTTGGTATTCATCAAGGTTGTTAAATGAAATATGGATACTGCCTTTTTCTTGTTTCGTCAGATGGATTTCTACTTCGGTTCCTAGAATCTTTTTTAGTCTATTTTCTTCCTGTGCTAAAAAGAGTTCTTTCTCTTTTTTACTTGGCCTTTTCTTTTTTTGACCAACCTTTTCTTCCAAACTACGAACGCTTAGTCCTTCTTTCAGAATTCGTTCCAGCCAATAGATTTGTAGATCTTCCTTTAAGGGAACTAAAATGCGGGCATGTCCTTGTGAAATTTGCTCGTTTTTGATTGCTTCTTTGACAGCTGGTGAGAGATGAAGCAACCGGACCATGTTGCTGATGTAAGGCCGAGATTTTCCCATAAATTGAGCAATTTCTTCATGGGTAGCCCCTTTATCAATAAGATGTTGGTAGGATTCGGCCTCTTCAATTGGATTCAAATCTTCTCTTTGTAAATTTTCGATAATGGCTTGTTTAATCATGTCATCATCTGATAATTCTCTTATAATCGCTGGGATTTCTTTGAAACCAGCTATTTGAGCTGCTCGGTAGCGTCTTTCTCCAGCAAGTAGTTCATAACCAACAATCGGAGATTTTCGAACAATAATGGGTTGGATTAATCCATTTTCTTTGATTGAGGCTGCGAGTTCTTCTAATTTCTCTTGTACAAAGGTTTGACGAGGTTGAAAAGGATTGGTTCGTATTTGCTTTACGTCAATAATATCAATTTTTTCCATGTTGTATATAGCATAACACACCTTTACAATTTCGTAAAGGTGTGTTGACACTGTTGTAAATTTACTTAATTTCCAAGATTTTCTGTAGATTTTGTCAGCTCAATGGTCGCTGTTTTTTGCTTACCATCTCTATAGAAAATAACTTTGATTTTATCACCAATTTGATGAGAATAGAGGGCAGATTGTAAATCCGCAGTTGATTCAATGGTTGTATCATCGATTTTTGTAATGATATCTAATCGACGTAAATACTTGGATGCCGGCATATCATTTTCAACTGAGCGGACAAGAACCCCACCTTTGAGTTTGCTTGGAATGTCTAATTGGCTAAGATCAGAAGAGGATAGGCTAGCCAGGTCCATCATGGTAATTCCAAGAGCTGGACGAATGACTTTACCATCTTTTTCTAAATGTTCAATAATATTTTGCACATCATTTACAGGAATAGCAAATCCCATTCCTTCAACCGCAGTTTGCCCATTTGAAGAGATTTTACTTGAGGTAATTCCGATGACTTGTCCCTGAATATTGATAAGGGGACCACCAGAATTTCCTGGGTTGATGGCAGCGTCCGTTTGCAACGCTTTTGTAGACACATTTTGGCCGTCTTCTGATTTGAGCTTCACAGTACGTCCGAGACTAGAGACAATCCCTTGGGTAACGGAATTGGCAAATTTTGTCCCTAAAGGACTACCAATAGCGATTGCGGTCTCTCCGACAGTCAACTTAGATGAATCTCCAAATTCAGCCACGGTCGTAACATTGTCTGAACTGATTTTGACAACCGCAATATCTGAGAAGGTATCTGAACCAACAACTTCTCCGGAAACTTTATTTCCGTCTGCAAAGAGAATATCTGCTTCTGTTGCTCCCATTAACACGTGAGCATTGGTTACTACATAAGCGTCTTTCCCATCTTTTTTATAGATAACACCTGAACCTTCACTAGCTACTTCTGGATCAGTATCTGTTTCTCCATTGATGAAGCCTTTTTCAGAGGTTTCAGCGTAGGTAATAACAGAAACAACAGCATTTTTAACCTTATCAACGGCTTCACTAGTTGATGTTGTATTCTTATAAGCACGATTGACTATGGTAGATTTTATTTCTTGGCTAGAATTTGTAGAATTCCCTTTGGTAAACTGGAAAGAGGTTAAGGTTCCTAAGATTCCTCCAGTAAACCCAATGACAAGAACAAGCAAAAGTTGCAAAGCTTTTTTTAGAAAATTTGATGGTTGTTTCATAGTTTTCTCCTATTTGTTCCAATTATGGAAAAGTATAGACCTGGTTTCTTAATTATAACTTAAAATGGAATTTTTTTCCACAAGTTGTGGAAAACTGTGTATAAGTGTGAAAAACGTGAGTATAGAGCCATTTTTTGTAAGATAGATTCAAGCCTATTTATTGAAGACTTGTGTATAAGTTTATTTGTGTTAGAATATGAATATGAAAATTAAGATTGTAACGGTTGGAAAATTAAAAGAAAAGTATTTAAAAGATGGGATTGCCGAATATACTAAACGCTTGAGTCGATTTACGAAGGTAGAAATGGTAGAATTGCTGGATGAGAAAACTCCAGATCGGGCCAGTGACTTAGAAAATCAGCAAATCCTTGAAAAAGAAGGAAATCGTATTTTAGCTAAAGTTGGAGATCGTGAGTATGTGATTGCCTTAGCAATTGAAGGACAACAATTTCCATCTGAGAAGTTTAGTCAAACCTTAGAAGAGGTTACTGTACGAGGGTATTCTGAAATTACCTTCGTGATTGGAGGGAGCCTAGGCTTGTCCCCAGCAGTTAAAAAACGAGCAAATTTACTTATGAGTTTTGGAAAGTTAACCCTTCCCCATCAATTGATGAAGCTTGTTTTAATCGAACAAATCTATCGGGCATTTATGATTCAACAGGGAAGTCCCTACCATAAATGAATCTTGACGCTCCTCCTATTTTCTGATAGAATAAGAAGACATCTGGTCTCATAGCTCAGCTGGATAGAGCATTCGCCTTCTAAGCGAACGGTCGCAGGTTCGAATCCTGCTGGGATCAAAATAAAAAAACGTGATTTTTATACAAATCACGTTTTTTTATTACTTAGTTTTTTAAAAAACTAGAGTTTTTCTAAACAGATGGGATAAAAAAATTGCAAAAACTAGATTTTTCGTACCAAATAGCTGTAAAAATGAACCAAATAGCGGAAATGTTAAAAAAGTCTTTGATTTTTTACTAAAATTTATGTATTTTAAATTTAATAATTTAATGATCAAATAAATTATAAGGAGATTTTTTTATGAAAAACAATCCATCAACAGTTTCTAAGGCATTTAAAGTTCTTACAGAAAAAGAACTGCAGCAAATTTGTGGAGGGGATATACGGAGAAAGAATAATTTATCTGAATTAATTGGAAATATTTTTGGTAAGAGAGGAAACTGATGTTTCTAAATACGCTAGTTTTATTATTAACAGTTTTTATAATTATTTTATCTTTTTTAAAAATTGATCAAAAGCTTAACAAGTACAGTCATAGTTTTATTTTAGGATTAGGAATTATTGTTGTATTTGTGACTACAATGTTCTTAGATTACTTTGATTTAAATATTGATTATCTAATGTTGTGTCTATGGCCACTATTTCTGTATCTTTATTACTATTTTATTTGTAATCTTCAACGTCAGATAGCGGGTCTTTACTCATTCATCATTTATCTAGCAGTTGAAAGTACAGATACATTTTTATCTGTAATCACTTCTTCTGTTTTTGGCGATAGTATGATTCACCAATACTCTGACTATTATTTTTTAACTATCCGAATTATTTCACTTATTTTAATTATGAAGATATTAACAACTCTCGAAGTGAATCTTCTTTATTTTAAAGAGCGGGTTTTTAAGAAATTTGTTCAGGAATTGATTGTTAGTTATCTTATTTTAACCTTAGTATTGAATGCTTCTCATTGGATAAGTGATATTGGTCATTTCAATAGTTTTGGTAGTATGGTAGCAACGATTTGTTTCTTGATCTTTATCGGAACCATGGTTCAAATGAAGACGGTTCGAGATCGTTATGAAAAGAAAATGGAGTTGAAGCAAAAGAGGTTTGAACAGCGCCAAATGGAGCAGTATATGAATAAAATTCAAGGCCTCTATTTAGAATTAAAAGGTTTTCGTCATGATTTTGGCAATATTATCACTTCCTTAAATTTAGCGATTGAGGAAGAAAATATTGAGGATATTAAACGAATTCAAAGAGATGTTCTTGAAGAATGCTACGGCCAACTCCAAAAAGAAGAATATACAGGATTTGACCTAGGAAATATTCGAGATTCTGCTTTGAGAAGCATCCTAAGTAGGGGATGGATCTATGCAGAGGAAATGGGTGTCAAACTAACTTTTGAAACAGAAGACGTTATTGAAAAGGTTCCCATGAGATTATTGGATCTTGTACGAACCGTCGGAATTTTAGTCAATAATGCTATTGAAGCAGCTAAGATGAGTCAAGAAAAAGAAGTTCAAATAGCGGTTTTTAATATGCCAAATGGAGTGCATCTGATCATAAAGAACTCTATTTCTGATGAACCGATTAATTGGAACAAGCTCTATGAAAAGGGATTTTCAACTAAAGGGGATCGTAGAGGAATGGGCCTTGCGATTGTAAAAGAGCTTATTGGAGAATATGCTGCTATTTTTCTAGAGACAGAATTGATCAATGGAAAATTTACGCAGAGCTTAGTTATTGGAGAGAAAGGAAGATAGATGAATATTGTATTGCTAGAGGACGAAATTTCTCAACAAGTTCGAGTAGAGAAACATGTGAAAGCTATCGCTGAGGAGGAAGGACTACGATTAAATATTGTTTCCACCAGTAAAATAACTGAATTAAAGGAATACCTAACCAATGGTGATTTTCATCAGCTTTTCTTCCTTGATATTGATATCAAAGGGGATGAAAAAGCTGGCATCAAGGCAGCTCAAATGATTCGCGAGGTCAATCCTTTTGCCATCATTGCCTTTATTACGACGAAATCGGAATTTGCTACCATTACTTATCGTTACAAGGTATCAGCTCTTGAATTTATTGAAAAAACCTTGAATGAAAACTTGTTTAAAGAAAAAATTCGAGAATGCATTCTTTACTTGAAGAAGAATGTGATTGAAAATAAAAATATCGTTGATTTCTTTGAGTATAGTTTCAAAAATATGGAAATTCGAGTGCCATATCGAGATATATTGTACATTGAAACAACTGGAGTTTCCCACAAATTGCGACTTGTTGGAAAGAATTTTCAAAAGGAATTTTTAGGGACTATCAAGGATATACTTGAAAAAGATGTGGACAATCATTTCTTCAGTCCTAATCAGTCTTATCTAGTGAATCAAAGAATGATTGTCAGTTTTGATCGTCGCAAGAGACTCTTGATGTTAGAAGAGGAGACAACTTGCCCTGTTTCTCGTACACAGGTGAAAAGGGTCGAAGAATTATTAAATAAAATACAGAAAAAGGCTTGACAATTTTTGAATCGATGGTATAATGGGATATGTTCTGTTAATGACATGGTCCGTTGGTCAAGGGGTTAAGACACCGCCTTTTCACGGCGGTAACACGGGTTCGAATCCCGTACGGACTATATCTCATTCCGCCATAGCTCAGTTGGTAGTAGCGCATGACTGTTAATCATGATGTCGTAGGTTCGAGTCCTACTGGCGGAGCTAAACTAGCATCCTAAGGGATGCTTTTTTTGTATAAAATAAGAGCCCCTTCCAACTGAAGGGGCTCTTTATGATGCAAATTTACTGATTTTTTGAGGATTGAGATTTATTTCGAATAGCATTGTAGCAAGCGAAGGAAAGAATTCCGAGTAGGAAAGCGATGGTTCCTTCTTTTAACCCATGTGGTATGAACTGTAGAACAACCTGTCCTTTTCCTTTAGGGACATCAACAGCCATAAATCCTTTTTGAACCCTTCGAATAGGGACAGGTTGATCATTAATCGTCGCTGTCCACCCTTTATCATAAGGAAGGGTGAAAAAGAGACTTGTATGGTGGTCTGTTGTAAAATCTGCAGTGACGGTATTTCCTTTGGTTTGCACATGAACTTCTTGTTGGTGCAACCTTTCAAAGGCTTCCTGGTAGGCTTGAAGGTTCAAAGCAAAAAATTCTGGATTTTGGAAGGTTACTGTAGAATTTTCAGGGAAGGCAATTCGAACCTTAACAGTTTCTCCTGCTGTAAAGTGACCAATGGTGAAGAATGGAAATACATTGTCTGTTGTATAGCGGTTGACTTGGCCATTCGTAATGATCTCAACATCTGTATAATCTTCATTTTCAAATTCTAAAGAAGGAAGGTTCACGTAAAGTTGACTATCGTTTTGAATGTAGAGCTCATATTCGATACTGGCATAGGTCAGAAAACTATCTGCTTCAACTTTAGCTTTCTGAGGACCTTGAGAAGGATCATCTGCACCAGTTTTCAGTGGATGTAATCGCTGATAGTAAGTCAACGATTGACCCGTTAGATGATTGAGAAAGTTCTTTTGGTTATCCAAGGTTAGATTAGAAAATTGGATATCCTTGTAGGGACTTGCGGTTAAAAATGCTAGTGAAAGAGCTTTTTCATTTTGATACAAAGTCTGATTTCCTTGCGTTTCCAATTTATGAAAAGCAAACTTTTGAGGATTCCTATCTGAAATATTGTATTTGATCCCGAACAGACTGTCCATTAGTAAAGTATTGTTTTGATAGCGCAAGTTCAAGTTGGTTCCATCTGATTTAAAACCGAGTTTATCTAGGGTCGAACTGGTATCTGTATTTCTGACAGATGAAAACTGGGAGATCCCTCTAAAATTGTATTTCATGCTGTCATTACCTGTTTGAGGTTGGAGAATCTCTGTTCGGTAAAATTCTTGATCATCCTGTAAACTTGATGTCAATTTATCAATTGCTGGAATCTTTCCTTGGTAAGAAGAACGAGCTGCAAATACCCATTCATTTGCAATCCCATCGATCTGATAATAGCTGTTTATACTAATTTCAAACAAACAGAAGAAAAGAATAACAGCAGAAAAAATGGGATGAGAAAGTTTACGAACTGTAAAGGCAAGTGTCACAGTAAAGAATACAAGAAGAAATTCTAGTGTCAATACATAATGACTGCTTGTCAAGAAAGGATAGTGCTTGCGATAGAGAAAGGTGAGGATAAAACCAATACTAAGCAAACTAACAGCTAGGCAGAGTCGTTGCCAATTGATTTCTTTTATCCGATTGAGGACCTCTGCTGCCATGAACAAAATAGTCAATGAAAAGAGCCAGGCATAACGGTGAAGAAACATATTAGGAGCATGCATTCCCTGCCAGAATAAATCCAAAGCTTGTAAATAGAAACTTGCAATAAGAATGACTAATAAGGTCAAATATGCTAGTTTCACGTGAAACCGAATCGATTTGACAAAGAAAAATAGAAAGGCAAGTAAGAATGGAAATAGACCAACATAGATCATAGGGATAGCCCCATATTTTGTTGTATCAAAACTACCAATTAAATTCTTTGCAAAAACGTCTAAGTACCAACTATTTTCTGTAAAGGTTCTTGTAATCTTTGTAAAATTTTCCCCATGAGTTCGTAAATCCAATATGGTGGGGTAAATCATGATCAAGCTAGTAACTCCTGCTAAAATTGACACAATTGTAAAGTCTAAGAAAGAAGATTTTCTTTCTTTAAAGTCCCAGGAAAGCTGAGTAAAATACCATAAAGTTAAGAAAAGAGCCATCATAAATCCAAAATAATAATTTTGGATGAAGAGGATAGTCAAGCTTGTAAAGTAGAGAACGCGCTTCTTTTGAATCATCAAACGGTGTAAACCTAAGAGAATGAGCGGAGCTAAAATGAAGACATCGAGCCAGGTTTTGATTTCAATCTGACTGATGGAGAAACTCATTAACGCAAACAAAGTTGACAGTGAAAGAATCAAGAATTGCTGGAGTTTAGGATAGATTCCCTTAATGGAATAATAAGTTGACAACCCAATCAAGCCTATTTTTATCAGTGTAAAGAGATAGACGGAATCAACCATGGATAAACTGTCAAAGAAGAAGACAAAGGGAGATAGAAAACTTCCTAAGTAATAGCTGGAAAGAGCGTAAAAATTTAAGCCGAGTCCACTTGTAAAGCTGTAAAGGAGGCTGTCGGTTCCGTGTAAAATATTTCGTAAGGTAACGTCGAAAATAACGTATTGATGAAAGCCATCACCTAATAAAGGAGAAGTTTCACTCCCCCAATAAATACCCTGACTGAGATAGACGAAAAATAAGATTGTAAAGGGAAGTAAAAAAGCTGTAAAGTAAACAATGATGGGGTGTGATAGATATTTTTTAAATTTCATATAGTCTATTGAAAGACCCTGAAACAAGGGTTTCAGGGTTTTTGATTCTTTGGAGTGATTTCTTAGTCTTTCCAAAGTTCTTTAACTTTTGCTTGAACTTCTTGGTTTTCTAAGAATTCATCATAGGTTTCATCAATCCGGTCAATGACACCATTTTTTGAAAGAACAATGATATGGTTGGCAAGAGTTTGAATAAACTCATGGTCGTGACTGGCAAAGATAATCGATTCTTTGAAGTTTTTCAATCCATCGTTCAAGCTTGAAATAGATTCCAAATCCAAGTGATTTGTAGGATCGTCAAGTACAAGAACGTTTGACTTCAAAAGCATGAGTTTTGAAAGCATCACGCGCACTTTTTCTCCCCCTGACAAGACGTTGACAGGCTTGTTAACCTCGTCTCCAGAAAAGAGCATGCGTCCGAGGAAACCACGAAGGAAGGTATTGTCATCTTCTTCTTTACTTGCGAATTGACGGAGCCAGTCAAGAATTGACTCGCCACCTGCAAAGTCAGCTGAATTGTCTTTTGGTAAGTAAGAGCGACTCGTTGTAACTCCCCACTTGACAGTTCCTTCATATTCGATTTCACCCATAATAGCGCGGATCAAGGCAGTTGTTTGGATGTCGTTTTGTCCGATAAGAGCTGTCTTGTCACCTGGACGTAAGATGAAGCTGATGTTGTCAAGAATAGTTTCACCGTCAATCTTTACAGATAAGTTCTCTACTGTCAACAGATCATTCCCAATTTCTCGCTCCGCTTTAAAGCTGATAAATGGGTATTTTCGGCTAGATGGGACAATTTCTTCTAACTGAATCTTGTCAAGCATCTTTTTACGCGAAGTTGCCTGTTTTGATTTTGACGCATTAGCAGAGAAACGAGCCACAAATTCTTGTAATTGTTTGATTTTTTCTTCTGCTTTGGCATTCCGGTCTGCTAACAACTTGGCAGCTAGCTCAGATGATTCTTTCCAGAAATCATAGTTACCAACATAGAGTTTGATTTTTCCAAAGTCTAGGTCGGCCATGTGGGTACATACTTTATTCAAGAAGTGACGGTCGTGGGATACAACGATAACGGTATTCTCGAAATCAATCAAGAAATCTTCTAACCAGGTAATAGATTGAATATCAAGACCGTTGGTCGGCTCGTCCAAAAGAAGGACGTCTGGTTTACCAAAGAGAGCTTTGGCTAGGAGGACTTTCACTTTATCTCCATTTGCTAGTTCACTCATATTTTGGTAGTGGAGCTCTTCTGGAATATTCAGATTTTGGAGGAGTTGTGAAGCTTCACTTTCCGCTTCCCAACCACCTAGTTCAGCGAATTCTCCTTCAAGTTCTGCTGCGCGGACACCGTCTTCATCTGAAAAATCTTCCTTCATATAGATAGCATCTTTTTCCTTCATGATGCTATAAAGTTTTTCATTTCCCATGATAACGACATCAATGGCACGCTCATCTTCGTAGTCAAAGTGATTTTGACGAAGAACAGAAAGACGTTCGTCTGGTCCAAGAGAAATATGACCAGTTGTCGGTTCAATATCCCCAGCTAAGATTTTTAAAAAGGTTGATTTTCCAGCACCATTGGCCCCAATCAAACCATAGGTATTTCCTTCTGTAAATTTGATGTTGACATCATCAAAAAGTTTACGATCACTAAAACGTAGTGAGACGTCTGTAACTGTTAGCACGTATTGTTCTCCTCTTTTTCTGTCTATATAAGCCTATTTTACTAGAAAACGCTTGATTTTTCAATGAATACCCTTATACATTGGAGGAAGTCATTTAGTCTGTAGAAAAGGTTGAAGAGCTTGACTTTCCTTTGATGTCATTATATAATGAAAAGCAATCAGAAGAGTAATCTGTATTCGTTTTTTAGAGAGCTTATGGTTGCTGAAAATAAGCAACGAAACAGAATGAAATGGACTGATGTTCAAATAGAATCTTAACCAATAGAGATTCGGCTAGCAGGCCTTATGTGCAACTCATTTGTGATGAGTCAGAGAGAACAGCATATGCTGTTCTAAGTGAGGTGGCACCGTGTCTCAGACGCCCTCGCATAGTTTTTGCTATGCGTGGGCTTTTATTTTGTACTTCAGGGAGGAAGAAAAATGACCAAGCCGATTATTTTAACTGGAGATCGCCCAACTGGGAAACTCCATATTGGACACTATGTCGGTTCGTTGAAGAATCGAGTTCTTATGCAAAATGAAGACAAGTACCAGATGTTTGTCTTTTTAGCCGATCAGCAAGCCCTAACGGATCATGCTAAAGATCCACAAACCATTGTTGAGTCTATTGGAAATGTTGCTCTAGATTATTTAGCAGCTGGTTTAGATCCAAAGAAATCAACTATTTTTATTCAAAGTCAAATCCCTGAGCTAGCGGAATTGACCATGTATTACATGAATTTGGTCTCTGTTTCACGTTTGGAACGAAACCCAACCGTTAAGACAGAAATTGCCCAAAAAGGATTCGGAGAGTCTATTCCATCTGGTTTCTTGGTTTATCCTGTTTCCCAAGCTGCAGATATTACCGCTTTTAAAGCCAATCTCGTGCCTGTTGGAACTGATCAAAAGCCCATGATTGAGCAAACTCGTGAAATTGTTCGTTCTTTTAATCATGCGTATCATTGCGATGTTTTGGTTGAACCGGAAGGAATTTTCCCAGAAAATGAGGCCGCGGGTCGTTTGCCTGGCTTGGATGGGAATGCTAAGATGTCTAAATCTCTTGGAAATGGTATTTATTTAGCCGATGATATGGACACCTTGAAGAAAAAGGTCATGAGTATGTATACAGATCCTGAGCATATTCGTGTCGAAGATCCAGGGAAAATCGAAGGAAATATGGTTTTCCATTATTTGGATGTGTTTGGAAAAGAAGAAGATCAAGCGACCATTCAAGAAATGAAAGACCATTACCAACGGGGTGGTTTAGGAGATGTTAAAACCAAACGCTATTTGTTAGAGATTCTTGAAAGAGAGTTGGGACCTATTCGCGAACGACGGATTGAATTTGCTAAAGATATGGGACAAGTTTATGATATGCTTCAAAAAGGTAGTGAAGTAGCCCGTTCGGTTGCAGCAGAAACGCTTGATCAAGTCAAATCTGCTATGGGATTAAACTATTTCAAGTAAGCTCTTGATTTTGAGATGATCCAATAAAATAACTGATTCAAAAGAGGTTCCAACACCTCTTTTTGAAATATTGTACAAATGATTGACAAATTATATTAGAATGGTATGATATTATCAATCAAAAAAGACGAGCTTGGCTCAAAAAGAAAGAAAAGAGGAAAATGGGAATGTCAAATTGGGACACTAAATTTTTGAAAAAAGGTTATACCTTCGATGATGTATTGCTCATTCCAGCTGAAAGTCATGTATTACCAAACGATGCAGATCTTCGTACAAAATTGGCGGATAACCTTGTGTTGAATATCCCAATCATCACAGCTGCGATGGATACAGTCACTGAAAGCCAAATGGCTATTGCCATTGCCCGTGCTGGAGGACTTGGGGTTATTCATAAAAATATGTCCATTGCCCAACAAGCAGATGAAGTTCGTAAAGTAAAACGCTCTGAAAACGGCGTTATCATTGACCCATTTTTCTTAACACCTGAACATACCATTGCTGAGGCAGACGAACTTATGGGACGTTACCGGATCAGTGGTGTACCTGTGGTTGAAACCTTGGAAAATCGTAAACTAGTTGGGATTTTGACCAACCGTGACCTACGTTTTATTTCTGATTATGATCAACCAATTTCAAATCATATGACTAGTGAAAATCTAGTAACTGCACCAGTTGGTACAGATTTAGAAACAGCTGAACGAATCCTTCAAGAACACCGTATTGAAAAATTACCGTTGGTGGATGAAAATGGTCGTTTGTCAGGTTTGATTACCATTAAGGATATTGAAAAAGTTATCGAGTTTCCAAATGCAGCGAAAGACGAATTTGGTCGTCTTTTAGTAGCAGGTGCTGTCGGAGTTACATCTGACACTTTTGAGCGTGCGGAAGCATTGTTTGAAGCTGGTGCGGATGCCATTGTCATCGATACAGCCCATGGTCATTCTGCAGGTGTTCTTCGTAAAATCGCTGAAATTCGCGCTCATTTCCCAGATCGCACCTTGATTGCAGGTAATATTGCTACAGCTGAGGGAGCGCGTGCTCTCTATGATGCAGGTGTTGACGTGGTTAAGGTAGGGATTGGACCTGGTTCAATCTGTACA
This sequence comes from Streptococcus viridans, assembly GCF_900636365.1. Lineage (NCBI taxonomy): Bacteria > Bacillati > Bacillota > Bacilli > Lactobacillales > Streptococcaceae > Streptococcus > Streptococcus viridans. Next base: position 1,985,961 of record NZ_LR134266.1, on the reverse strand, counting down.
ACTCGTGTGATTGCTGGTGTCGGAGTTCCTCAAGTTACAGCGATTTATGACGCAGCTGCTGTTGCGCGTGAATATGGGAAAACAATCATTGCTGACGGTGGGATCAAGTATTCTGGAGATATTGTAAAAGCCCTTGCTGCTGGTGGTCATGCAGTCATGCTTGGATCTATGTTTGCAGGAACAGATGAAGCACCAGGTGAAACTGAAATCTTCCAAGGACGTAAGTTCAAGACTTATCGTGGTATGGGATCTATTGCAGCAATGAAAAAAGGTTCAAGCGACCGCTACTTCCAAGGTTCTGTTAATGAAGCCAACAAATTGGTGCCAGAAGGAATCGAAGGTCGGGTTGCTTATAAGGGTTCAGCAGCCGATATCGTCTTCCAAATGATTGGTGGTATCCGTTCTGGTATGGGCTATGTTGGAGCTGCCAACCTTCAAGAATTGCATGAAAATGCACAATTTGTTGAAATGTCTGGGGCAGGTTTGAAAGAAAGCCACCCACACGATGTCCAAATTACCAATGAAGCACCAAACTACTCTGTTCAATAAAAAAATAAAAGTGTGAAATCTTATGATTTCACACTTTTATTGTGTCAAAAAGTTGTCAATCAAAATTGACAACTTTGTTAATTATTCGTCAACTTGACCTGATTGGATATTGAAGATTTTTAAGTCCTCAGGCAAGTCTTTTAGGTGGTCTAGAGTTGTAGTTGTAATAAACGTTTGGATGTCACGAGAGATAACTTCTAGTAAATGTAGTTGACGATTGTTGTCAAGTTCACTCATAACATCGTCTAAGAGTAAAATCGGCTTTTCATTTGTCAAGGATTCAATTAATGAAATCTCTGCCAATTTTAAGGAAAGAACAACACTGCGGTGCTGCCCTTGGCTACCAAAAGTCGCATTCATATCATTGATGTAAAAGCTAATGTCATCTCGGTGAGGACCAACACTGGTTGTTTTTTTGATGAGATCTTTTGTCCGATTTTCTCGAAGCAAGGTGATAAAGGTTTGGCGAAGTGTCTCCTCATCTTGAAAAGGAATGGAGGAATCATACCGAATAGATAGTTTTTCAGTTTGATTGGAAATTTCAAAATGTTTCTCTTGCCCAAAGTCTTCTAATTTTTTAAGAAAATCTTTCCGATGGATGCAGACCCGGCTACCATAATCTGCTAATTGCTCATCCAAAACATCTAAAAAGGTTGGGTCTACTGTGTTGGATGTTTTTAAGTAACTGTTTCGCTGCTTTAAAACATGATGATAAGCTGTTAAATCCGATAGATAGACAGGTTTCATCTGGCCTAAATCAATATCAATAAACTTGCGGCGAAGAGCGGGTGAGCCTTTAACAAGTTGTAAATCCTCTGGAGCAAAGAGAACCACATTCATGTTACCGATATAGGTTGATAACTTGCTTTGTTTTAAGTGGTTTACTTTAGTGACTCGTCCTTTTGAGGATAAAGAAATTTCTAAAGGGATTGAGCCGGTCTTTTTTTCTAGGACCCCTGAAACAGTAAATTGTTCCTCTTGAAAATGAATTAGATCTTTATCGGAACGGGTCCGATGGCTGCGGGTCAAGGCTAAAAAGTAGATGGATTCGAGGAGATTGGTTTTTCCTTGAGCATTTTGGCCTAAGAAAATATTCAAACGAGAGTGGAATTGAAGATTTACTTCTTTGTAATTTCGAAATTTCTGAATGTGTATGGATTTAAGCCACATATTATGTTCCTGGGAAACGAACAGGCTTCCGCTTATTCTCTTCTTTTTTAGGTTTAGAATCTTTATTTTGTTTCTGTTCTTTATTTAATTTCTTCACTAATTGAGCAACGCGTTCTTTTTCTAGCTTGTCCGCTTGGTAGTCTTCAATTTCTTCTGGACTAGGTTCTGTCAGTGTTATGACTTCCTTCTCACCAATTACTTCGATTGTATCTCCGACTCGTAACTTACGTCCTCTTCTGGTTTCCACTTCTCCATTGACCTCTACTTGATTTTCATGTAAAAAGGCTTTGATAGCTCCACCGCTTTGGATGATTCCCAGTTCTTTAAATAGAGCTTGTAGTGTGATAAATTCATCAAAAAGTTTATAGTTCATAGTTCACAGTTCACCTCAATGATAGTTATTATACCACAAAAGGATGAAAAACCTAAAATAGGGCGAGTTAGTGTAAACGTTTTTTAATCTGTCTGGGAAAGATTTTACGGGGATTTCATGATATAATGAAGAGTAATATTTGTTAGAACGAGGATGACGATGGAATTAGTTACTGGTGTTCGAATCCATTTTATGAAATCAGAAAAATTTAAGACCAATGAGATAAAAGTGCGGTTCTCGGCCCCTCTTTCTGAAGAAACAATAGCAGGACGAGTTCTAGCCTCACGCATGATCGAAACAGCCAATCAACTTTACCCAACTTCACAGCAATTTAGAGAGCAGTTGGCGAACTTGTATGGAGCAAATTTTTCTACTTCTGTTTCAAAACGCGGTCAAATGCACTACATTGATATTAATTTATCTTATGTCCGTGATGCTTTTTTGAGCAAGAAAAATGTCTTGACAGATCAGATGTTGGATTTATTAAAGGTATCTCTGAATGCTCCTCTTGCAGAAGATGGCTCTTTTCATTCAGAAACTTTTTCAGTAGAGAAAAAAAATCTCATTACAGAACTAGAAGCAGAAATTGAAAATCATTATTATTATGCCCACCAACAATTGAATCGGTTGTTTTATGATCAAGCTGATATGAAACTAAGCAAGTATGGAAGTGTCCAGCAGATTCAGAACGAGGATGAAGGGTCAGCTTATCAAGCATTTCAAGAAATGCTTCAAACAAATCTGATTGACTTTTTCTTTATGGGTGATTTCAATGAACTAGCGGTCATTGAAAAGATTAGTGAATTTGGTTTACAACCTCGTAAATCTTATGTCAATCTTTTTTATGCCCAATCTTTTTCAAATGTTGTCAGAGAAGGACTTGAGCAAAGAGAAACTCATCAATCTATTTTAGAGTTAGGTTATCATTTTCCTGTTCAGTATGGAGAAAAAGAGCATTTTGCTTTGATTGTTTTAAATGGTTTACTGGGCGCTTTCTCTCACTCGAAATTGTTTACAGTCATTCGAGAAAAAGAAGGGTTGGCTTATACCATCTCTAGCCATTTTGATATTTTTTCTCATTTTATGCGGATCTATGCGGGGATTGATCGAAAAAATCGAACCCGGACCATGACCCTGATGAGCCGTCAAGTGAGTGACTTGAAGAGAGGGAAGTTTACAAGTGAAGAGCTGCGCTTGACAAAAGAAATGATTATAAATGCTGCAAAATTGTCGCAGGATCGACCTGGCACCTTGATTGAAAGAGCTTATTTACACTCTATTTTAGGAAAACAGTTCTTGTCAATTGATGATTGGATCCAAGCTATTCAACTGGTGACGAAAGAAGAAATTATGGCTGTTGCCAAATCACTCAAATTACAAGCGGTCTATTTTATGGAAGGAAGAGAATGATAAAGAAAGATTTGGAGAAAATAGATTATCCAGCTGTTGGAGAATGTGTTTATCAGACAAGTCTCCAAAATGGATTGAAGTTATATTTAATTCCAAAAGCGGATTTTAATGAAAGCTATGCAATCATTTCTACTAAATTCGGTTCTATTGACACAAGATTTACAGTAGATGGAGTAGAGGGAATAAAAGAATTTCCAGCAGGGATTGCACATTTTCTTGAACATAAATTATTTGAAGATCAAGACGGTCAAGATTATTTACAGCATTTTGTAAAGCTGGGAGCTGAAAGTAATGCCTTTACTAGCTTTACACAAACTAGCTATCTCTTTTCGACCACCTCGAATGTCAATGAAAATCTGAGATTGTTACTGGAGATGACACAATCTCTTCATCTCTCAAAGGATTCTCTAAAGAAGGAACAATTGATTATTCAACAAGAGATCGAAATGTACCAAGATAGTCCTGACTACCAATTATTCTTTAGGGCGTTGGCAAATCTCTATCCAGATACACCCTTGGCCCAAGATATTGCAGGTACTGTATCTTCTCTCTCCCAAATTGATGAAAAAAGTTTACAGGATAATTTCGATTATTTCTACCAACCATCTAATATGCAGCTAGTGGTTGTCGGAAATTTTGACCTTGACAGTCTTGTTAATCTTGTTTCTGAATTTGAGATGAAGACCTCTTCAAAACCTCTTCCTCATATCTCACCCGTGGACTTAAATCCAGTTGTTCAAAATGAGACAAGTCGGATGGAAGTTGCTTCACCGAAATTAGCAATTGGCATTCGTGGAAGAAATCAGATTCCTCCTCTTTACCAGTATCGCTATAAGATTATCCTCAAATTATTGTTTGCTATGATGTTTGGGTGGACATCTAAACGATTTCAGTCACTTTATGAAGTTGGTAAACTTGACAACTCCTTGACACTAGAAATTGAAGTAGAGTCTTCGTTTCACTTTGTGATGTTAACGATGGACACCTCGGAACCTGTTAGTATATCCCATCAGTTCAGAACGGCCATTAAGAATTTTGAGAAAGACCCTGATGTGACCCAAGAGCATTTGGATACGATTAAAAGTGAAATGTTTGGAGATTTTCTACACGGTTTGAATTCCTTGGATTATATTGCGACTCAATTTAATCCAATTGAGACAGGTGAAAATCTATTTGATCTTCCAAAAATTTTACAGAGTATTTCTTTACAAGATGTTGTAAAGGTTGGGCGAGATTTTGTCAATGCTTGTGATATGACGGACTTTATCATTTTCCCTAAATAACGGGATAATAGTGGAATGATGTTTTTGTCGAATTAAATCGACGTTGATTTTGTCAATTAGATGTAAATGATCATGTAAACTAGTAAGGAGACTAGAATGAAAAAAGAAAATATCCCAAATGCCTTAACACTGATTCGAATTGTGTTTATTCCTATTTTTATTTTGATGCTAATATTTGGTAAAGGTTATGGTTGGCATGTAGCAGCAGCTATTGTCTTTGCAGTTGCTAGTATCACCGATTATTTGGACGGTTATTTAGCTCGTAAATGGAAAGTTGTTAGTAACTTTGGAAAATTTGCGGATCCTATGGCTGATAAGCTTCTTGTCATGTCTGCCTTTATCATGATGATTGAATTAAAGATGGTTCCGGCTTGGATTACAGCAGTTATTATTTGCCGTGAATTAGCTGTTACTGGCCTCCGTCTGTTATTGGTTGAAACAGGAGGAGTTGTTTTGCCAGCAGCGATGCCTGGGAAAATTAAAACCTTCTCACAAATGTTTGCCATTATTTTCCTTCTCTTTCATTGGGATTTATTGGGCCAAATTACGCTTTATGTTGCGCTAATCTTTACAGTCTATTCTGGATATGAATACTTTAAAGGCAGTGCCTACCTCTTTAAAGATACCTTTAGATAAATGAATAATATTATAGAAGTTCGAAATCTTACATTTAAATACCAAAAAACAGATGAGAACCATCAGTTAAATGATATTTCGTTTCACGTGAAACATGGTGAATGGTTATCCATTATTGGACATAACGGAAGTGGTAAATCAACAGTGGTCCGCTTGATTGATGGCTTGTTGGAACCGGAATCTGGTCAAATCTATATTTCTGGAGATTTGTTAACTCCTGAAAATGTTTGGGATAAACGTAGTGAGATTGGCATGGTTTTCCAGAATCCAGATAACCAGTTTGTTGGGGCTACAGTTGAAGATGATGTGGCGTTTGGGTTGGAGAACCAAGGAATTCCAAGAGATGAAATGGTGCAACGAGTAGACGAAGCTTTGAAGATGGTCCGCATGGATGAGTTCAAAGATCGAGAACCCGCTAGGTTATCCGGTGGACAAAAGCAACGAGTGGCCATTGCCGGGATTATTGCTTTACGACCTAAAATCATCATTTTAGATGAAGCGACCAGTATGTTGGATCCTGAAGGGCGTCTAGAACTAATTCGTACAGTTCGAGAAGTTAAAGAACGATATGGGTTAACGGTTATTTCTATTACCCATGATTTAGAGGAAGTTTCCCTAAGTGATCGGGTTATTCTTTTTGAAAAAGGAAAAGCGACCTTGGATCTGACTCCAAGAGAACTCTTTTCTCGAGATGATCTGGATGAAATAGGACTAGAAGAACCTTTCGCCAATCGATTGCGCAGCATGTTACATCAAAAAGGTTTTCCAGTTGGAGAAACCTATCAGACTGAAGGAGAGCTAGAGAAACTATTATGGGAATTGCTTTAAAACAGCTTAGTTATACCTATCAAGAAGGTACTCCTTTTGAAGGAGCGGTTCTTTTTGATGTGAATATAGAAATCCCAAGCGGTTCTTATACAGCTCTAATTGGGCATACTGGAAGTGGAAAATCAACCATCCTTCAATTATTAAATGGTTTGCTTTTGCCCAGTCGAGGGGAAGTGCAAATGAATGATATGCGCATTAGTTCTGAGTCTTCTCAAAAAGAGCTAAAGGATCTTCGGAAAAAAGTGGGTCTCGTCTTTCAATTTCCAGAAAGTCAACTCTTTGCTGAGACTGTTGTAAAAGATGTCGCATTTGGGCCTCAAAATTTTGGAGTAGACCAAGAATCAGCTGAGAGCATTGCTAAGGAAAAATTACGCTTAGTCGGTCTTTCTGAAGAGTTGTTTGAACGGAGTCCCTTTGAATTGTCTGGAGGGCAAATGAGACGGGTCGCTATTGCAGGCATTTTAGCGATGGAACCTGAAATTTTGGTCTTGGACGAGCCGACAGCTGGTTTGGATCCGTCAGGTAGACGGGAATTAATGAAGCTATTTGCGTCACTTCATCAAGCTGGGATGACCATCGTTCTTGTTAGTCATTCTATGGAAGATGTGGCAGAATACGCAAATCTTGTTTATGTTTTGGAAAAAGGACGAATGGTGAGGTCTGGGCATCCAAGGGATGTATTTCAGGATGTAGAAGGATTAGAAAACATACAATTAGGTGTACCGAAAGTGACGAAATTTGCTTGGCGCTTACGTCAAAAAGGACTATCTTTGCCAACTTTACCAATCACTTTACAGGAGTTTAAGGAGTTAATTGGACATGAATAGTATGATTTTAGGACGATATGTACCAGGTAATTCCATTCTCCATCGTATGGATCCAAGGGCGAAGTTACTAGGACTTTTCTTGTTAATTGTTATTTTGTTTTGGGCCAATAATGTGTTGACGAATGTCCTGTTATTTTTATTGGCCTTTGCGTTGATTTTGAGTGCCAAGATCCCCTTCCGTTTTTTTATTAATGGCCTGAAATCGATGGTTTTTATCATTGCTTTCACCACACTCTTTCAGTTGTTTGCGACGACTGGCGGTAAGACTTTAGTTCAATTTTATTTTTTGACTGTAACGGATAAAGGACTTGCTCAAGCGGGTGTGATCTTTTGTCGTTTTATTCTCATTGTTGTATTTTCAACGATTTTAACACTGACAACAACGCCCTTAAGCTTAGCAGATGCCGTAGAAAAGTTGTTAACTCCATTTAAAATCATCAAAGTTCCTGCTCATGAAATTGGACTCATGTTGTCTATGAGCCTTCGTTTCGTCCCCACTCTAATGGATGATACGATTCGCATTATGAATGCACAGAGAGCTAGAGGGGTTGATTTTGGAGAAGGGAATCTCCTTCAGAAGATCCGCTCTTTTATACCGATTTTAATTCCCTTGTTTGCATCAAGTTTTAAACGTGCAGATGCTCTTGCAATTGCCATGGAGGCAAGAGGTTATAAAAGTGGAGAGGGAAGAAGCCGTTATAGGCAGTTAAAATGGCAAGCCTTAGATAGTGTAGCGATTCTGTCTGTAGTAGCAGTTGGTGCTATCATTTTTTGGTTGAAATATTAGAATACCACCACTACATATAGGGGAATTTTTCTAAAAAAATGAAGAAAAACGCTATTTATAGCGTTTTTTGCATGAAAAATACATGATTTTGTAACCTTTGTAACATAAATTATAACTAACTGTAACATTTAATGTGTAAGATAGTATTATGTTCGAAAGGAGAATGTATTGATGAACACAAAAAAAGTCCAATGGACATTAACTTCTATTATCTCAGCTCTTTCACTTTTTGTTTCTGGTGTGGTAGTGAATGCTGAAACATACGAAGTGAAAAATGGTGATACTTTATCAGAAATTGCGATTAAGAATAACACTACTATCGAAAAGCTTGTTGAATTGAATCAAATCAGCAATCAAGATTTGATCCACGCTGGTCAAATTATTGAGTTGGGTGAACGTTCAAATTCATTGATCAACAAAGTAAATACTGCCACAGTAAGTCAGGAACCTGGAGTCGAGGCTTCGACAAATCAAGTAGCGGCTTCAACAACAACTACTGCTAATGCTACTTATAATGCAGCACCTGTTGTTACGAATTCAGGAAATGGGATTGTACTTGCTAATGGGAATACTGCTGGAGAAACTGGATCCTATGCAGCAGCTCGAATGGCTGAAATGACAGGTGTTCCTGCATCAACTTGGGAAGCCATTATTGCCCGCGAATCAAATGGTCAAGTGAACGCAGCAAATCCATCTGGAGCTAGTGGTCTTTTCCAAACAATGCCAGGTTGGGGTTCAACTGCTACAGTTGATGATCAAATCCAAGCGGCTTATAATGCCTATTCAAACCAAGGACTTTCAGCTTGGGGATACTAAAAAAGAGGGGAAACCCTCTTTTTATTTTGTTTCTTACCTTGACAAGGATTGGAAAGTGATGTAAAGAAAAATGACTGTGTCAGTCAACCTTGCTGAACCATGGATACTCTTACACAAGCGTGATTTCGTACATAAAAGAGGTTTACAAATTTGTAAACCTCTTTTATTAACTTAAATGAGTCAGTAAAGCTAGGGGGGAATCTACGATGGTATCGGGAGTTTCCTCTTTTAATTGCTCTAGAGGTGCAAACCCCCAACTGACTGCAATTGTGTGAATACCAATGGTTTTTCCCCCAATGATATCAAATTTAGTATCTCCAACGATGCAAGCTTCCTCTTTTGGAATTTGATGATCAACTAGTACACGATGAATGATATCAGCTTTGTGCATAGATCCTGGGATAGAACCATAAATCCCCTCAAAGTAATCACTAATTCCTAATGAATGGGCTATTTCGAGACTCACTTCCTGATTCTTAGAGGTGGTAATGAATAAGTGATAACCCAATCCCTTCAATTGATGAAGGAGTTCTTTGATAGTTGGGTAGAGATAGATTTGTTGTTGGCCAGTTTCTTTGTAATAAGTACGATAGATTTCTACAGCTTTTGTGACAAGTTCTTTTGGAACATGGTTTGTAAATGTAACCTCGAGTGGAGGGCCCATAAAGGTTCGAATCGTTTTTTTATCAGGTGCAGGAACACCCAGTTCGTTAAAAGTATGTAAAAAAGTTGTCTCAATACCTTCGGAACTATCGACTAAGGTTCCATCTAAGTCGAAAAATATGTACTTCATAGCTTATTCTCCAAATATTTCTTGCTGTAGCCGTTTCCCAGTTGGAGTCGCTGCCAGACCACCTTCGGCCGTTTCTCTAAAGGCAGTTGGTAGGCTTGATCCTACCTGATACATGGCGTCAATGACTTCATCAACAGGGATTTTGGATTCGATTCCTGCCAAGGCCATATCTGCAGCGATATATGCATAACTCGCTCCCATTGCATTTCGCTTAACGCAAGGAACCTCCACCAGTCCTGCAACGGGATCACAAATTAAGCCTAGCATATTTTTAATGACGAAACAGATGGCTTGGCTAGCTTGATAAGGGCTTCCCCCAGCAGCTAACGTCAAGGCAGCCGCACTCATGGCAGCCGCGGAACCCACTTCGGCTTGACAGCCTCCCTCAGCTCCTGAAATCGATGCATTGTTGGCAATAACCAGTCCAAAAGCTCCTGCTGCTAATAAGAATTCCAATTGTTTGTGTTCATCTAAATGGAGTTTCTCGATGGCTGAAGTAAGAACAGCAGGTAAGCAACCAGCTGATCCAGCAGTGGGAGTAGCACAGACCAAGCCCATTTTTGCATTGTGTTCGTTGACAGCAATAGCATTTTTGGCAGCGGTTAGGACAGTATAGTCAGAGAGGGCTTTTCCAGATCGAATATAGCGATCTAGTTTTGCAGCATCTCCTCCAGTCAAGCCACTTCGAGAAAGTTGGTCATTGAGTCCAAGATGAACGGATTCTTTCATGACTTCGAGGTTTCGAGTCATAAGAGTCAGAACTTCTTCGCGCTCGCGACCAGTTAGTTCAAACTCAGTTGCAATCATTAATTCTGCGACATTTCCTTCATAGTGGAGGGTCGCTTGCTCAACTAGTTCGGTAATGGAATAAAACATGGGGTCTCCTTATTGAAAGAAATTCACATTGTGTAAATGGGGAATTTGACGGATTAACTCAATCGCTTCGTCACAATTTCGAGAATCTACTTCAATGATCATAATAGCCTTTTCTCCGGCTTTTTCGCGGGTAACGTTCATTTGGGCGATATTGATATCATAGCGGGAAAGCGCCTCTGTGACATGGGCGATCATCCCAGGAACGTCTTGGTGAACGATAATAATTGTTGGGGTATTCATGTTTAGAGAAATTGCAAAGCCATTTAACTCGGTAACTTGTATGTTTCCCCCACCAATGGAAATTCCTGTGACGGAGATGGTTTTGTGATCATTTTTCACCGTGATGGTCGTCGTATTTGGATGAGGAGCATTGCTCTCCTTTTGAATGGACCAGACGATTCGAATTCCTCTTTCATGTGCAATTTCAAGACTATTGGGGATTCTTGGATCATCTGTATCCATGCCTAAAATTCCAGCTACAAGGGCCAAGTCTGTCCCGTGACCACGATAGGTTTTGGCAAAGGAATTAAACAACTGAAATTCAACTTCTGTTGGATCCTCTCCAAAAATTGAAGAGACAATTTTCCCAATACGAACAGCTCCAGCAGTGTGGCTACTAGAAGGTCCAATCATAACCGGTCCAATAATATCAAATACGGATTGGAATTTAAGCGAATTCATCAGTCAGCTCCTTAGGGTTTCTTTTCTTTCATTATAACAAATCTAGGGCATGTTTTCTTCTATTTAAGAGGGAAATTTTGTTTTAAACTTAAAAGATACTTAAAACTAGTTTATTTGAGGTATTTTTATTCTTACTAACATATTGTTGAAACATTTGACGTGATTTCATAAAGTTTCTGAAACATTTCTTCTGTAAGATAAAGAACATACAGAAAAGGAGTGAAAAAAATGAATAAAAAAATGTTTGTAAAACGTGTTATCGGACTGAGCTTATTATCAGGAATGTTTATTCCCGTCCTCGCCAGTGCAGAATCTTATACTGTAAAGTCAGGTGATACCTTATCAGCTATTGCTAAAGAGAAGAATACAACGGTTGATGCGATTGCTAAGAAAAATAAGATTAGCAATGTAAATCTCATTACAGTTGGTCAGGTTTTAGAGATTGAAGATGAGAAGGCAACAACTAATACTACAGAGCAAGCTGCCACTAGTAAAGCTAACACTACACAAGCAACAACTACGGTATCTGCTTCAAATGGCTTGAGTGCCGAAGATGCAGCGGCTAAAGAATGGATTGCCCAGAAAGAATCAAGTGGCAGTTACACAGCGCAAAATGGCCAATATTATGGTCGTTACCAGTTATCCCTTTCTTATTTAAACGGTGATTTATCCGAAGCAAATCAGGAAAAAGTAGCCAATCAATATGTTGTCAACCGCTATGGTTCATGGTCGGAAGCTAAAAACTTCTGGCTGGCCAATGGTTGGTATTAAAGTAGATGAAAGAGTTCAGCAATTGCACTCTTTTTGATTTACAGACTTGTAAACGTCTAGATACAATAGTCAATAAGAAGAATGGCAAGATGCTTGTTTTCTACTATAAAGCGTGTTACAATTGATAATGCTCAAAACGACCTTCAATCGTTGAAGCAAACCACGACCTTCAATCGTGAGTAACGAAAAGATGGGAGAAACCTATGAGTGATAACTCGAAAACACGTGTTGTTGTTGGTATGAGTGGCGGTGTCGATTCATCTGTAACGGCTTTGTTGTTAAAGCAACAGGGTTACGATGTCATTGGCATCTTCATGAAAAACTGGGATGACACAGACGAAAATGGTGTCTGTACAGCTACAGAAGATTACAAAGATGTAGCAGCAGTTGCAGATCAGATTGGCATTCCTTACTATTCTGTCAACTTTGAGAAAGAATACTGGGATCGCGTCTTTGAATACTTCCTTGCTGAATACCGTGCAGGTCGGACACCAAATCCGGATGTCATGTGTAATAAGGAAATCAAATTTAAGGCCTTCTTAGATTATGCCATGACACTTGGTGCCGATTATGTAGCAACAGGGCACTATGCGCGCGTGGCGCGTGATGAGGATGGTATTGTCCATATGCTACGTGGCGTTGACAATGGAAAGGATCAAACGTATTTCTTAAGCCAATTGTCACAAGAACAACTTCAAAAAACCATGTTCCCATTGGGACATTTGGAAAAACCTGAGGTTCGCCGTTTAGCAGAAGAGGCTGGATTGGCTACAGCTAAAAAGAAAGATTCCACTGGGATCTGCTTTATCGGCGAAAAGAATTTCAAAGAGTTTCTCAGTAACTACCTCCCTGCCCAGCCAGGCCGAATGATGACTGTAGATGGACGAGATATGGGCGAACATGCCGGTTTGATGTATTACACAATCGGTCAACGGGGTGGTCTTGGAATTGGTGGTCAACAAGGTGGGGACAATGCCCCATGGTTTGTAGTTGGTAAAGATCTGAGTCAAAATATTCTGTATGTCGGTCAAGGCTTCTATCATGAAGCACTGATGTCAACAAGTTTACAAGCTAGTCAAGTTCACTTTACACGAGATATGCCAGAAGAGTTTACACTAGAATGTACAGCCAAGTTCCGTTATCGCCAGCCAGATTCCAAAGTGACAGTTCATGTCAAGGGTGACCAGGCTGAGGTCGTTTTTGCAGAACCTCAACGGGCCATTACACCTGGGCAAGCTGTTGTCTTTTACGATGGTGAAGAGTGCCTCGGTGGTGGTTTGATTGACAATGCCTACCGAGATGGAGAAGTTTGTCAGTATATTTAAATTGACAAATGTTCTCAATTTGCTACAATAATAAAAGCAATAGAAATGATGGTCAAAGCTCATGGATGTTGCAGGCTTTTTTGTCCTGCACTTCTCAGAGTTTTGACTATTTTTGTGTCGTTTCGAAAGGAAGTAAAATGCAAAAACGGGATTTTCGGACCAAGTTGAATCAGACGGTTTTTGGTGTGAGAGCCACTGCTTTGATTGTAAAAGATAATCGTTTGTTAGTCGTAGAAGATGAGGATGGTTTTTATACGATTGGAGGTGCCATTCAAGTGGATGAAGCTACTGAAGATGCTGTGGTTCGAGAAGTAAAAGAAGAACTTGGCGTTGTATCTAGAGCAGGTCAGCTAGCTTTCATTGTTGAAAATCGCTTTGAACAAGATGGGATTCACTACCATAACATTGAATTTCATTATTTGGTGGACTTGCTGGAAGAAGCACCTTTGGTTATGCAGGAAGATACAAAGTCCTTACCTTGCCGGTGGCTTGCTTTAGAAGGCTTATCTACTGTTGACCTGAAACCGGCATTTTTAAAAACGTCCTTACCAGATTGGAACGGACAATTACAACATATTCAGCTGGAGGAATAAAAAAGATGACTTATAATTTTATAGAAGAATACGATATTATTGTAATCGGAGCGGGACATGCGGGTGTAGAAGCTTCGCTTGCTGCGAGCCGGATGGGTTGTAAAGTTTTACTTGCAACTATCAATATAGAAATGTTGGCGTTTTTGCCGTGTAATCCTTCAATTGGTGGTTCGGCAAAAGGGATTGTGGTCCGTGAGGTAGATGCCCTCGGCGGTGAGATGGCCAAGAATATTGACAAGTCCTACATTCAAATGAAGATGTTGAATACAGGAAAGGGTCCAGCAGTCCGTGCACTTCGTGCCCAAGCGGATAAGGAACTTTATTCTAAGGAAATGCGCAAGACGGTTGAGAACCAAGAAAACTTGACTCTTCGCCAAACCATGATTGATGAAATTTTGGTAGAAGATGGGAAGGTTATTGGTGTTCGAACTGCGACTCACCAAGAATATGGGGCCAAGGCTGTTATTGTCACGACTGGAACAGCTTTACGTGGAGAAATCATCATTGGGGATCTCAAATATTCATCTGGCCCTAACCATAGCCTTGCTTCTATTAATTTGGCTGACAATCTCAAAAAACTAGGACTTGAAATTGGTCGTTTCAAAACGGGTACGCCACCACGTGTAAAGGCATCGTCAATCAATTATGAAGAAACGGAAATTCAACCTGGTGATGAGAATCCAAATCACTTTTCTTACAATTCGCGTGACGAGGATTATCTAAAGGATCAAATCCCTTGTTGGCTAACCTATACCAATAGTCAAAGTCACGAGATCATCAACAGCAATTTACACCGGGCCCCTATGTTTACAGGTGTTGTAAAGGGTGTTGGCCCTCGTTATTGTCCATCTATTGAAGATAAGATTGTTCGCTTTGCTGACAAGGAACGTCATCAGCTTTTCCTTGAACCAGAAGGACGCAATACAGAAGAAGTCTATGTCCAAGGCTTATCAACCAGTTTACCAGAGGATGTGCAACGAGATCTTGTCCATTCTATTAAGGGATTGGAAAATGCTGAGATGATGCGAACGGGTTATGCGATTGAGTATGATATGGTTCTTCCACATCAATTGCGGGCAACTTTAGAAACCAAGAAAATTTCAGGTCTCTTTACAGCAGGCCAAACCAATGGAACATCTGGCTATGAGGAAGCTGCTGGCCAAGGAATTGTGGCAGGGATTAATGCTGCCCTAAAAATTCAAGGAAAACCAGAGCTCATCTTGAAACGTAGTGATGGTTATATTGGAGTCATGATTGATGACTTGGTAACCAAAGGGACCGTTGAGCCCTATCGTTTGTTAACAAGTCGTGCTGAATATCGTTTGATTCTTCGTCATGATAATGCAGATATGCGCTTGACAGAAATCGGTCGCGAGGTTGGTCTAGTTGACGACGAACGTTGGGCACGTTTTGAAACCAAGAAGTATCAGTTTGAAAATGAAATGAAGCGCCTTGACAGTATTAAGTTAAAACCTGTAAAGGAAACGAACGAGAAGGTTGCAGCGCTAGGCTTTAAACCATTGACAGATGCTGTCACAGCCAAAGAATTCTTGAGAAGACCAGAAGTATCTTATCAAGATGTTGTCAACTTTATCGGACCAGCTGCTGAAGAACTAGATGATAAGATTATCGAGTTGATCGAAACTGAAATTAAGTACGAGGGTTATATCTCAAAAGCTTTAGATCAGGTTGAAAAAATGAAGCGAATGGAAGAAAAACGAATTCCTGCCAATATTGATTGGGATGATATTGACTCCATCGCAACAGAAGCTCGTCAAAAGTTCAAACTGATTAATCCAGAGACCATTGGTCAAGCTAGCCGGATCTCAGGTGTCAACCCAGCTGACATTTCTATCTTGATGGTGTATCTTGAAGGCAAGAGTCGGAGCATTTCTAAGAATCAAGAAAAAGAATCCTAACTTGTAATGATGTAAATATGTGGAAGAAGTAGCCAAATAGCTACTTCTTTTCTCGTTCTACTGTGTATTTACAATAGTGTAAACATCCTTTACACCGTTTGACAAATGAGGGACCGGACCTTAATCCCTGTCAGCTTTTTCTTTGGCGGAAAGGCTTGACTGGCCTCGCTTTTTCTTATGTTTTATGGTATAATGGCCCAACAGAGGTTTATGATGAAAAAATTTCGTATGACGCCTATCCATTATTGTATGGTAGGTTTGTTAGCATTTATTATATTAGCCATCAGTTCCAGATTATTGGGTGGCACAATTGTAAATTTATTTGTGATTCTGTTGATTCTTTCTGGTGTCATCTATCTCTTTCTTCATCAATTAAAGCAAGTAGAATTGGATGAGCTAGAACAAATTCAATATGTCAATCATCAGGCTGAAAATGGGTTGGCCTCGCTACTGGATAAAATGCCAGTTGGTGTAATCAAGGTGAACGACGTAACCAATGAAGTTGAGTGGTTCAATCCCTATGCGGAGTTGATTTTCTCCACTGAGGATGGACAATTTGATGTGGAATACCTACAACAAGTGTTGGCGATTCCTTTTGAAGGGAAAGGCCATTATGCAACCGTTGGGGATAAGAAATATTCTGTTTATCTAGACTCCCAGGCCAGTGTCGTTTATTTTTTTGATGCTTCAAGCGAGTACGAAGCCAACGTTGGTCTTGTAACCACTAGGCCGGTCATCGGGATTATGTCTGTAGACAACTATGATGATTTAGAAGATGTTGTGTCTGATTCAGATATCAGTAGCATCAATGGATTTATTGCAAACTTTGTTGAAGAATTCTCGGAAAAATACCATATGTTTTACCGAAGAGTTGTGATGGATCGTTTTTATCTCTTTACCGACTATACGGTTCTTGAACAATTAATAGAATCTAAATTTTCTATTATTGACCAATTCCGTGAGGAAGCGAAAAATCGTGAATTACCCATTACGTTAAGTATGGGATTCTCTTACGGAGATGGCAAACATGATGAAATCGGTAGAGTTGCTTTGTCAAATCTAAACTTAGCTGAGGTTCGAGGTGGTGACCAAGCAGTTGTGAAAGAAAGAGAAGAAGGCAAGGATCCTATTTTCTTTGGAGGAGGGACAGCTTCTGCTATCAAGCGCACCCGCACACGAACTCGTGCAATGATGACAGCCATTTCTGAAAAAATCAAATCAGTTGATCAGGTATTTGTTGTTGGCCATAAAAAATTAGATATGGATGCTTTGGGAGCATCGATTGGGATGCAATTATTTGCAAACAATATCAACGAACGCTCTTATGCAGTTTATGATGATACGTCTATGGCTCAGGATATCGAACGAGCAGTTGAAAAAATTCAATCAGATGGAGCGACTAAACTAGTAACAGTTTCAGATGCTTTACGGATGGTAACCGATCAATCCCTTTTGATTATGGTGGACCATTCGAAGACAGCTCTCACGCTTTCAAATGATTTGTATGAGAAATTTTCCCAAGTCATTGTCATTGATCACCATAGACGGGACGAAGACTTCCCTGAAAATGCCATGATCACTTATATTGAAAGTGGCGCAAGTAGTGCAAGTGAGTTGGTTACGGAATTGCTTCAGTTCCAGAATTCTAAGAAGAACCGCTTGAATAAGATTCAAGCCAGTGTTCTGATGGCCGGTATTATGTTGGATACCAAGAATTTCTCAGTTCGCGTAACCAGTCGTACATTTGATGTAGCTAGTTATTTACGAAGCCGAGGCAGTGATAGTGTTCTCATCCAGGAAATTTCGGCTACTAACTTTGATGAGTACCGCGAAGTAAATGAATTGATCCTAAATGGTCAAATGGTCTTCCCACATATTATTGTGGCAACAGGAGCAGCAGATGTTCCTTATGGAACAGTCACCATTAGTAAAGCAGCGGATAGTATGTTGGCCATGTCCAAAATTGAAGCGACCTTTGTTATTGCATTGAATGAACAAGGAAGCATTTCCGTTTCAGCTCGAAGCAGAAGCAAAGTCAACGTGCAAAAAATTATGGAGCAAATGGGAGGCGGAGGCCACTTTAATTCGGCGGCTTCTCAATTGGAAAATGTAACTATCGATCAGGTTCGTGCCCAGTTGATTGACTGTATTCAAGAAGAGGTCCAAAAGGATAAGGAGGAAGAAGAATGAAAGTTATCTTTTTAGCAGATGTAAAAGGAAAAGGAAAAAAAGGGGAAATTAAAGAAGTCCCAACAGGTTATGCGCAAAACTTTTTGATTAAAAAGAATTTAGCTAAGGAAGCCAATGCCCAAGCTATTGGGGAGCTTCGTGGTAAGCAAAAATCTGAAGAAAAAGCCCATGCGGAACTAGTCGCAGAAGCGAAAGACATTCAAGCAAAATTAGCAGAAGAAACGACCGTTGTCCAATTTACAGAAAAAATTGGTCCTGATGGACGTACATTTGGTTCGATTACCAATAAAAAAATTGCAGAAGAACTACAAAAACAATTTGGAATTAAAATCGATAAGCGTCACATTCAAGTTGCTTCACCAATTCGCTCTGTTGGATTGATTGATGTGCCTGTTAAAATTTATCAAGATATTACAGGTG
Source organism: Streptococcus viridans (assembly GCF_900636365.1). Lineage (NCBI taxonomy): Bacteria > Bacillati > Bacillota > Bacilli > Lactobacillales > Streptococcaceae > Streptococcus > Streptococcus viridans. The sequence goes on along the minus strand of NZ_LR134266.1, from coordinate 1,967,714 downwards.
TTATCCAAATTCGAGTAAATGAAGGTTAAGTACATCGTTAGAAAGGAATGACTATGGCTGAGATAGAAGAATTAAGAACCCAGCCTCAAGATATCCAAGCAGAGCAATCTGTCTTAGGAGCCATCTTTATTGATGAGGGAAAACTGGTTTTTGTTCGTGAGTTTATTGAGCCAGCAGATTTCTTTAAATATGCCCATCGGTTAATTTTTAAGGCGATGATTGACCTTGCAGACAGGGGAGATGCTATTGATGCGACTACAGTTCGCAATATTTTAGATAGTCAAGGGGATTTGCAAAATATCGGTGGTCTCTCTTATCTAGCCGAAATCATCAACTCTGTTCCAACCTCAGCCAATGCGGAATATTACGCAAAGATTGTTTCTGAAAAAGCGGTTCTAAGACGCCTGATTGCTCGTTTAACGGAGAGCATCAATCAAGCATATGATGGAGCTAGTCCGTCGGATGAAATTATTGCAGGTGCAGAAAAAGCTCTGATTGATGTTAGTGAAAATGCCAACCGGAGTGGTTTCAAGAATATCAAGGATATCTTAAATATCAACTTTGGAAGTCTTGAAACTCGGTCTTTGCAGACAACAGATATTACTGGGATTGCAACGGGATATCGAGATCTTGATCATATGACAACAGGTCTTCATGAAGAAGAGTTGATTATTCTTGCAGCTCGTCCAGCGGTTGGTAAAACTGCCTTTGCTCTAAACATTGCCCAAAATATTGGAACTAAGTTGGATAAAACAGTTGCTATTTTCTCGCTGGAAATGGGTGCTGAAAGCTTGGTAGACCGGATGTTGGCAGCAGAGGGCTTGATTGAATCCCATTCAATTCGTACGGGTCAGCTGACAGACGATGAGTGGCGAAAATATGCCATTGCACAAGGAAATCTAGCCAATGCAAGCATTTATATAGATGATACTCCCGGTATTCGAATTACAGAAATTCGGTCTCGTTCTAGAAAATTAGCACAAGAGACAGGTAATCTCGGTCTAATCCTCATCGACTACTTGCAGTTGATTACCGGGACTGGACGCGAAAACCGTCAACAGGAAGTATCAGAAATTTCTCGTCAATTAAAAATTTTGGCGAAGGAATTAAAGGTTCCTGTGATTGCCCTCAGTCAGCTATCTCGGGGAGTCGAACAACGACAAGATAAACGTCCAGTTCTATCAGATATCCGTGAATCAGGATCCATCGAGCAGGATGCAGATATTGTTGCCTTTCTATATCGGGATGACTATTATGAACGTGCAGGCGAGGAAGAAGAAGGCTTGCCAAATAATAAGGTTGAAGTCATCATTGAAAAAAACCGGTCGGGAGCGCGTGGGACAGTGGAGTTAATCTTCCAAAAGGAATATAATAAATTCTCCAGCATATCAAAGAGAGTAGAGGAATAATGGATGAGTGATGCATTTACTGATGTAGCAAAAATGAAAAAAATCAAAGAAGAAATCAAGGCTCATGAAGGCCAAATTGTGGAAATGACCTTGGAAAATGGTCGTAAACGTCAAAAAAATAAATTTGGTCGATTAATTGAAGTCTATCCTTCTTTGTTTATTATCGAATATACAAATGAAAATAGTTTACCTGGTGAGCCAGCGACAACCTATGTCGAATCGTATACTTACTCAGATATTTTAACTGAGAAAAATCTGATTCATTACTTAGACTAATTTGGTTAGGGTGATTTACCCATTCCAACCATCTCTTCTAGGAGATGGTTTTTTTGATGATATAAACCGTATAATAGATGTTAATTGTGTAAATTTTTTGACAAAGGTGTCAACTTTATAAGCAAATCTGTCAATAATAGATAGGGAATCTTTTGAAGAGCCATCTCATTTATGTTCTTAATCTTTCAACAATATAGAGAGATTTGGGAGACTGTTAAAACAATCATACTTGACTAGCTGTAAATAAGCTGTAAAGATTCATGTAAACAAAATAAATATTATAAGACAGGAAAGGAAATACATGATAATCGAAGTCAGAAATTAGAAATTTAGGAAGTCGCTAGCCAGAAGCTCTCATTTTACTTTTCAGTTATAGAAAGAAATACAAAAAAACGAGAAAGCAACTTTACAAGGACTGGTATTGGTGGTATAATAGAATTTGTGCGAAATGACAGCAGGACAAAATGAAGCTCGTCAACAGGAAGCCAGCTAGAAAAGTAACCTTTGCTGTTTGGGCGAAGGCTTTCTGAACGAATCAGGTTTGTCTAATACGTTATTTCCTACAAAAATTATTTTTATAGGAGGACATTTCAAATGTCACGTTATACAGGACCATCTTGGAAACAATCTCGCCGTCTTGGCTTGTCACTTACAGGTACAGGTAAAGAATTGGCACGTCGTAACTACGTACCAGGTCAACACGGACCAAACAACCGTTCAAAATTGTCAGAATACGGTTTGCAATTAGCTGAAAAACAAAAACTTCGTTTCTCTTACGGACTTGGTGAAAAACAATTCCGTAACTTGTTCGTACAAGCTACTAAGATCAAAGAAGGAACTGTCGGTTTCAACTTCATGCTTCTTTTGGAACGTCGTTTAGATAACGTTGTTTACCGTCTTGGACTTGCGACTACTCGTCGTCAAGCTCGTCAATTCGTTAACCACGGTCACATCCTTGTTGACGGAAAACGCGTTGATATCCCTTCATACCGTGTAACTCCAGGTCAAGTGATCTCAGTTCGCGAAAAATCAGCTAAAGTTCCAGCGATCCTTGAAGCTGTTGAAGCAACTCTTGGACGTCCAGCATTCGTATCATTCGATGCTGAAAAATTGGAAGGTTCATTGACTCGTTTGCCAGAACGCGATGAAATCAATCCAGAAATCAACGAAGCACTTGTCGTTGAATTCTACAACAAAATGCTTTAATTTTAAGAAAAAACTTGCAGAAAGCCTACGACAGTGGGCTTTTTGTTTTGTCTTAAAGCGTTGATTTCTGGGTTTGTTCAGTTAGTTGCTCCCTAAGTTGACTTCGTAGAAAGAAATGACCGTCGTAAAAATAGGCGGTTTTTCTTTTTCAAAATAGATAACAACTCTCCTGATTTCGATATTTTTATGACCAAATACCTAAAATAATGAACCAAATAGCGATTTTTTCTTCTTAGATAGTCCTTTTTGTTAAGATGAAACAAACGATTGGAAAGGGTTCTTATGGGATTTAAGAAAAAACATTATCGCCAACAAGTTGACATGAGAGATTGCGGTGTTGCAGCTTTAGCCATGGTCTTTGGTTACTATGGATCATACTATTCTTTAGCTAGTCTGAGGGAGAAGGCAAAAACGACTGCAGATGGAACGACCGCCTTAGGTCTGGTCAAGGTGGCTGAGGAGTTGGGATTTGAGACACGCGCCTTCCGAGCAGACCGCACACTTTTTGACTTGGAAGGAGTGACCTATCCATTGATTGTCCACGTGATTAAGGATGGGCGTCTCCCTCACTATTACGTAGTCTATAAGAAAGATAAAAAGCATCTTTACATAGCAGATCCAGATCCAAATGTAAAGATGACCAAATTGACGATCGAAGAGTTTGAAAAGGAATGGACAGGGATTGTCATTGCCCTGGCCCCGACTCCAGCCTATCAACCGAGTAAAGAAAAGAAAAATGGGCTCCTAGACTTTGTCCCTCTTTTGTTTAAACAGCGACAATTAGTCCTTCATATTGTTCTTGCAACGTTATTGGTAACCCTTATCAATATTGTTGGTTCTTACTACCTACAATCGATTATTGATACCTATGTGCCTGATCAGATGAAGCAGACCCTAAGTGTGATTTCACTAGGTTTGATCGTGGTTTACATCTTACAGCAGGTTCTGACCTATGCGCAAGATTACTTGCTTCTTGTTTTAGGTCAACGTTTGTCTATTGATGTCATACTGTCCTATATTAAGCATGTTTTTCAGTTGCCTATGAGTTTCTTTGCAACTCGACGGACAGGAGAAGTGGTGTCGCGGTTTACAGATGCCAACCGGATTATCGATGCTCTGGCTAGTACGCTACTTTCAATCTTTTTGGATCTGTCCATAGTCCTGATTTTATCAGTGGTCCTGTTTAGCCAAAATGCTCATCTCTTTTTCTTGACCATTCTCTTACTGCCGATTTATGCAGTCATTATTTTTGCCTTTATGAAGCCTTTTGAGCGCTTAAATAATGAAACAATGGAAGCCAATAGTGTCTTGTCTTCTTCTATTATCGAAGATATCAATGGGATTGAAACCATCAAGTCTCTTACCAGTGAGCGTAGTCGTTATCAAAAGATTGACACAGAATTTGTGGACTATCTCAAGAAGTCCTTTGCCATGAGCAAGGCGGAGAGTCTGCAAAAGGGGCTCAAGCACTTGGCCCAATTGATTTTGAATGTCTTGGTCTTGTGGATGGGGGCTCATTTGGTCATGAAGCAAGAATTGAGTTTGGGTCAGCTGATTACCTACAATACTCTCCTTGTTTATTTCACAGGGCCTCTAGAGAACTTGATCAACCTCCAAACAAAACTTCAAGCAGCCCGAGTGGCCAATACCCGTCTGAATGAAGTCTATTTGATAGACTCTGAGTTCGCAGAGAAGAAGCCTCTTCAAGAGCGTGAGACTCTCGATGGTGATCTGGTTTTTGAGGGAGTAGACTACAAGTACGGTTTTGGAGCCAATGTTATAACAGATATTAACTTAAAGATCAAAAAAGGGAGCAAGGTAAGTTTTGTCGGTATTTCCGGTTCTGGAAAAACCACGCTAGCGAAGATGATGGTGAATTTCTACAAACCCAATAAAGGGACGATTCGGCTGGGAGGGACGGATATCCAGCAAGTGGATAAGACCTTGCTCCGCCAGCAAATCAATTATTTACCCCAGCAGCCCTATGTCTTTAATGGTACGATTTTAGAGAACTTGTTACTGGGAGCGCGGGAAGGAACCAGTCAGGAAGATATTTTGCGCGCTGTTGAAATAGCAGGAATTCGAGAAGACATTGAGCGCATGCCCCTCAATTACCAAACGGAATTGACTACGGATGGCATGGGAATTTCTGGTGGACAACGGCAGCGGATTGCCTTGGCGCGTGCCTTATTAACGGATGCTCCGATTCTGATTCTGGATGAAGCGACCAGTAGCCTGGATATTTTGACGGAGAAGAAAATTGTGGACAGCTTGATGGCCTTAGATAAAACCATTATCTTTATTGCCCACCGGTTAACGATTGCAGAGCGTTCTGAAAAAGTCTTCCTCCTGGACCAAGGTTGTCTTAAGGAGGAAGGAAGTCATGAAGAACTGCTGAAAAAGAATGGCTATTACAGTCATTTGGTTACTTGTTAAGAGAGGACTAGGAGAAAAAAAGAGAGTATGATGAACGAAAAATATTTTGAAAGTGCAGAATTCTATCAGAAACGTTTCCATAATTTTGCTAGTTTGTGGGTAGTCCCTTGTTTTCTTTTACTACTGTTTATTGTAGGCTTCTCTGTCTTTGCCAAGAAGGAAGTAACCTTGTCTAGTCGTGGGACGATTGAAGCTACGCGCGTGGTGGACCAAATCCAGTCAACGAGTAATTCTCCCATTCAAGTCAACCATTTGAAGGAAAATAAAGAGATTAAGAAGGGCGAAATTTTGGTAGAATACCAGGAGGATCAGGAAAAACAACAAGGAATGAGCTTGACGCAACAGCTAGATCTCTTGAAGAAACAGGAGGAACAATTAAAACTGTTGAAAACGAGCATTGAGACCGGGGAGAGTCAGTTTACAGGAAATGAGCATTTTGGGTATGATCAGCTGTTTAAGGATTACCAGCAACAGATAGCGATTCTCCAAGCGCAAGCCCATCAACAAAATGCGACTATTGCTTCTCAAAATGCCAGTGCAAGTTCCAGTCAAGCAGAAATTGGCCAAGCTATCCAAGACCAGGAGAAGCGATTAGCTGATTACCGTAGTCTAAAATCAGCTCTCCTAGAGGAAAGAAGTCTGGATGCGACTCATCCACTTTACTCCCTCTACCAGAGTTACGCTCAGCAACCACATGGAGAAGAAAACGCTCAAGCACAAGCTTCTTTTATCAGTCAACTGGATAGTCAAATCCAGCAGCTAGAAGCGAGTATTTCTAATTATCGAATTCAATATGCGGGATCCGGAAGTCAACAAGCTTTTTCGACCAGTTTAGATAGTCAAATAGCCTCGCTGAAAGCTCAACAGCTAAGTAAGGTTGGACAAGATCTGTTGCTTCTTTCTCAGCAAATCGCAGATTTAGACAGTAAGTTAAAAACACAAGAAACTCTTCTTCAGAAGACTCGGATTCTAGCCAAGGATGAAGGGGTAATTCATTTGAATGATGAAACAAAAGGAGCGAGTATTGTAGCAGAAGGCACTCCTTTGGCACAAGTTTATCCACTCATTCAGAAAGAAAAAGAAGTCAAGATTGTTACCTATATTCCTTCAAAAGATATAGCTACGATTCATGTGGGAGATCGGATTCGCTTTAGCACGCAGGGAAGTAAACAAAAACCAATTACGCTAGAGGCCCGTATTAGCTCCATTGCTTCGAGTGCCACTCGGACAGAACAGGGGAATTTTTTCAAAATCGAGGGAGTTCTTCGTCTCAAGGATTATGAGGCAAAACTTCTACGGTACGGATTGGAAGGGAAGTGTGTTCTGATCACAGGAGAAAAATCTTACTTTAGTTTCTTTGTGGATCAATTTTTAGGAGCGGGGAACTAAAGAAAGATAATATAAAAAGAGACCGAGGTCTCTTTTCAGATTTAAGATAAAGTCTTCTGAAAAACTTCCCTTAGGTGAGTACGGACGTCAGCGAACTTCTACGAAGTTCCATGACTTAGTTTTGAGCCTAAGGTCTCAAAACTCCCGAGTGTTAGAGACACTAGTATCTCTAACACTTTTCTCACGGCGGGAAGTTTTTAATCTTTTTATTAAATGGCTAAAAAAATAAAAGTCATTTTTGAAAATCATCTGGCCGTTTTATGTAAAACAATAGTTTGTTTACATTCAAAAAAGAGACCGAGGTCTCTTTTTTATTCCAGCATTTTTAATAGGAAGTCCGCCATTTGTTGGGGGCTTTCTTTTTGACCACGCGCCACCCACATTTGACAGACTCCAAAGAAGGCATTGGTGAGGTAGACAGAACTGTAGTCTCTTTCGATTTCGGTCAAAGATCGATGGCCATAACGCTCTTGCAAGCTATCCACTAGTAGAACTTGTAGCTTGTGCCGCAAGAAGGATTGAATTTCTTTTGTCCCATTCTCGGTTAGAAGGACAGCAAAGAGGGGCTCCTTGGTGAGAAATTCGAAAACTTCGGTAACAGCTTGGTGTTTATCATCTTGTTGTTTGTCGAAGATGTATTCAACTTTGTGGAAAAATTCCTGTTGGTAGCGCTCAATCATATCGTACTTATCGCGGTAGTGGGTATAGAAGCTACTCCGGCTGATACCGGCTTCTTTTGCCAACTGAACGGTTGAAATCTCATCAAAGGACTCTCTATGAAGGAGGTTAACCATAGCTTCCTGGATGATCCGTTTTGTTTTTATTCGCTTATTGCTTTCGGTAACCATTTTAGTCTCCCTCTTTTATAAACAAAATTATACACAGTGTCCAAAAATAAGTTTTTTAACTTGCGGTTTTTAAGAAGAACTGTATAATCAATTATATCAAAAAATTAGACAATGTGTATAAAAAGGAGGCAAAAAATGTTTAAGGAATGGAAAGCGATTTTTAGGAAACCGACCTTCATCGTTGTGATGATAGGGGTTGCCTTGATACCAGCTCTCTACAATGTAATCTTTCTATCCTCTATGTGGGATCCTTATGGCAAGGTTTCCGACCTGCCAGTAGCAGTTGTCAATCAAGACCAGCCAGCTCGTTATCAGGAAGAAAAATTGACAATCGGAAAAGACATGGTGTCCAATTTTGAGAAAAGTGACGCCCTGGATTTCCATATTGTTGATGAAAGAGAAGCTAAAGAGGGGTTGGAAAAGGGTGATTACTATATGGTGGTGACCTTGCCTAAGGATCTATCTGCTAAAGCTGCTTCTATCTTAACCAATCACCCAGAACAGATGACCATTGCCTACCAAACATCTAGTGGCCATAGCTTTATTGCTGGTAAGATGAGTGATTCAGCCATGATAAAAATCCAGCAAACCGTTGCTAGTAATGTCACCCAAACCTATACCAGCGCTCTTTTCGAAAAGATGGGAAGCTTGAAGACAGGTATGGGAACAGCAGCGGAAGGAAGCCAGAAATTAGCGACCGGTGCTGGTCAGCTAAAAGAGGGTGGACAGACTCTGACAGACCATTTGACCACCTTGTCCAATTCGAGTCTGTCTTTTTCAAATGGGGCACAGACTCTTAGCACTGGACTCTTGGCCTACACCAATGGAGTTGGGCAATTAGGAACTGGTCTTCATCAAATGCAGGAGAAAGTTCCCACCCTCGTATCGGGAGTTGGGCAACTTCATGATGGTTTTACTACCTTTAGTAGTGGACTGACGACCTATACATCTGGTGTTGGACAGCTAGGAGATGGTTTGAACCAAATGGCTAGTCAAACGCCTCAGTTAGCATCTGGAATTGGCCAATTGCATACAGGGATGACGACTCTCTCAACGGGACTGGATACCTACACAAAGGGAGTTAGTCAGTTGAATCTTGGTGCTAGTAACTTGACGGCTGGCCTAACAAGCTATAGCTCAGGGCTTGCTACTCTCAGTGGTGGAGCTAGTCAATTAAGCGGCCAATCGGAAACATTAAGAAATGGAGTGTCTCAGTTAGAGGCAGGCATTCAAACCTTATCCACCCAACTTACTCCGCAACCAAATCAACAAGAGCAACTTGCCCAATTAACAGCAGGCCTCACCCAATTAAATGAAGCCATTCAGAACACGAGTGGAGATACTAGTCAACTCAGCACAGCTTTGGCAAGCATCGCAACATCTGCTCAAGGGATTTCAGCAGCTGCACAGGCTGACCGCAATTCGGTGTTAGCAAATCTTCAAGCTACTGCTGCCTATCAATCAATGACAGCTGAGCAACAGGCAGAAATAACGGCTGCTGTCTCTGCTACTTCAAGTACCACGGAGACTGCGGCTCAAGCGATTTTAACCACTGTTCAAGGCTTGCAAGAAGGCTTAACGACCGAGAGTCCCTTGGCCACAGTAAAAGAAAGTGCCAACCAGATCTTGCCAACAGCTTCGTCTACCTTGAATACTCTTTCAACTAGTTTGAGCTCCCTACAGACAGCAGTGCCAGAGCAACTTCTACCAGCAAGCCAAACCCTTAACCAGGGAGTTCAACTCTATACGACAGGAGTAGATCAATTAGCTGGCGGAGCTAGTCAGCTTACGGATAATAGCAGTAGCTTGATAGCAGGAGCTACTCAATTGAGTGCAGGGACAAGTCAACTGGAGCAGAAATCTAATGACTTGATAATGGGAAGTAGTCAACTAGCAACAGGATTGGGAGACTTAAATGGGAAAATGCCAACACTGACTGCTGGAATGAATCAGTTAGCTTCAGGAGCCAACCAATTGACTAGTAAGTCTAGTGAATTAACAACAGGCGCTGGACTGTTAGCTAGTGGGATCAGTCAATTAAATACTCAAACACCAGTCTTGGCTAGCGGTGTTGATCAACTCGTATCAGGAGTCGATCAGTTATCGGATAAATCAGGTCAGTTACTATCAGGTTCTCATCAATTGGCGGATGGTGCAACTAAAATAGCCGATGGCTCAGGTCGATTAGCGACAGGAGGCCAGGTTCTTGTCGGAGGCTTGGGTGATCTTCAAACAGGTAGTCAGAATCTTAGTCAGGGCTTGAGTTCAGCCAAAGATCAACTAAATAGCGCTAGCACTGAAAAAGAAAATGCAAGCGTATTGTCAGATCCAATCACCCTTTCAAAGACAGACCATGACAATGTTCCAGTGAACGGAGTAGGAATGGCGCCTTATATGATATCTGTTGCCCTTTTCGTCGCGGCTCTCTCTACCAATATGATTTTTGCCAAATTGCCATCTGGGCGTCATCCAGAAAGTCGTTGGGCTTGGCTTAAATCGAGATTGGAAGTGAACGGGATGATTGCTGTCTTGGCTGGTGTCCTGGTCTACGGAGCTGTCCACCTGCTCGGAATGGCGGCAAACCATGAAAGCTTGACTCTCTTCCTCTGTGTGTTAGGAAGTGTGACCTTCATGTCCATGGTGACTGCCTTAACAACATGGAACAACAAGGTAGGAGCTTTTATCTCTTTGATTCTCTTGCTCCTTCAACTGGCTTCTAGCGCAGGGACTTATCCGCTTGCCCTCACCAATCGTTTCTTCCAAACCATTCATCCGCTGTTGCCAATGAGCTATACCGTATCGGGACTACGGGAAGCCATTTCCTTGTCGGGTCAGATAGGTGGGCAAGTCACCTTCCTTACCCTGGTTTTGGGCTTGTGTATTGGTTTAGGAATGTTGGCCTATCAACCTCAAAAGATGGAAGAAGACTAGACTTCCTCTATCCATAGTTTCATGTGAAACAAATCCCCCTTCTCAACGGAGAAAGGGGATTTTTCTTAGTTAAAATAAAGCACTTCTGGATCTGGAGTAATATAGACAAGGTTGTCATCCTTAAAGACAAGTTGAACTTGTCCTTCTTTGTAGGTAAAGACTGTAAACGTTTGCTCTAATTGAGCCGTTTGAGCTAGATCGATTACACCAGCCCAAAAAGCATGGAGCTGTTCTTCTGTTAAGTGTCCCTCTTGATAAAGTTTGACCAGATTTTCCCGTTCCTTTTCTGAGAAGGTCTCGAGCATATAATTTGAATCAACATGGGTTTTTTCAGGTTTTCCAAGAATTTTTTTGACTATTTTTGTTGTATAGCCTTCGAAATCAGGTGTATGTACTTTTAATCCACCGTCATATTTTTTATAGTAAACGACAGAATCGCCAGTTGCATAGATCTTGTCTTTTGGAGCTTCGCTAGCATTGGCAGGGAGCTCCTCCATTTTTTTGCTAGAGCTGGTTTCCGTCTGAAACTCTTTCTTCTCTTTTTTGGAAGAGCTAGCTTTAGATGATTTTTTTGATGATGAGGCTTCTTTTTCACTTTTCTCTTGTTTTTTAGAAGAGGCACGAGAGCTCGTTTCATCCGGTTTGAAATGTGATTCAAAATCAGGCATACAGGCTGTCAAGAAGAAAAGACTCAAAAAGAGCGTTGCAAGGAGAGTAATTTTTTTAGACATCATGTAAATCCCTTTCTAATTATAGAGCGCTATTTCTTCTATTGTACACTATAAAAGCTTGGAAAGCACGAAAAAACAGGAGAGTTCAACTCTATCTCATTTGAAGCGTGGAGTCTGGGACAAAAGTCCTAGCCTCTCAATTGTCTTTGGATTGTCGAGCAAGACGCAGTGGTTGAGCGGGCTCTACTACGCTGATTTCATCAGCTTTTACAGCCCTACTCAACTGTGCGGAGGTGGGACGACGAAATCGAATTCTAACGAATGACCGATTTCTGTCCCACTCTCTTGTGTGCTTCAGCTAGTGGCCTTGGAAGAGGGATTTAGCGTCCACCAGGCCCGCCAGGTCCACCGCCTTGAGGTCCGCCACCGCCGGGAGCACCACCGCCTCCAGGCATGGAATTGACAATTTCCGTTTGTTTTTCACCGTTGATATAGATATCCCCGCCAGTATAGGTGGCTGTTCCATCAAAGTCAAAGCCGGATTGCCCCGTCAAATTGATGGTTCCTCCAGTCACAGTGACATTGCCGTTAGAGTCGATTGGATCGGTATCCCCTTGGCCAACTTCAACGTTGAGAGTTCCACCGTTCATGGTGAAGAAAATTTCATCTTGGTTAGCATTGGCATTGGCCGCATTGACACCGTCATCGGTTGAGTAGATGGTGATATCTCCTCCGTTGATGGTGATCGATTTTCCTTCGAGACCTTCGACAGACTCGCTTACCTTGTAGGTTCCGCTATCGATGACCAGATCACCAGAAGCATGGATACCATCGTCCCCAGCTGAGATGGTCATAGTATTGTCAGACAGATACATGGTTCCGACAGATGTATCTTCATCGTTATCCACCTTGACCGCATCTTCATCTGCATCGATGGTCATCGTCGTACCGGTGATATTGAGCTCATCATTGACGTTGAAGGCATCTCCTACAGCCGTGATCTTATAGGTTCCGCCTGTGATGTGGAGAGTGTCATTGGCCTTGATCCCGTTGTTCTTCTTGGCATCAATATTGAGCGTACCCGAACCATTGATGGTGAGATCCCCTTTAGAGAAGATGACCGCATCTGCATCTTCATCACTGTTTGAACTTGAGTCAGACAAGGTATTGGTCGTGCCATCTGCTAGAGTCAAGTAGACATGTCCTGCTTTCGTAGCAGAGATTGGCGCGTTGGTGTTGGTCATGGTAACCCCTTTTAAGACGATATGAACATCATCTGAGTCACCTGCTTCGACCTTGATTTGAACCCCATTGGATTCACCAGAGATGACATAGGTCCCGGCCTTCGAGATGGTCACAGTGGATTCAGAAACAGCTACGCCGTCACCTGATACACTTGCAGAAGATCCAGACAGTTTGACAGTAGAGGCTGTACTTTCATCGTAAGAAGTGTCCTTGTCCTTATCTGTAAAATAGTTGGAGCTATCGGTTTTACTATTTGAAGTAGTAGTAGCAGTTGTTTGGGGCGTATTGCTTGTTGTAGCTGATTGTGATGACGCTTGGGTACAAGCTGTCAGTAAGGTGAGGGTCGCGGCCCCCGTTAGTAAGAATTTCCATTTGTTTGATTTCATGAGCTTTTCCTCTCGTTCCATTGATATGCTCCTAGTCTAAAGTTGCTAGCTGAAAGTTTCCTAAAGTTTTTCTGAAAGGAACCTTAACTTTAGTTTTCTTTAAGTTTGGCTTAATGAAAGCTTAAGAAAAAGCCACTAAACTAAGGAACCAGTAAAGCGACTTGTGGCTTTGCAACAAAAGCGATAAAGAAAATGCCCAACTTTTTATAGAACAAAAGGAGAAAAACATGAAAAAAACGGTAGAGACAAGCTTCAAGCGGATTGAAACCAAATATGTGGTGAATAAAGAAGACTTGGATGATTTATTGAAAGATTTGAAGAAATATGTGGTTGAAGATGATTATCCCATCTCCACGATTTCGAATGTCTATTTTGATACCGAAGACTTCGATGTGATCCAAGATGCCCTTGCTAAACAGAACCGTCGTGAAAAGATCCGGATGCGGACTTATATAGAGCATCCAACAGTAGATAGTCCGGCTTTTCTAGAAGTAAAATCAAAGGATGCAGAAGGAATTGGCCACAAGTTCCGTTTGGTCTCTAACCCCTCCTCTATTACCCGCCTCATGACGGATGGACTAGTGGATCAGACCATTCAGGATCTGGACTTGGTGCAAGAAATCCAAGCTCTGCGTCAGCGCTATGATCACCGACTACAGCCTCAGATGTACATCTATTATGATCGTTTGTCCTTAAAAGAAAAGAAGAGCATTCAAGGCTATCCTTACAATAAGATTCGGGTCACCCTGGATCAAAACCTAGTCTATCGTGATCAGCAGGTCAGTCTCCTTCGTGGGAAAGCTGGGGAGCCTTTATTAGAAGAAAATACCATCATTATGGAAATCAAGGCCCCAGGTGAAGAACCTCAGTGGCTGAAAGATATTCTGGATAAGTACGGACTGGTAAAACAGAAATTTTCGAAATACAGTTGTGCCTACCATAAGTCACAAGGCTTAGATTATGCACCAACGCCAATTCAGGAAAGGACAGGTGCTGCCTATGTCTAATCTATTTGATTCTATTTTTAACAATGCTACGGCAACTGTGGATCCGGTACGCCTGATGCTGGCCTTAGTCGTCAGCCTGGTGCTCGGGCTGGCCCTGTCTTGGACCTACAAATACCGTACCCTCTATACACGTGAATTTATCGTCAGTCTCACCTTGCTTCCCTGCATGATGACCCTGGTGATTTTCCTGGTGAATGGGAGTCTAGGAACCTCGATTGCAGTAGCGGGAACCTTTAGCTTGATTCGTTTCCGGTCTGCTACCAGCGGATCGAGAGAATTAATTGCGATTTTCCTAGCCATGATCATTGGTTTGGCGGCGGGATCGGGCTACCTCTTATTGGCGGTTTTGTTTACGGCCTTTCTATTAGCTATCTGGCTCTTGCTCGAAACCAAGCAAAGTAAGACGGACCACCAACGGCGCCGTCACCTGACGATTCAAGTAGAAAATCAAGAACGGATTGCCGACAAGATCAGCCGTTTGCTGGATCGCAATTGTACAGAAGTCGACTTGATTTCGGTCAATACAAGCCAAAATGGGGAACAGCTTACCTTGGATTATGAAGTAGATCTGAGACCAGAAGTTGACGATTTTGCAATGACGACCCTCCTAACAGAAGAAATTCATCATTGCGATGTATCCTTGACCAAGAAGGCTAAGAAAAGAAAGAATTTATAGAAGAAAGTGGGACAGAAATCGGTAATTCGTTAGAATTCGATTTCGTCGTCCCACCTCCGCACAGTTGAGTAGGGCTGTAAAAGCTGATGAAATCAGCCTAGTAGAGCCCACTCAACCACTGCGTCTTGCTCGACAATCCAAAGACAATTGAGAGGCTAGGACTTTTGTCCCAGCCTCTTTTTAGCCTTTTAAGAACTTTTTAAGGAAAAGTGGTATACTGTTTCTAAAAAAATGAAGGCTATCTCGAAGCGAAATCGTCAAGAGAATGAAAGAAATTTTCAAATCTGAGGACGGAATCATTTCTTTATAAAAGATGGAATGGCCCGTCGACTCGACCAGAAAAGCAAACGATCCAAGGTCAGATCTCAAGAGTCTCTTATGGTAACGTTTTCTAGTATTTTTTCCTTGTGTTTGGATTGCTATGACTGAACAAAAAATGGTAAAATAGTCAGTGATAATCAAAATGAAGAGTGAAAAAGATGAAACATAAAACACTTTATAAATTTATAGGGCAAACAATCTTGTATTTCGCTATTTTCTTAGCCCTACTCTATTTCTTTAGTTATCTTGGTCAAGGCCAAGGTGGCTTTATCTACAATGAATTCTAAAGGAGATCCCTACCGTGTCAAACCAACCAATTACTGATATGATTGAGGCGATTGAGCGTTACGCCCAACTGCAACCAGACTATCCTGTCTACAATGTCCTTGGAGAAGAGCATACCTATGGCCAATTGAAGGCGGATTCAGATAGCTTAGCAGCCCATATTGACCAAATGGGACTTCCTGAAAAGTCACCTGTTGTGGTCTTTGGTGGCCAAGAATATGAAATGTTAGCAAGCTTTGTGGCCTTGACCAAATCTGGCCATGCTTATATCCCAATTGATAGCCACTCTGCCTTGGAGCGCGTGTCTGCGATTGTTGAAGTAGCAGAGCCAAGCTTAATCATCGCCATCAATGAGTTTCCAATTGAAAACCCAGCTGCTCCAATCATGTCCTTGGAGCAAGTACGTCAAGCTTATGCAGCTCAGCATGCCTATGATTTGCAACATCCGGTCAAAGGGGATGATAACTACTACATCATCTTTACTTCAGGGACAACTGGGAAACCAAAAGGGGTGCAAATTTCGCATGATAACTTGCTCAGCTTCACCAACTGGATGATTACAGACAAGGAATTTGCGACGCCAGAGCGTCCGCAAATGTTGGCGCAACCACCCTATTCCTTTGACTTATCTGTTATGTACTGGGCACCAACTTTGGCTCTTGGAGGAACGCTTTTTGCACTTCCATCAGCCATCACTCAAGACTTTAAACAACTCTTTGCGACCATCTTTTCTCTCCCGATTGCTATCTGGACTTCAACACCATCTTTTGCAGATATGGCTATGCTGTCTGAAGATTTCAATGCTGAAAAGATGCCAGGCATTACCCATTTCTACTTTGATGGGGAAGAGTTGACGGTTAAAACGGCTCAAAAACTGCGTGAGCGGTTCCCGAATGCGCGCATCATCAATGCCTATGGGCCAACGGAAGCAACGGTTGCCTTGTCGGCGGTTGCTATCACAGATGAGATGCTAGCGACACTTAAACGCTTGCCAATTGGTTATACCAAAGAAGATTCTCCAACCTTCATCATTGATGAGGAAGGAAACAAATTGCCAAATGGAGAGCAAGGTGAGATCATCGTGTCTGGACCAGCTGTTTCAAAAGGTTATATGAATAATCCAGAGAAAACAGCAGAAGCCTTCTTCGAATTTGAAGGACTTCCAGCCTACCATACGGGAGATGTCGGAACCATGACAGATGAAGGTCTTCTTCTCTATGGTGGTCGGATGGACTTCCAGATCAAGTTTAACGGCTACCGTATTGAGCTAGAAGATGTTTCTCAAAACTTGAACAAGTCTCAGTACATCGACTCGGCTGTTGCAGTGCCACGCTACAACAAAGATCACAAGGTTCAAAATCTCTTGGCCTATGTCATCTTAAAAGATGGGGTCAAGGAACAATTTGAGCGCGAGATTGATATTACCAAAGCGATTAAGGAAGATTTGGAGCACATCATGATGTCTTATATGATGCCTTCGAAATTCCTCTACCGTGACAGCTTGCCGCTAACTCCAAATGGGAAAATCGACATCAAAGGGTTGATTAGTGAGGTTAACAACCGATGATCGAGTTTTTGAAACAGCTCCCTCATTTAGAACCCTATGGGACCCCAATCTACTTTATTTATCTGATTGGGGCCTTATTGCCCATCTTTGTTGGCCTCTTCTTTAAGAAGCGTTTCCCAGTTTATGAAGCCTTGGTCAGCCTCGCCTTTATTGTTTTGATGTTGACAGGGACGGATTTGAAACAAATCTATGCGGTTCTTTTCTACCTCTTTTGGCAAATCCTTTGGGTCTATTCTTATAAAAACTATCGAAGCCAGCGTGATAACAAGTGGGTCTTTTACCTTCACTCTTTCTTGGTCGTTTTGCCCTTGGTTTTTGTGAAGGTGCAACCAGCCATTGATGGGACCCAGTCTTGGATGGGCTTCCTTGGGATTTCCTATCTGACCTTCCGAGCAGTGGGTATGATTATCGAGATGCGAGATGGGACTCTCAAAGATTTTAGTCTCTGGGAATTCTTGCGATTCTTGCTCTTTATGCCAACCTTCTCAAGTGGACCGATTGATCGTTTCAAACGCTTCAATGAAGACTACCTAACGATTCCAGATCGAGATGAGCTTCTCGATATGCTGGAGCAGAGTGTCAAGTATATCATGCTTGGCTTCCTCTATAAGTTTATTCTAGCTCATATCTTTGGCCACCTCTTACTTGGACATGTCAAGACCTATGCCCTTCTTCAAGGGGGCGTCTTTAACCTAGGAACCTTAGGGGTGATGTACGTCTTTGGTTTAGATCTCTTCTTTGACTTTGCAGGCTATTCCATGTTTGCCCTTGCGGCATCTAATTTGATGGGAATTAAGAGCCCGATCAACTTTAATCTTCCTTTCAAATCACGTGATTTAAAGGAGTTCTGGAATCGTTGGCACATGAGTTTGTCCTTCTGGTTCCGTGACTTTGTCTTTATGCGTCTAGTCATGGTCTTGATGCGCAACAAGGTCTTTCAGAGTCGGATTACAACGTCAAACGTTGCCTATATCATTAACATGTTGGTCATGGGCTTCTGGCATGGAGTGACCTGGTATTATGTTGCTTATGGTCTTTTCCACGGACTTGGTCTTGTGATCAATGACGCCTGGCTTCGGAAGAAAAAAACAATCAATAAAGAACGTAAAGCAAAAGGACTAGAGCCCCTACCAGACAATCGTTGGACCCAGGCTCTTGGAATCTTTATTACCTTCAATACCGTTATGCTGTCCTTCCTGATTTTCTCAGGCTTCTTGGATCAGCAATGGTTTCCAAAAATGAAATAAGAAAAGGAAAAATGAAAAATGGATGTAAAATCACAAGTAATTGAAATTATTGACGAATTGTTTATGGAAGATGTCTCAGACATGATGGATGAGGATCTTTTTGATGCTGGTGTCCTTGATAGCATGGGAACCGTTGAGTTGATTGTGGAATTGGAAAACCGCTTCGATATTCGGGTTCCCGTATCTGAGTTTGGTCGTGATGACTGGAATACAGCCAACAAAATCGTAGAAGGCGTCATGGAGCTTCAGAATGCTTAAACGATTGTGGCTGATTCTGGGTCCTGTCTTTTGCGCCATGGCTCTTGTCGCTACTCTTCTCTTTTTCTATCCGATTAACCACAAACACAATCTGACAGAGGAGAAAAAGGCTGCAGTGAGCTTGACAGCAGAAGGCTTTAAAAGTCGCGCCCGTAAGGAAGAAGCACTCGGGGATCCCAACTATCGTTTTGTACCCTTCTTTGGTTCCAGCGAATGGTTGCGATTTGACATCGTCCACCCAGCAGTACTAGCAGAGAAGTATGATCGCTCTTATCGTCCGTACTTTTTAGGACAACGAGGGGCGGCGTCCTTGAACCAATATTTTGGGATGCAGCAAATTCTTCCTCAACTAGAAGGGAAAACGGCTGTCTATGTGGTATCGCCCCAGTGGTTTACGAAGGGCGGTTATGATTCATCGGCCTTCCAGCAATACTTTAACAGTGATCAATTAACCAGCTTTTTGGCCAATCAGGAAGCTAGACCAGCAAGCCAGTATGCGGCATCTCGTCTCTTGCAGCAGTACCCTAATGTTGCTATGCAGGGAGGAGTTCAAAAGCTAGCCAAAGGTCAAAATCTATCTAGTTTTGAAAAAGGTCTCAATCAGACCCTCATGCGCTTTGTTCGTCGGGAAGATGCCTTCTTTAGCACCTTTACGGCAATGAACAATAGCAACTATGAGAAGAAGGTTCTCTCTCGCTTAAATGATTTGCCAGATACATTTTCTTACGAAGCCTTGGAAGAAGTGGCGACGGCGGAAGCCAAAAAGAAAACCAATAATAATAAGCTTGGCATTAGTAACAGCTTTTATAGCCACCGTCTTGCAAGTAAGTTAAAGAAACTTAAGGGATTCCAAAAGAATGAATCCTATGAACAATCCCTAGAATACAATGATTTGCAGTTGGTCTTAGATCAGTTTGCTCAATCTAAAACCAATGTAATCTTTGTTATCCCTCCAGTGAACTCTAAATGGATGGCTTATACAGGCTTGAGTAAAGAAATGTATCAACGGACAGTTGAAAAAATCCGTTATCAACTAGAAAGTCAAGGGTTTACCCATATTGCTGATTTTTCTAAAGATGGTGATAAACCTTACTTCATGCAGGACACCATTCATATGGGCTGGAATGGATGGTTGGCATTTGACAAGGCAGTTGATCCTTTTGTCTCCAACCCTCAACCTGCTCCTGAATACAAGATTAACAATCGTTTCTTAAGTCAGGACTGGGCTAACTACAAAGGTCAGCCGGATCAATTTAAGTAAGATGCGAAGAGGTTGAGAATACCCAGTCTCAACCTTTTTCCTATGGTTTTGAAGAAACTTATCCCCATATTCACAGACTTATCCACAGACTTGTGGATAAGTCTATCTACTAGAAAGAGAGGAACTGCTAAACCATGAAAACAATGAAGAAAATAGCCTTTTATGCGATTCTTCAAGGAATCGTGATCTTTCTCATGACGGGCCTCATCACCCAATTAGTCAGAGGGGACTTCTTTTTCCGTGGCTTGGCTCCAATATTTGGAGTCTTGGCAACTGTCATGCGTTTCGGAACAGCTAGTCTGATGAAAATCTTGGCCCCAACACTATACGATGAAGAGGCCAAACAAGAGAAAACTCCTACCAGGAAAGAAGCGGAATAAAAGAACTGTTTTTTCTGGAAAAATCTTTGGAAAAGCACTTATCTGACAGGCTTTATGGTAAAATAGAAGGAAGAATATTAGTTTGGAGAGTAAAAATACAATGAAACGTTCCATGTATGCTGGGCGTGTTCGAGAGGAACACATTGGACAAGAACTAACCCTCAAGGGATGGGTGAGTCGACGCCGCGATTTGGGTGGATTGATCTTTATTGATTTGCGGGACCGTGAAGGGATTATGCAATTGGTCATCAATCCAGAAACTGTCAGTTCGGAAGTCATGGCAACGGCCGAAAGTCTTCGTAGCGAGTATGTGATCGAAGTGACAGGTCAAGTTGCTGCCAGACAGCAAGCAAATGATAAAATTGCAACAGGTCAGGTTGAAATGCATGTTTCTTCTTTGACTGTCCTTAATACGGCAAAAACCACGCCATTTGAGATCAAGGACGGCATTGAAGCTAACGACGATACCCGTCTACGCTATCGATATTTGGACTTGCGTCGTCCAGAAATGTTGGAAAACTTGAAATTACGTGCCAAGGTAACGCATTCTATCCGCAACTACTTGGATGAGTTGGAATTTATCGATGTGGAAACACCTTTCCTTTCTAAGTCAACTCCAGAAGGGGCGCGTGACTATCTCGTTCCATCTCGTGTTAACAAGGGTCACTTTTATGCCTTGCCTCAAAGCCCTCAAATCACCAAACAGTTATTGATGAATGCTGGCTTTGACCGCTATTATCAAATCGTCAAATGTTTCCGTGATGAAGATTTACGTGGGGATCGTCAACCTGAGTTTACACAGGTCGACTTAGAAACCTCCTTCCTGACAGAGCAAGAAATTCAAGATATTACAGAAGGTTTAATCGCACGTGTCATGAAAGAAACCAAGGGAATTGAAGTGACACTTCCTTTCCCACGGATGAAGTACGATGATGCGATGGCTCTTTACGGTTCTGACAAACCAGATACTCGTTTTGAGATGCTCTTGACAGACTTGACAGAAGTTGTAAAGGGCGTAGACTTCAAGGTCTTTTCAGAAGCTCCAGCAGTGAAAGCCATTGTCGTCAAAGGCGCTGCAGATAACTACTCACGTAAAAACATCGATAAGATGACCGAAGTAGCCAAACAATATGGGGCTAAAGGTCTAGCATGGGTCAAAGTAGCGGATGGTGCTTTGAACGGCCCAGTTGCTAAGTTCTTGACAGATGTGACAACAGAGTTGACAAGTGCTTTACAGTTGGAAGAAAAAGATTTGGTCCTCTTTGTAGCAGATACATTAGAAGTAGCTAACGCAACACTAGGTGCCCTTCGTTGTAGAATTGCCAAGGAATTGGACCTCATTGGCAACGGTCAATTCAACTTCCTATGGGTGGTAGATTGGCCAATGTTTGAGTGGTCTGAAGAAGAAGGCCGTTACATGAGTGCCCACCATCCCTTTACACTTCCGCAAGCAGAGACAGCTCATGAATTAGAGGGCGATCTTGCCAAGGTATGTGCCATTGCCTATGACATTGTGCTCAATGGTTACGAACTTGGGGGAGGAAGTCTCCGGATTAACCAAAAAGAATTGCAAGAACGGATGTTTACAGCTCTCGGTTTCTCAAAAGAAGATGCAACAGAGCAATTTGGTTTCTTGCTAGAAGCTATGGATTATGGTTTCCCTCCACATGGTGGATTGGCTCTTGGTTTAGACCGTTTTGTTATGTTGTTAGCTGGTGAGGAGAATATCCGTGAAGTGATTGCCTTCCCTAAGAACAATAAGGCAACAGATCCGATGACCCAAGCCCCTTCTACAGTAGCCACTAAACAACTGGAAGAGTTGAGTCTACAAGTGGAAGTCAAAACTGAGGAGTAAGAATAAAAGCGGAAAATCAGCAGAAGTAGCTTCTGAGATTTTCCCTTTATTTATAAATTGAGAGATAGTCATGAAAAAAACTCGCTTAGGTAAAATCTTACGTTTTTATGTGAGAAGAATTGCTTATAATTTTAAATTATTACGGGTCTTGAAAAGTATTTCCCGCGAAAAGTATGATGAAAAGATTTCAGCCTCATTGGTCTATGGATTTTTATCTGCGATTGCTGTGAACTTCTTTTTCCAGCCGGGACGTGTCTATTCAAGTGGAGCGACAGGGTTAGCACAGATTGTTTCCGCTCTTAGTGATCGATTTTTGGGCTTTACGATTCCTGTTTCCTTGTCATTTTATGCCATCAATCTACCCTTAATGATTATTGCCTGGTATCAAATTGGCCATAAATTTACCATTTTCACCTTTATCACGGTGTCCATGAGTTCCTTCTTTATCCAATTTGTCCCCGAAGTTACTCTCACCAATGACCCTATCATGAACGCCTTGTTTGGGGGGGTTGTTATGGGAACAGGGATTGGTTTTGCCCTTCGGAATAATATCTCAAGTGGGGGAACCGACATTGTTAGTTTGACCATTCGAAAACGAACGGGCAAGAATGTCGGTAAAATTTCTCTCATCGTCAATGGGACCATCATGTTGATAGCAGGGATGACCTTTGGTTGGAAGTATGCCCTCTATTCGATGATTACCATTTTTGTTTCTAGTCGAGTGACAGATGCCGTCTTTACCAAGCAGAAGCGGATGCAAGCTATGATTGTCACTAGCCAACCGGATAAGATTATTGAGAAAATCCATAAGCGCTTGCATCGTGGGGCAACCATTATCCACAATGCCGAAGGAACCTATAACCATCAGGAAAAAGCGGTCTTGCTCACTGTTATTACCCGAGCAGAGTTTAATGAGTTTAAATTTTTAATGGAAAAAGCGGATCCTCAAGCTTTTATAACAATTTCAGACAATGTTCATATTATTGGACGCTTTGTCGAAGTAGAAGATTAAAAAATTCCTGCAAGAACTTCTTGCAGGAATTTTTTATGCTTTTTCTACCAAGATCCAGCCATGGGCTGGAATGGTAAATTCTTCTTGAGAAATATTTTGATCTCCTCCATAAATATGAGGGTAGGAAATTGCTAATCTAGCAGGCTGTTTGAGTCGATAGGACCATTCTTGATCCCCCAGGTTGACCAAGATAAGCAACTTACGTCCGTCTTTCTCGATGCTGTATGAGAAGGTCTTCTCCGAAGTCCAAGTAACTTGACAATAATCTCGAATGTCTTGGGCATTTACAAGGCGGAGGAGTTCTTCCTTTTTACGATAGGCAATCAATTCGCGCAGGAACTGAATATCTGTTTCATAAGCTATAGAAGAAAGCCAGTCTAGTTGATTTAGAGCATCTGGAAGATTGTAAGTATTCTCTTCTAAGCCCTTGCTGCGATAGAACTCTTGACCAGCATGTAGGAAGGGAACTCCTTGAGCTAAGAGTACGAGGTGCAAGCCTAGTCGAGCTTTAGCCTGACGTTGCTCCTCTGAAATGTTTGGATCTTCAACCTTGAGATAGTCAAAGAAGGTTGCGTTATCGTGGCATTCCACATAGTTGATCGCCTGTTGAGGACGCACAAAGTGAGGTGCTCCTTTGAGTCCGATGTTACCAGTCAAAATATTAGCCAGATCATTGGCCTGATAGCGACTGTCGATACGTCCTTCGTTCAGGATGCTTCGTTTAATGGTATCACGGAAATTGTCACTGAAGAAGCCATACGGACGGAGTTGACTGGCATTGTATTGATGGGCCAGGAGTTCAGGATCTAGTCCGGTATCCATCTTCCACCCTTCTCCATAAAGGTAAATGTTGGGGTAAATGGCTACTAATTCTTCTTGAATTTCCATCATGGTTTGGCGGTCAAGAATGCCCATCAGGTCAAAGCGGAAACCATCAAAGCCGTAGAGTTGAACCCATTGCTTGACTGACTGCTTGATATAGTTGCGAACCATGGCTCTCTCGCTGGCTACATCGTTGCCACAGAAGGTTCCGTTGGTTCGTTGACGGTCTTGGTCATAGCGATAGAAATAGCCTGGGACAATCCGCTCAAAAGCAAATTCATCAGAGAGGTAAACATGGTTATAGACAACGTCCATGATGAGGCTGAGATCTGCCTTATGGTAGGCATCAATTACTTGCTGTAGCTCGAGAATCAGTTGGTAAGGATCATTTGCCTGGCTACTAAAACTTCCTTCAGGAACATTGTATTGCACAGGGTCATAGCCCCAATTGTAGCCAGAAGTAGGGTTGGTTTCATCCACGCTTCCGAAATCATAGAGGGGCAAGAGCTGAATATGAGTAATGCCCAAGGATTTCAAATAGTCAAAGCCAAAGGTCTGTTCTCCATGCTTAGGAGATTCTAAGAGGGCTGGGAAGGTTCCAGGATGATGGAAACCAGCTTCTTTTTGCATGGAGAAATCACGGACACTCAGTTCATAAATAATGGCCTCAGTCGGATCCAATTGCGTCGTTGCTCTCTGAATGGGGCGTTCAATCTTGTGTCGGTCGATGACATAGCTAGCTCCTGAATTGGCTTCAGAAGAAAGAGCATAAGGATCATAAACGATATGGGTTACACCGTTGACATGATGTTGGTAGTAGTAAGAGGATTTTTCCCAATCTCCCTCGAGTTCTAGACGCCAAACTCCTTTTTCTGTCCGCTCCATCGGGTAGGCAGTTTGGTTGATCAAGAGCTCAACCTCTTGAGAAATGGGAGCCCAGAAGGCAAAGGTCGTTTTTTCTTTTGAGTAATGAGCTCCTAAATCCTCTCCATCATAAGCATATAGCTGATCAAAGATGGGTTGGCGGACAATGTCGCGGTAGTGGAGGAGGCAGGTTTCTCCTTTAGCGTTGGAGAGAGTATAGCTTTGACTCATGTCGATGGGAAGGGGGCTTCGAAGAGTTTTTTCTTCCTCTGTCGGCAAGAGTTCAATCGTTTTCGAACCAGACGTCAATGTAAAAGGAAGAAAGGCCGTTACGCTCTCTCCTCCTTCCATGCGAATCAAGTCTTGGTCATCTAAATAAGCAGCAAAGTGTGTGGTCATAGGTTCTCCTAAAGTTCAATAATCGAGTGTTCAATGAGCTGTCTGTAGCAAACAGTTTTGTTTTCCTTGTTGTCTTTAATAATTTGGAGTAAGGTTCTGACAGATTCGCGTCCCAATTCAACCGTATTGATATCAATATAGGCGTCAATAGGGATCCGCGGTGGAATGGAGTCGAAGGAAATAATCGGAAGGTCGACTTGTTTGTCGCTCAGGTATCTCCGAACCCCTTCGGCAACTAGAATATCCGTTGTCATGAGTGCTTCAAGTTCTTCAAAAGGCAGGGTATCCATGATTTGGTAAGAATTTTCTTCCAGCAAGAAACCAAAGGAGAACTTGACCAATTCCTCACGAAGAGGGATCTGGTGACTGGCAAGAGCTTCCTGGTAACCCTTGTAGCGGTCTTGAGAAACGGCCAATTCCTTATTTCCTCCAATAAAGGCGATGTGTTGGTATCCCTTGTTGATAAAATATTCGGTCGCGTCAAAGGCTGCCTTAACATTGTCGTTATCGACTAAGGATACAAAAGGTGAAGTTGCTTTCCCTAAAATCAAGAAAGGAAATTTATCTTGAATACAGAAGTCAACCAGAGGATCATTCAATTTGGAATAGAGGAAGATGAGCCCATCTACCCGCTTACCATAAATCATTTGTTTGAGTTGATCGAGGCGGTGGGTTTCATTAGCCCCTGTACAAATCTGAATGGCATAGTCATAGTCAGAAGCAACTTGGCTAATTCCCCGGAGAACCGTTGGGAAGAATGGGTTTTGGAAAAACACATCACTTTCATCAGGTAAGACCAGGGCAATCACCTGACTGGACTGGCTCACTAAGCTACGAGCATTAAGATTTGGATGGTAATCCAGTTCTTTCATGGCAGCGCGAACCCGTTTTTTGGTTTCTTCACTAATAGTAGATTTGTTTTGAATCACTCGTGTAACGGTAGATGGTGCAACGCCAGCATGTTTGGCGACATCTTTGATGGTGACACGCATAAAAGACCTCCTTAAGGTTTATAATCAGGGTCCCGGAAATGAGTCTTATAGAAGGCGAGCGCTAGGAATAAGACAAATAGGATATTTTGGATCAAGATGGTTGTTGTAAAGACTTGGTGGAACAATAAACTGATCAGGACGCTCGCAAGAATAGGCAATCCAAGACAGTTGATGGTGAAATTGAAGCATTCTTTGAAAGTCTTTAAAGAGAAGAGACGCGACTTTCTTGTTAGATAGAGGAAGAAAGAAGCACCGAATACTAAAATTGCAAAATTCACAGCAGATAAGAAACCTGAGAAGAGGACGAGGAAGAGACTAACTGCTAATCTATTAGCTTGGAACCAATCTTTGGAAATGGCTTGGCTTAAAGCATCTTTGTTTTCAAGACTCTTTTGATTGATTGCCTGATAAGGAATGCTTGCAAGTTCTTTATTTTCTCTGCTGATCACTAGTTGGGTCTTATCGAAATAGAGGGTTAATTTTTCACCTAATGGAGTCCCTACGTGATGACCAATGATCACATGGCCAGCTTTGTTCTTATGAACTCCAAAATGACTGTTATAGACTAGTTCATGCTGTTCAATACGGACATTTTCTTTCAAGTCTTTCATAACATCTTCTGTTAAGGGATCAAAGACATCGCTAACAAAGGTGGTTAAGGGGTAGGTCTGTAATTCCGCATTTTGAACGGCAACAGGAATCAGGGTCAAGGATAGAAGAAAGAGTGAGGTAAAGATCATTTGGAACCAGTTGAGTTGTTTGCGGTTGGCAAATGCTTTTCTTACCTGAAAAAGGCTGGAAAAATAATTAAATGGATAGGGCATGAAGAGACCTTTCTAATCTCCGGGATGGATTTCCCTTGTATGGAGAGCATAACAAGATTTTATCCTTAACCAAAGATGGGAGGAAGACCGGTAGCAAATCAATCAACTTGCTATCCTTGTCCCACTCCCATCCTTTCCTTAAAGATAAAATTTATGTGACTGGGAGAAAAGCACGAGAGGAAATTTCGTTCTTTTCATTATTGCTGGAAGGTTATAGAAAAGTTTATTTTATCCTTTATCCCCACCAGCTGTCAAACCTGAAACAAAGTTCTTTTGAAGGAAGAAGAACAGCACACAGATTGGAACTGCAATCAGAATCGCACCTGCCGCAAAGAAGGCAATCTTTTGATTTTTTTGGTCGCTGATAAAGGTCTGAAGACCAACAGCTACCGTGTAATTGATTTCATCGCGAAGCAAGAATTTAGATAAGATGTAGTCTCCAAAAGGTCCCATGAAGGCCCAAAGAGCTTGGACCGCAATCATTGGGCGAACCAATGGAAGGACGATTTGCCAGAAGCGACGGAAGTGTCCAGCACCATCCAATTTTGCAGATTCATCAAGTGAAATTGGGACTGTATCGAAGTAACCCTTCATCAACCATGCGTTCATTGGGATTCCCCCACCGACATAGAGGAAGATCAGGAACCAACTGTGGTTCAAGGCATTCAACATCAAGGCCATAACGAAGAAGGCAGTCAAAGCAGCCATGGTAGGGACCATTTGGATAATCAAGAAGAAGACCAAACTTTGCTTACGAGCCAAGAAGTTGTAGCGGCTGTAAGCATACCCTGCCAAGGTAATGATGGACGTTTGAGCAACCATGGTAATAATGGCGATAATCAAGGTGTTGAGATACCAAGTACCATATAGGGTATCCGTAAAGAGTTTTTGGAAGTTATCAAAGCTGAGACTGCCACTGAAATCAAGCGTAAAGGCACTGACGTTACCAGTTTTGAAGGCTGAAAGAACCGTGATCAACAAGGGATAGATGATGATGATGGAAAGGACAACCAAGTAGAGGTAAGTCAAGAAATGATTCAGGCGGCGTTTAAATTGAACTGAATTTTTCATTTTACACATCCTCCATATCAAATGCGTGCAGTTTCTTGAAGGCAATCATCGAGATCGAGATCACAATCAGAGAGATAATCAACGTAACCGCAGCAGCCATTGAGTATTGAGGTGATGAGTTCGTTGTCAATTTATAAATCCAAGAAATCAAGATATCAGTCGAACCAGCATTTCCTCCAACAGATCCAGGACCACCATCGTTAAAGAGGTAGATAATGGAGAAGTTGTTAAAGTTGAAGGTGTATTGGCTGATGAGCGTTGGTGCCGCAACCGCCAAAATCATTGGGAGGGTAATGTTGCGGAATTTTTGCCAAGCGTTCGCTCCATCAATATAGGCTGCTTCGTAAAGGTCGTTTGGAATAGATTGCAAGATTCCGAGTGTCAAGACGTAAATGTAAGGGAAGCCGAGCCAACCTTGCATCATAATCAAAGCAATTTTCGTCCAAGTAGGATCTGTTTTCCAAGGAATAAGAACCCCATCCAAGAATGGGAAAATCTTCGCAAAGAGCGGAAGGACTTGCGCATTAATGGCCCCGATACTATCGTTGAACATGTTTGAGAAGGTCAAGATCGTGATGAAGGCAGGAACCGCCCAAGGAAGAAGGAAGATAACACCGAAGATGCGTTTTCCTTTAATGAATGGTTGGTTGGAAATAATGGCTGTCAAGATACCAAGAACGATTTGAAGAGTAGAAGCTGCCAAGGCCCAGATCAAGGTCCAGCCCAATACAGATGTAAAGGCAGAACGGAAGGTACTCAAAGTCCACATGTTGGTGAAGTTTTGAAGTCCGATCCAATCGAGGAGCGTAAAGCGAGCTGTATGCTTAAAGTCGTAGTTGGTAAAGGCAATCATCAAGGTAACCAAAACAGGGAAGATGATTGCAAAGGTCATGGCAATATAAGAAGGGATGATTAAGAGATATGGGAAGCCATTTTCATAGATAGCATTCACCATCTCTTTTAGGGTCTTCGGCACTCGAATACCGTTATTAATCCGCTTAGCTACAGTACCCGCATCATTGATATTTAGAGCGTAGAACATCAAATAAACGACGGTGATAATTAAGTGGAAGGCACCACGAATCAAGATAAAAAGAGAATTATCTTTTCCACGGACAGTACCGAGGGTGATGAGTTTGGACAATTCCTCCAAACCAATACCGAAAAAGTAAGCAAGAAAGACAAGTGTTACACCAAGGAAGATGTATCCTTTTGCTTTCTGTTTGTTATAGATTTGTCCCAAGCCAGGAATGAGGGATAACCACATGGCTTTTTTGGGATCTTGTTGTGTTTCCATATCGACTCCTTATGCGTGAGCGACCAGGGGCCACATCACAGTGAAAGGCTGGGAAAGATTCCCAGCCCCTTGGGAACTGTATTACTTGCCACCGAATTTTTGTTCGATAGTTTCTTTGATTAATTTAACAGCATCGTCAGCAGCATCTTTAGCAGATTTCTTACCACTTACAGCGTCGAAGAGCATAGTTTTAGCTGGATCCCAAACAGTACTCATTTCAGAGATGTTTGGCATTGGTTGTGCATTTTCAAACTGGTTAACAACGGCAGTTGTCAACTCATCGTTTTTACCAACAGCGTATTCACGAGCTTCTGTGTTAGCTGGCACTTCGTTAGTCTTATCGTATAAGGCTTTTTGTTGATCAGTTGTAGTCAAGAAGTTTACGAATTTTTGGGCTGCTTCAGGGTGGTTAGCACCTGCAGGAATAACCCAAGCTTTACCACCACCGAAGGCAGAGTAAGCTTTTCCGTTTGGAAGAGTAGGGATAGTTGCTACACCGTAGTTTACTTTTGCTTCTTTCAATGAAGCTGCTTTCCATGGACCATCAATGATGGCAGCTGTCTTACCTTCTTGGAATTGAGTTTGGATGAAGTTTGCAGCACCTTGAGTGTCTTGCAATCCTTTAGGCCATTTAGCATACCAAGTTTTCGCGTATTCGATACCATCGATAGCACCTTGGTTGTTCAAACCGATGTCTTTTGGATCTGTACCATCTTTACCAAAGACATATCCACCGTTACCTGAAAGGAGTCCGTATGCATAGTAGAAGTTTGTCCAGTCAGCAAGGAAGGCTGTGTTTTTACCAGCTTCGCCAGCGAAGTCATACTTGCTGTCTTTTGCTAATTCTTCAAGTTCGCCAAAAGTTTTTGGAGCTTCTTGGATGAGGTCTTTGTTATAGTAGAGAACCAAAGTTTCGATGATAGCAGGTGCACCGTAAACTTTACCACCGTTTGTTACAAGTGATTCAGTTGTTTTGTCAGTCTTGCTGTCTTTGTTCAATGTCACTTCAGCCAATTGACCGTCGTTACCAAGTCCACCTACGCGGTCGTATGGTGCCATCATAACGTCTGGAGCTTTACCAGATTGGTTGTCAAGAGACAATTTGTCCAATCCACCAAGAGCGTCCCCTGTCTTGATAGTTACTTTTGTTCCACTTTCTTTTTCAAAAGCTTTCGCAGCTTCTTCCATGTAAGCTTTGTAACCATTGTCAACGTATACTGTCAACTCGTTCTCAGAAGCAGCAGAGTCGTCTTTTTTGCCTCCACAAGCTACCAAAAGAAGTGATGCGAATCCAACTGTACCAAGTACAGCAGCGCTTCGAAGAATTGTGCGTTTCATGATTTATTCCTCCTAAAGAATAAAAATAAGATTATTAGTTGAAAACGTTTTAGACAAACGTTTTCCTTAACACGAATAGTATATCACAGGGCGAAAACGTTTGCAAGCTCTTTGTGCAAAAATTTTTAAAATTTTTTTATCTTCTATTATATACACACAAATAGTTGACAAGAGAATAAGAAAGGGTTAAACTAGGCATGGAGTGAACCTGCAGAAAAAATCATAAAAGTTTAGGAAACCTCTTGCATAAACTGAAGGAATATTTTATAATGGACACGTAACGCAAACGTTTTCCTTGGACGTTGCATAAATATGACCTAGGGTCATTTATAAATAGGTTAAATTCAGTTCTATGTCTGATGGCTGGGCTTCTTCTATTCTTTCTGAGAGTCGGAGTTGGATCAGAAACAGTGTAGAAGGTTCGTCTATTTTTCTTTGAAACAAAAAATATTAAACTAAAGGTGGTACCCTCAATGAAAAAACGCCAAAGTGGTGTCTTGATGCACATTTCATCCTTGCCTGGGAAGTATGGAATCGGTTCGTTTGGTCAAGCAGCTTACGATTTTGTGGATTTCCTGGTTCGGACCAAGCAACGGTATTGGCAAATTTTGCCTCTCGGAACAACCAGTTATGGAGATTCTCCATATCAATCTTTCTCAGCTTTTGCAGGGAACACCCACTTTATTGACTTCGATCTCTTGATCGAGCAAGGGCTCTTGGATGCATCTGATGTTGAAGGTGTTGATTTTGGTCAAGATCCAACAGAAGTAGACTATGAGAAGATCTTCGAACAACGTCGTCCCCTTCTAGAAAAAGCAGTTAAAGCTTTTATCGAAAACGGTGATTGGGATGACTTCAGCCGTTTTGTTGAGCAAAATGCAGCTTGGTTGGAATTGTTCGCAGAATACATGGCTATTAAAGAGCACTTTGAATTAAAAGCATGGACAGAATGGCCAGACGCTGCGATTCGTGCACGTCAACCGGAAGCCCTTGCTTCATACCGCGCTCAATTGGAAGACAAATTGACTTACCATCGAGTAACACAGTATTTCTTCTTCAAACAATGGTTGAAATTGAAAGCATACGCTAACGACAACCATATTGAGATCGTAGGTGATATGCCAATCTACGTAGCGGAAGATTCAAGCGATATGTGGGCAAATCCTCATCTCTTCAAAACAGATGAAAATGGAAAAGCAACCTGCATCGCAGGATGCCCACCAGATGAGTTCTCAGCAACTGGTCAGCTTTGGGGTAACCCAATCTATGACTGGGAAGCAATGGACAAAGATGGTTACAAATGGTGGATTGAACGCTTGCGTGAGAGCTTCAAGATCTACGACATCGTGCGGATCGACCACTTCCGTGGTTTTGAATCTTACTGGGAAATCCCAGCTGGTTCTGATACAGCAGCACTAGGTAAATGGGTCAAAGGTCCTGGCTACAAACTCTTTGCCGCAGTGAAAGAAGAACTCGGTGATTTGAACATCATCGCAGAAGACCTTGGCTTCATGACGGACGAAGTCATTGAGCTTCGTGAGCGCACAGGCTTCCCAGGCATGAAGATTCTTCAATTTGCCTTCAATCCTGATGATGAAAGTATCGACAGCCCTCACTTAGCGCCAAATAACTCTGTTATGTACACTGGTACACATGATAACAACACGGTTCTTGGATGGTACCGCAATGAAATTGACGATCCAACTCGTGAGTACCTTGCTCGTTACACCAACCGTAAAGAATACGAATCTGTTCCACATGCGATGCTTCGTACCGTCTTTGCTTCAGTCAGCTTTATGGCCATCGCTACCATGCAAGATTTGTTAGAGTTGGATGGTTCAGCGCGAATGAACTTCCCATCTACTCTTGGTGGCAACTGGGCATGGCGGATGACAGCGGATCAATTGACGCCGGCTGTCGAGCAAGAATTGCTTGACTTGACTACAATTTATCGCCGTATCAATGAAAATTTGGTAGAATTAAAGAATAAGACATTATCAGGAGACATAAAAAAATGTTGCCATTAAAAGAATTTGTACAAAATCGTTACAATAAATCTATCGCAGAATGTAGCAACGAAGAGCTTTACCTTGCTCTTCTTAACTACAGCAAACTAGCAAGCAGCCAAAAACCAGTGAACACTGGTAAGAAAAAAGTTTACTATATCTCAGCTGAGTTCTTGATTGGTAAACTCTTGTCAAACAACTTGATCAACTTGGGTCTTTATGACGATGTTAAGAAAGAACTTGCTGATGCAGGTAAAGAGTTGATCGAAATCGAAGAAGTAGAATTGGAACCATCGCTTGGTAACGGTGGTTTGGGACGTTTGGCAGCCTGCTTTATCGACTCCATCGCTACACTTGGTTTGAACGGTGACGGGGTTGGTTTGAACTACCACTACGGTCTTTTCCAACAAGTGCTTAAAAACAACCAACAAGAAACCATTCCTAACGCTTGGTTAACTGAGCAAAACTGGTTGGTTCGCTCAAGCCGTAGCTACCAAGTACCATTTGCACACTTCACATTGACATCTACTCTTTACGATATCGATGTACCTGGTTACAAAACAGCTACGAAAAACCGTTTGCGTTTGTTTGACTTGGATTCAGTTGACTCTTCTATCATCGAAGATGGTATCAGCTTTGACAAGACAGATATCGCTCGCAACTTGACACTTTTCTTGTATCCAGACGATAGCGACAAACAAGGTGAATTACTCCGTATCTTCCAACAATACTTCATGGTTTCAAACGGTGCTCAATTGATCATCGATGAAGCCATCGAAAAAGGAAGCAACTTGCATGACCTTGCTGACTACGCAGTTGTACAAATCAACGATACTCACCCATCAATGGTGATTCCTGAATTGATCCGTCTTTTGACTGAACGTGGTATCGAACTTGATGAAGCAATCTCTATCGTTCGTAGCATGACTGCCTACACAAACCACACAATCCTTGCTGAAGCCCTTGAAAAATGGCCTCTTGAATTCTTGGAAGAAGTGGTTCCTCACTTGGTACCAATCATCAAAGAATTGGACCGCCGTGTTCGTGCTGAATACAAAGATCCAGCTGTTCAAATCATTGATGAAAACGATCGTGTACACATGGCCCACATGGATATCCACTATGGATACAGCGTAAACGGAGTTGCCGCTCTTCACACAGAAATTTTGAAGAACTCTGAGTTGAAAGCTTTCTACGATCTTTACCCAGAAAAATTCAACAACAAAACAAACGGTATTACTTTCCGTCGTTGGCTCATGCATGCTAACCCAAGCTTGTCTCACTACTTGGATGAGATTCTTGGACGCGACTGGCACCATGAAGCTTCTAAATTGGAAGACCTTCTTTCATACGAAGACAATGCTGCTGTCAAAGAAAAATTGGAAAGCATCAAAGCTCACAACAAACGTAAATTGGCTCGTCACTTGAAAGAACACCAAGGTGTGGAAATCAATACAAACTCAATCTTTGATATCCAAATCAAACGTCTTCACGAGTACAAACGTCAACAAATGAACGCTTTGTATGTGATTCACAAATACTTGGACATCAAGGCTGGTAATATCCCTGCTCGTCCAATCACAGTTTTCTTTGGTGGTAAAGCAGCTCCTGCCTACACAATCGCTCAAGACATCATCCACTTGATCCTTTGCTTGTCAGAAGTGATTGCAAACGACCCAGCAGTAGCACCACACTTGCAAGTCGTAATGGTTGAAAACTACAACGTTACTGCAGCAAGTTTCTTGATCCCAGCATGTGACATCTCAGAACAAATCTCATTGGCTTCTAAAGAAGCTTCAGGTACTGGTAACATGAAATTCATGTTGAACGGAGCTTTGACTCTTGGTACGATGGACGGTGCTAACGTGGAAATCGCTGAGTTGGTTGGAGACGAAAACATCTACATCTTTGGTGAAGATTCAGAAACTGTTATCGATCTTTACGCAAAATCAGCTTACAAATCAAGCGAATTCTACGCTCGTAAAGCGATCAAACCATTGGTTGACTTTATCGTGAGCGACGCTGTTCTTGCAGTTGGTAAGAAAGAACGCTTGGAACGTCTTTACAATGAATTGATCAACAAAGACTGGTTCATGACTCTTCTTGACCTGGAAGACTACATCAAAGTGAAAGAGCAAATGCTTGCTGATTACGAAAACCGTGACGCATGGTTGGATAAAGTCATCGTCAACATTGCTAAAGCAGGATTCTTCTCATCTGACCGTACTATCGCTCAGTACAACGAAGATATCTGGCACTTGAACTAATTTGCTTTCAGAATTCTAGAAGCAATATACTCATAAAAGAGGAGCTCCTTTTGGATCATATCCTGATTTAGAGGGAGCTTTTTTGTATAGGATAACTGGGAAAATCTAAACTTGCGCTTCCCTAAGGTTCACGTTATAATAAATACTATGGATATTAGAAACGAGGAAATACAATGAAGAAAAATCCGATTTATATGTATGTCTTGCTAGCCCTCTCAGCGATGGGAACTCTATTAACTGCTCAGTCCTTCTTTGGATTGGCTAAAGTGGAGGTCACAGATGAAACGGCAGCTTCTTTGAACTTAACCACTGCTCTTGAACGGGAAGAATACAAAGCCTTCCTTGAAAAATTAATCGTAGCCTTACGCGGACCAATCGCTTGGTTGTTGCTCTCTCTTTTGATTGCAGGCTTAATTGCTGTTGGCTATTTCTTCCTATCTAAAAAGGATATTGTCAAGGCAACCTATGCCTATATGGGTCAAATTGGAGCCTTCCTCCTAATAAGCTTGCACAATTTCTGGTCTTATCGTTCTTCCATGTCGGTAATCACATCAGATAAATTGCGGACCTTGTTACAGGCTTCTAGCTTATATGCACTTGTCTTGAGTGTGGTTGTAGCCCTTGTTTACTTGGGAATCCTCCTCTACAAATTGAAAAATAGACCAGCTAGCGACCTTCAAGCTTAGATCATAGCATTAAAAAACTCCTCAAGTCTGGAACAAAGAAGAGGAGCTGGTCTGATTGGAGAAAAAAATGAAAGTATGTTTTGTCTATATCAGTTTAAGTGGCAATACTGAAAGTTTTGTTCGTCGTCTCAGTGATTATCTATGGGAGCAGTACCCTGACTTGGTCATTGAAAAAATCCATGTCAAAGACCTAGTCAAAGAAGGGAAGCCCTTCTTTGAAGTTGATACACCTTTTATCGCCTTTTTGCCGACCTACCTAGAAGGAGGAAATGGTGTTGATAATGGAGATGTGGAAATTTTAACGACCGATGTAGCAGACTTTATCGCCTATGGAGACAATGCCACTAAATGCTTGGGAGTTGTAGGATCAGGAAATCGCAACTTCAACAATCAATATTGCCTAACGGCCAAGCAGTACAGCCAACGCTTTGGTTTCCCTATGCTAGCAGACTTTGAGATGCGAGGAATGCTAGGGGATATCAAAAAAGTAGCGGCCATTGTAGAAGATTTGTATCGTCTTTAAAACAAAAGAGGCTGGGACAAAAGTCCTAGCCTCTCAATTGTCTTTGGATTATCGAGCAAGACGCAGTGGTTGAGTGGGCTCTACCACGCTGATTTCATCAGCTTTTACAGCCCTACTCAACTGTGCGGAGGTGGGACGACGAAATCGAATTCTAACGAATTACCGATTTCTGTCCCACTCTCTTATTTGTTGCGGTTGAAGAGAGAGGGGTCATATTTTGTATGACTCCTCTTTTAGGGCTTATTTTAATTGATCTGTGATTTCTTTCGAGAGCAAGAGGCCGAGGCGATAGTCCTTATTGATGGCGTGAATGACATCGTTGATGTTTTCCGTCGTTTGGATTTGTTCCTTGATGCTTGCCTTGAAGGCTTCATCTTTTAAGAGTTGCTCTTGTAAAATCTTTTGCAGTTTTTCTCTCTCGTATTTATTGATTAAAAAGAGAATGAGCAGACTAACTAAAATAAGAATATAAACAGTTTGATTCATAGGGTTCTCCAAAGGATAAGATAATGGATGAAGGGAAGCGATAATCCCTAAAAATATAGGTGTATTGAGCATGAGAAAAGGAGTGAGATGGAACTAAATAAGGTTTATTTAGCGATTCCTCTCACCCCTACAAGAGACGGTTTCCTATCAAAAAGTAAGGAAGAAATTACATTTTCTCAGGTGCATCGACACCAAGTAAGCGAAGCGCTTCTTTCAAAACAACTGCTGTTGAGTAGCTAAGAGCAAGGCGGCTATCGCGTTCTGGGCTTTCATCCAAGATACGAGTGTGAGCATAGTACTTGTTGAAGGCTTGAGCCAAGTTGATAGCATATTTAGCAATCAAGGATGGGTCATAGTTTTCAGCAGCACGTTTCACGACACGAGCAAAGTCTTGGAGAAGTTTGATGATTTCCCAGCTTTCAGGGTCGTTCAAGCTGTATGTTGCATCTGCAGATGGAGTGAAGTTGGCTTTGCGAAGGATGGATTGGATACGTGCGTATGCGTATTGAACGTATGGTCCAGTTTCCCCTTCGAAGGATACCATGGCTTCAAGGTCAAAGTCATACCCGTTGCGACGATCTGTCTTCAAGTCGTAGAACTTAACGGCACCAACACCGACTGCACGTGCTACTTCTTCCTTGTTTTCCAATTCAGGGTTCTTTTCTTCGATCTGCGCTTTAGCACGAGAGATGGCTTCTTGAAGGGTTGGTTCGAGCAGGATGATATTTCCTTTACGAGTTGACAATTTTTGGCGGTTCTTTGTGACCAAACCAAAGTCAACGTGGATCATATCGTCGCTCCAGTCAAATCCCATTTTCTTCAAAACAGCTTTCAACTGACGGAAGTGGTTGGATTGTTCTTGACCTACAGCATAGATGTTTTTCACAAAGTTGTAAGTCCGTGCACGATAGATAGCGGTTGCGATATCACGAGTGATATAAAGAGTGGCACCGTCTGATTTCTTAATCATAGCTGGTGGAAGGTTGACATCATCCAGCTCAACGATGCTAGCTCCCTTAGACTCTTTCAACAAGCCTTTGTCTTCAAGGATTTGGACAGCTTCATCCATCTTGTCATTGTAGAAAGCTTCTCCGTTTAAGCTGTCAAATTCAACACCGAGGAGTTTGTAGATACGGTTGAATTCTACCAAGCTCTCGTCACGGAACCATTGCCACAATTCAGTCGCTTCTGGATCTCCATCTTCCAATTTCTTGAACCAGAGACGTCCTTCCTCATCCAAAGCAGGATCGTTTTCGATTTCGGCATTGATGCGGACATAGAGTTTCAACAATTCATCGATTGGATTGGCTTCGACGGCTTCCTTGCTACCCCATTTTTTATAAGCGACCATCAAGAGACCAAATTGTTTACCCCAGTCTCCCAAGTGGTTGATTTTAATGGTGTTGTAGCCCATTTTGCGGAAGATATTTGAAAGAGCATCTCCGATAACGGTTGAGCGCAAATGACCAACTGAGAAAGGTTTTGCAATATTTGGACTAGAAAGGTCGATGGTAATATTTCCTCCATGTCCTTCGTCTTGCTGACCGTAGTCTGCACCTGCTTCGATAACAGATTTGATTACGTGATCAGAGATCTTAGATTTGTCCAAGAAGAAGTTTACATAAGGTCCAGTTGCAACGACTTTTTCAAAGTGAGAGGCATCGATTTTTTCCGCAATATCAGCAGCAATCGCTTGAGGAGCTTTGCGTTCGATTTTAGCCAAAGAAAAGGCAGGAAAGGCGATATCTCCGAGGTCTGAAGATTTTGGTTGCTCTAGTAAATTTAAGATAGTTTCTTGGTCTAAGCCTTCAATGACTTTTGCCAATTCACTTGCAATAAGTTCTTTATGATTCATAGTAGCTCCTTTGGTCTTTTGTTACTATTCTATCACAAAATTCGGCCTTTCTTCAAACTTTTTGGTATAATCAAAGTATAATTATTCAAAAGTGGAGCAAAAATGAAAAAAGATGAACGTCAACTTTTGATTCGAGAAATTATTCAACATGAGAAGTTATCGACGCAAAAAGACATTCAAGACCGTCTAGAACAAAGAGGGGCGGGAGTGACCCAGACAACCTTATCTAGAGATCTACGAGAAATCGGTCTGATCAAGGTAAAAGAAAAGGGTGGCCTCTATTATAAATTAGCAGACGAACCTGATCGAACAGATATTTTTAGACTGATTGCTCAATATGCACAAGTGGTCTCGAGAGCGGAGTTCACACTGGTTGTTCGGACGGAGCTGGGAGAAGCGGCTATTTTAGCCAATGCAGTCGATGAGATCTTGGATGATCAAATCCTTGGCACCGTCGCAGGGGCCAATACCCTCTTAATTGTTTGCAAGGACCAAGAAGTAGCACAAACAGTCCAGCAGACCATTCTCCAACATTCTAGTCACTAGTCAAGGGCGAGGGACCAGTCCAGAAAGGGATCGGCCCTCCTTTTATGTCAGTTTAGAGTTGGAGTAAGCACTCAGAATGAATGCAATGATATAGAAAAGGAGCGATATGGCAGCAGAAAAAATATCACCTGGCATGCAGCAATACCTAGATATCAAAAAAGACTATCCGGATGCTTTTTTGCTCTTTCGGATGGGGGATTTTTACGAGCTCTTTTATGAAGATGCCGTCAATGCAGCACAGATTTTAGAGATTTCTTTGACCTCTCGGAATAAAAATGCAGAAAATCCGATTCCCATGGCTGGAGTTCCCTATCATTCGGCCCAGCAGTACATCGATGTCTTGATCGAAAAAGGCTATAAGGTGGCTATTGCAGAGCAGATGGAAGATCCCAAGCAAGCCGTCGGTGTGGTCAAACGGGAAGTGGTCCAAGTCATTACTCCGGGGACCGTTGTCGATTCGACCAAGCCAGACAGCGCCAACAACTTCCTGGTAGCCTTGTCTCATGATGAGACGGACTATGGCCTTGCCTATATGGACCTAGTGACCGGGGAGTTTCAGGTCACCAGTCTGAATGATTTTGCCATGGTCTGTGGGGAGATCCGCAACCTACGGGCGCGGGAGATTGTCCTGACCTACTCCTTGTCAGAAGGTGAAGAAAGAGTCCTTCTTGGCCAAATGAACCTCTTGCTCTCCCCTATCTCAGAAGTGGCGGAGGATGTCCAACTTTTAGGGGCTGACTTGACTCATTTGGAGAGAATAGCGGCAGGAGGCCTGCTCCAATACGTCCAGGAAACCCAGAAGCGGGAACTCCACCATATCAAGCCTGCCCATCACTATGAAGTTCGTGATTTCTTGCAGATGGATTATGCGACCAAGGCGAGTTTGGACTTGACAGAAAATGCTCGGACTGGCAAAAAACATGGCAGCCTCTACTGGCTCCTAGATGAAAGCAAGACAGCCATGGGAGGCCGTCTCTTGCGGGCATGGATCCAGAAGCCTTTGATGGACCGCCATCGGATCGAAGAACGCCAAGAGATTATCCAAGTCTTCTTGGACCATTTCTTTGAGCGAAGTGATCTGGCAGATCGTCTCAAGGGAGTGTATGACATCGAGCGATTGGCCAGTCGGGTTTCCTTTGGCAAGACCACTCCCAAGGACCTCTTGCAGTTGGGTGAAACCCTGCGCCATGTTCCCTTGATCAAATCGCTTTTGGTCGAGATGGGCGAGCCCGTGCTAGACCTCCTCGTTGCCCAGTTAGATGAGCTACCAGAGCTTTGCCGTCTCATCGAGGCAGCGATTGACCCGGATGCCCCTATCGTTCTGACAGAAGGTAATATCATCCGTACCGGCTTTGACCCAACTCTGGACCAGTACCGTGTCGTCCTCCGGGAAGGGACCGGCTGGATTGCAGAGATCGAAGCCAAAGAACGGGAGGCCAGTGGCATCACCGGACTTAAAATTGACTACAACAAAAAAGATGGCTATTATTTCCATGTGACCAATTCCCAATTATCCCGTGTACCAGCTCATTTCTTCCGCAAGGCAACCTTGAAAAATTCTGAGCGCTTTGGGACAGAGGAACTGGCTCGGATTGAAGGGGAGATGCTAGAAGCTCGGGAACAGTCGACTAGCCTAGAGTATGCGATTTTCCTACGGATCAGAGAGGAAGTCGGCAAGTACATCCAGCGCCTGCAGTCCCTAGCCCAAGCCCTAGCAACGGTGGACGTCTTGCAAGGGTTGGCCTGTGTAGCTGAAAGGCAACAACTGACCCGTCCAGTCTTCCAAGAGGCGCGCGATATCCGGATTGAAAAGGGGCGTCATCCAGTTGTTGAGAAGGTGATGGGAGCTCAAAGCTACATCCCCAACAGCATTTCTATGGATGAGACCTGTGATATCCAGTTGATTACGGGACCTAATATGAGCGGGAAGTCCACCTATATGCGCCAGTTGGCCATCATTGTCATTATGGCTCAGGTTGGTTCCTTTGTACCGGCTCAGGCGGCGACCCTTCCTCTCTTTGATGCCATTTATA
Organism: Streptococcus viridans; assembly: GCF_900636365.1. Lineage (NCBI taxonomy): Bacteria > Bacillati > Bacillota > Bacilli > Lactobacillales > Streptococcaceae > Streptococcus > Streptococcus viridans. The sequence goes on along the minus strand of NZ_LR134266.1, from coordinate 1,927,039 downwards.
CCCGGATTGGGGCTGCAGATGACTTGGTATCCGGTCAATCGACCTTTATGGTTGAGATGATGGAGGCCAACAATGCCATTCGCCAAGCGACTCCGGCTTCTCTTATCTTGTTTGATGAGTTGGGACGGGGGACGGCGACCTATGATGGGATGGCCTTGGCTCAAGCCATCATCGAATACATCCATGACCGGACAGGTGCCAAGACGCTCTTTGCCACCCACTACCATGAGTTGACCGACCTGGAGCAGACCCTATCTCGCTTGCGCAATGTCCACGTCGCAACCTTGGAGAAGGATGGCCAAGTGACCTTCTTGCACCGGATTGAAGAGGGACCAGCGGATAAATCCTATGGGATCCATGTGGCCAAGATTGCCGGGCTGCCAAGCGATCTCTTGAAGCGGGCAGATACTATCTTGAGTCAATTAGAAGGCCAAAGCCACGAAGTGCCGATGGCGACTCCAACACAAGAATCCTCTCCACAGGTCGGAGAACAGATATCCTTGTTTGAAGCAACTTCCTCTCACTCTGTCTTAGAAGAGTTGAAGAATCTCGATATCTACAATATGACCCCGATGGAAGTCATGATGGCAGTTGCCGAGATGAAAAAGAGAATTTAAAAAACAGTTCATTCGAACTGTTTCAGATTGAAGACAAAGTAATTTTAAAAACTTTCCTTAGGTGAGTACGGACGTCAGCGAACTTCGTAGAAGTTCCATGACTAATCATTGAGCCTAAGGTCTCAATGATTCCGAGTGCCTGAAACACAGTTGTTTCAGGCACTTTTCTCACAGCGGAAAGTTTTTCATCTTCTTGAATGACTAAAAAATAAAAGTCATTTTTTTGAATTCCTCAGGCTTTCCCTTGCAACTGTTGGTTGATCTCTTCTACTTTTTTCTTGTAAATGTGATAAGAAACCGCCCAGATAACCAAGTACACAAGGCTAAACTCTATAATGACGGAGATGTAGAAGCTGATTTGGATTGGGAACCAGCCTCCCAAGGTTGCCAAAGGTAGAAAACCAAAGAGCATCAAAAGGTAGTGGCTGAGGGTCGCACGGAGGAGGCTCCAGTCTTTGTTGAACAGGTTTTTTCCTAAGCTGAAGAGCAAGCCGATGCCAGCCCATATAAGGATACAATAGAGCATGACAAGGGATCCATGCACGTCGTGGGCTTGCATCCATTGTCCAACGCCTGAACTTGGACTGAGAGGCATGTAAGTGGAAGGTGAGTTTAGGAAAGAAAAGACGATAGAGAGGGTAAGGCCGATGAAGATGCCTTTAGAGGCATTCGATAGATGAGTCTTTAACATGATAATTTCTCCTTAATAGCTTTTAAATAGCGACGAGACGAATAGGTGATGGTCCCGTTTTTCAGATTGATTTGGACCGATCCGCTGCTGGTAAAATGCAGGTGATCGATTTCTTTGGTATTGATAATTTCAGATTGGGAAATTTTTAAAAAATAGATGGGCAAGTCTTGAGAGAGTTGGTAGAGGGGGCCGGTGAGGATGAAGTGATCATCCTTTGTTTCCCCAACGACTTGACGGTTTTCAATATAGAACCGATGAAACAAGTGAGTCTCTACAAGATAGGTTTCCCCCTCCTTTTTCGCTCGCAAGCGTTCCTTCTGGTCCAATTCCTCAATGAATTGTTGGACTTTCTGGATGCGTTCGCTAGGTTGTGGCCCTGTGATGGCTACGCCTTCTTCTTGAAAATGGGGGTCAATGGTAACTGTTACTTTCATACAAATCCCTTCTAACATATTGACGTCAGGTAAGCGATCCGCTAGCAGGACTTCTTGCTTACAAGTCTATTAAACACTTTTTCAGGCATCAAGACAAGGCTTTTCGCATATTCGGTCAGTTTGTCTGTTTATCTGGTAGAAGACGGTATCTTTAATGGAGCTGGAGCACAAGGTTTTATAAAGGGAGGGCTTCCTTGGAGATATGGTATAATAGTTCTACCTATGCGCGTATAAAACATAAGAGGGGAAGCTATGTCACAGATTATCGAATTACCAGAAATTTTAGCCAATCAAATCGCTGCCGGTGAGGTCATCGAGCGCCCTGCTAGTGTGGTCAAGGAACTGGTTGAAAACTCCATCGATGCGGGAGCTAGTCAGATTGTCGTAGAGATCGAAGAAGCTGGCTTAAAGAGCATTCAAATCACGGATAATGGACAAGGGATTGCCCATGAGGAAGTGGAATTAGCTCTTCGTCGCCATGCGACTAGTAAGATCAAGAGTCAAGCAGATCTCTTTCGTATCCGGACCCTAGGCTTCCGTGGCGAGGCCTTGCCGTCTATTGCCTCTGTCAGTGTCATGACCATCCTGACAGCTCAGGAAGGAGCTAGTCATGGGACCAAGCTAGAGGCTAAAGGGGGCGAAATCACTTCTCTTGAGCCGGCGACTAGCCCTGTGGGGACTAAAATCACAGTTGAGGACCTCTTTTTCAATACACCAGCCCGCCTCAAATATATGAAGAGCCAGCAGGCAGAGTTGTCCCATGTCGTCGACATTCTCAACCGCCTGAGTCTGGCCCATCCAGAGATTGCCTTTACCTTGATCAATGACGGCCATGAAATGACACGGACGGCAGGAACGGGGAATCTCCGTCAAGCCATCGCAGGAGTCTACGGGCTCGCTACCGCTAAGAAAATGGTTGCCATCGAGACAGGTGATTTGGACTTTGAAGTGTCGGGCTTCGTCTCTTTGCCAGAATTGACCCGGGCCAATCGCAATTACATTAGTCTCTTTATCAACGGTCGTTACATCAAGAATTTCTTGCTCAATCGGGCCATCTTGGACGGCTACGGCAGTAAACTCATGGTTGGACGCTTCCCGATAGCGGTCATCAATATTCAGATTGACCCCTATCTAGCGGATGTCAATGTCCACCCGACCAAGCAAGAGGTGCGCATTTCTAAAGAACGAGAACTAATGGCCTTGATCTCCCAGGCCATTGTCTCCGCTTTGAAAGAGCAGGATCTGATTCCAGATGCTTTGGAAAATCTAGCCAAGTCGACGCTTCGTCGAACAGAAAAACCAGTCCAGACCAGTCTCCCTCTAAAAGAAAATAGCCTCTATTACGACCGAGACAAGGGAGACTTCTTTGTCCGTCCAGAGGTTGCAGAATCCCAGCCAAGTGGTGAATTGACCCCAGAGCAAACGGTTCTCTTTGCCTCAGAAGAGGGAAATCAGGAGGCTAAATCACCAGCCATCAAATTTGCGGAGCGAAAGGCGCCTCAGTATGATCAACTGGACCATCCAGAGTTGGATCTAGCTAGTCTAGATAAGGCTTATGACAAGTTGGAAGGAGAAGAACATTCGACCTTCCCAGAGTTGGAATATTTCGGTCAGATGCATGGGACCTATCTCTTTGCCCAAGGCAATGGGGGTCTTTACATCATTGACCAGCATGCGGCCCAAGAGCGGGTCAAATACGAAGAATACCGGGAGAGCATCGGGGACGTAGACGGCAGTCAGCAACAACTGCTGGTGCCTTATATCTTTGAATTCCCTGCAGACGATCTGATCCGCCTGCAACAGCGTAAACACCTCCTAGAGGAAGTGGGCGTCTATCTAGAAGAGTACGGAGCCAACCAGTTGATCTTGCGGGAGCATCCGATTTGGATGAAGGAAGAAGAGATCGAGTCGGGTATCTATGAGATGTGTGATATGCTCCTTTTGACCAAGGAAGTGTCCATCAAGAAATACCGGGCGGAGTTGGCCATCATGATGTCTTGCAAACGCTCCATCAAGGCCAATCACACACTGGACGATTACTCCGCACGGGATCTCATCTACCAACTGTCCCAATGTGACAACCCTTATAACTGTCCCCACGGCCGTCCCGTCTTGGTCAACTTCACCAAATCGGACATGGAAAAGATGTTCCGACGCATTCAGGAAAATCACACTAGCCTACGAGAATTGGGCAAATATTAAGTAAACGATAAAGGAAGATTATGTACGAATACATTAAAGGAATTTTAACGAAAATCACCGCTAAATACATCGTGGTGGAAACGGCTGGGATCGGCTATCTCTTGCATGTGGCCAACCCCTATGCCTACTCTGGTAAAATGAATCAAGAGGTGCAAGTTTATCTGCACCAAGTGGTCCGTGAAGATGCTCACCTTCTCTATGGCTTTGCGACTGAAGAAGAGAAACAGCTCTTTTTAAACTTGATCTCAGTCTCTGGGATTGGACCTGTCTCAGCTCTGGCTATCATTGCTGCAGATGACAATGCAGGCCTTGTCCAAGCCATCGAAAGCAAGAACATCACCTACTTGACCAAGTTTCCAAAGATCGGCAAGAAAACAGCCCAACAGATGGTGCTGGACTTGGAAGGTAAGATCAATCTCGATCTAGAAGATGCACCGGCTCAGACAAAAGCTAAGGCGACAGAAGAGAACCAAGCCTTAGAAGAAGCCATGGAAGCTATGTTGGCATTGGGCTACAAGGCAACGGAGCTTAAGAAAATCAAGAAATTCTTTGAAGGCACGACCGATACAGCAGAGAACTATATCAAGTCTGCCCTGAAGATGTTGGTGAAATAGGAGGTTCCTATGCCAAAACGTTGTGGCTGGGTTAAAATGAACAACCCGCTCTATGTAGCCTACCATGATGAGGAATGGGGACAGCCTCTCCACGATGACCAGGGGCTTTTTGAGTTGCTCTGTATGGAGACCTATCAGGCTGGTTTGTCTTGGGAAACGGTCCTCAATAAACGGCAGGCTTTCCAGGAATCTTTTCATGGTTACCATCTTCAACGCGTCGCAGAGATGACCGACTCTGAACTGGAATCCTTGTTAGACAATCCAGCAATTATCCGAAATCGAGCCAAGATTTTTGCGACACGGGCCAATGCTCAAGCCTTTTTACAAGTCCAGGTAGAGTTTGGCACCTTTGATGCCTATCTCTGGTCTTTTGTCGATGGAAAAACCATTGTCAATGATGTTCCAGATTACAGTCAAGCACCAGCTAAGACGCCTTTATCTGAGAGATTATCCAAGGATCTCAAAAAACATGGCTTCAAGTTTACAGGCCCCGTTGCGGTCCTATCCTTTCTACAGGCTGCAGGCCTGGTCAATGATCATGAGAATGATTGTGAATGGAAAAATCCGAATAACTAACCCATCGTAGAAAATTTTTCTACGATTTTTCTATTTTTGTGTTACAATGAAGAAAAATTACGAATAGTATAAGTGGAGGCGTTATGAAAGCAGAGATCATTGCAGTAGGAACTGAAATTCTCACAGGACAGATTGTCAATACCAATGCGCAATTCTTATCAGAAAAGTTGGCAGGTCTAGGGATCGACGTTTATTTCCAAACTGCAGTTGGAGATAATGCCGATCGTCTCTTGTCTGTTCTTGCAATCGCGCGTGATCGAAGTGATCTCGTCATCCTCACGGGAGGACTCGGACCGACCGAAGACGACCTGACCAAGCAGACCCTAGCGCAGTTCTTGGGTAGAGACCTGACCTTTGATCCAGAAGCAATGGCCAAGTTGGATCGCTTCTTTGCCAGTCGGCCAGACCATGTCCGAACTCCCAACAATCTGAGACAAGCGCAAATAGTGACAGGCTCAACACCGCTCCAAAATCTGACCGGTTTGGCAGTGGGAGGGCTGATTGAAGTAGAGGGTGTTAGCTATGTCGTCTTGCCTGGTCCCCCTAGTGAATTGAAACCCATGGTTAATGATGAGTTAGTGCCCTTGCTAGCCACAGGCGAGAAGCTCTACTCACGTGTCTTGCGCTTCTTTGGGATTGGGGAAAGCCAGCTGGTAACCGTTCTAGCCGATGTGATTGATGGCCAGACGGACCCGACGGTGGCTCCTTATGCTAAGACCGGAGAAGTGACCTTGCGCTTGTCAACCAAGGCTGCATCACAAGAGCAGGCTGATCAGAAATTGGATCAGTTGGAGCAAGTGATCCTCCGTCATGAGACTTTGGATGGTCAAGCCTTGAGCCAGCTCTTCTATGGCTATGGTGATGACAATTCCCTAGCCAAGGTTGCTTTTGAACTCTTACGAGAGAGAGGTTTGACCCTAACCGCAGCAGAGAGCTTGACGGCCGGGATGTTCCAGTCGACTCTGGCTAATTTTTCAGGAGCCTCAGCAGTCCTACCAGGAGGTTTCGTCACTTACAGCATAGAGGAAAAGAGCAAAATGCTCCAAATCCCCCTAGCTGAGTTGCAAGAACATGGAGTGGTCTCTGCCCATACAGCTGAGCGGATGGCAGCGCAAGCCCATCTCTTAACAGGGGCTGACTATGGAGTCAGTCTGACAGGTGTTGCTGGTCCAGACAGTCTAGAAGGCCACCCAGCAGGGACCGTTTTTATTGGAATTGCGGGTCCTAAAGGAGTCCAATCAATCAAGGTCAATATCGCTGGCCGGAGTCGTATGGATGTTCGTAAAGTTGCAGTCCTCCATGCCTTTAATCTGGTACGCCGGACTGTATTATTAGATGAAAATTTGCTATAATGAAAAGAAGCTTGTATAGCATTACGCTTTGATATAGGAGAAAAGAATGGCGAAAAAACAGAAAAAATTAGATGATATCTCTAAGAAATTCGGAGACGAGCGTGAAAAAGCGCTCAATGATGCCCTAAAGTTGATCGAAAAAGACTTTGGTAAAGGATCCATCATGCGTCTGGGCGAACGCGCAGAGCAAAAAGTTCAAGTCATGAGCTCAGGTTCCTTGGCTCTTGATATTGCCTTGGGTGCTGGTGGTTATCCAAAAGGTCGGATCATCGAAATCTATGGTCCAGAATCATCTGGTAAAACAACCGTTGCCCTCCATGCAGTAGCGCAAGCACAGAAAGAAGGAGGCATTGCTGCCTTTATCGATGCCGAGCATGCCTTGGACCCATCTTATGCTGCAGCTCTTGGGGTTAATATTGATGAACTCCTCTTGTCTCAACCAGACTCAGGAGAACAAGGACTTGAAATTGCTGGTAAATTGATTGACTCTGGTGCCGTTGACTTGGTCGTTATCGACTCTGTTGCTGCCTTGGTCCCACGCGCAGAAATCGATGGAGATATCGGTGACAGCCACGTTGGTTTGCAAGCGCGGATGATGAGCCAGGCTATGCGTAAGCTTGGAGCTTCAATCAACAAGACCAAGACCATTGCTATCTTTATCAACCAATTGCGTGAAAAAGTTGGGGTCATGTTTGGGAATCCAGAAACCACACCTGGTGGTCGTGCCCTTAAATTCTACGCTTCTGTTCGTCTAGATGTTCGTGGAAATACTCAAATCAAAGGTACTGGGGACCAAAAAGATACCAACGTTGGTAAGGAAACCAAGATTAAGGTTGTGAAGAACAAGGTGGCTCCACCGTTCAAAGAAGCCATGGTTGAAATCATGTACGGAGAAGGAATTTCACGTACAGGCGAATTGCTAAAAATTGCAACAGACCTTGATTTGATCCAAAAAGCAGGGGCTTGGTATTCTTATAACGGTGAGAAGATCGGCCAAGGTTCTGAAAATGCTAAGAAGTACTTGGCAGACCATCCAGAAATTTTTGATGAGATTGACCACCAAGTGCGCGTGCGCTTCGGTTTGATCGATGATGACACTGCTGTAGTTGCACAAGATGAAGTAGCTGAAAGCCCACTTCTTGAAGAAGTAACACTAGATCTTGATGATGCCATTGAGATTGAAGAGTAATTTTTTTTAAAATAGGTCGAAAGACTGATGGTTTTTATGGTATAATATACTACAATGTTATTATCGTGTGGCGAAAGGAGTGCATGCATGATTAAAATTTACACAGTTTCAAGTTGCACGAGTTGTAAAAAAGCCAAAACTTGGCTAAATGCTCATCAGTTGATCTATAAAGAACAAAACCTTGGTAAAGAAGGGATTACAAAAGAAGAATTACTCGATATTTTGACCAAAACAGAAAATGGCATTGCAAGTATCGTTTCTTCAAAAAACCGATACGCTAAGAATCTAGGTGTCGATATTGAAGACCTCAGCATGAATGAAGTCATCGATATCATCTTAGAAACACCACGAATCTTGAAAAGTCCTATCCTAGTGGATAACAAGCGACTTCAAGTTGGTTATAAGGAAGATGATATTCGGGCCTTTTTACCACGTTCTGTACGAAATGTTGAAAATGCGGAGGCTCGCTTAAGAGCAGCCCTATAAGAACAAGTAGCCAAACATTGAGCTACTGAGAAGAGTCGAGATGTCAAAATCTCGACTTTTTCTTTTGTATCTGGCCAAAGAATCCACGAAAAAATGGTTGTAAGAATGTTTTTGCGGGGCATTCTATGGTACAATACTTCTGTGGGGAAAATCCCTTTTATAGAAGCTTATCAAAGGAGAAAACATGAAAAAGAAGCTTATTTGTCTCGGAGTCTTGCTCCTGACGCTGACAGCTTGTGGACAGAAGAAACAAGGGAAAACCGACTCTTCCAGTGTTCAAAAATCCAACAGTGCTAAAATTGAATCATTCAATAAAGAAAATCGAAATCTGTTAGAGAAGGCAGAAGAGCAGCAAGTCTTTACCAAACACTTTGTTCTTCCAACAGATGAGAAAGGTATTCGCCAAGAGCAGACCATCACCTATCAAGGGGAACAATTACAAAAATTGGTCATGACCAATACCACTCCTGCTAGTGATGAATTGAAAAAAGCCATTCAAGAGGTCGGCCTCGAAGAAGCCCAACGATTGATGGTGGAGTCGATGGACAAGGATGAACAACTCCAACAGGCACGGACTCTTCCAGGCTTTACCATTGAACTGACCGTACCAAATGAAAATGAATACCAAACGGTCATCACCTATGACTTCACTCAGTTGGATACTAAAAAAGCGGTTGAGTTAGAGTACTTCAAATCGGCTAATATTGCAGATTTGTTGAAGTTGACACCAACAGAGTATATGAATAATCTACTCCGTAATGGAGCAAAAGAAGAATAAGGAGAAAACATGAAAAAATTTCTATTACTGGTCGTTGCTGGATTGCTTGTCTTGGTAGGTTGTGGGAATTCTCAATCAAAAGGGGGCAACTCCCTATCGAAAGATAGCGTCATCACTCGGACCTTTAAGATTGACAGAGATGTTGATGAGGTTGACGTGGTAGGTAAACAGGAAATCACAGTGACCGTATCCTACCAAGGAAAGAAATACAAAAAAGTTTCCATCAAACTAGCGACTCATGTGTCGGATGAATTCAAAGCTGAAATCAAGAAGATGATTGATGCTGAGGATGATAAAGAAGGTGCCAAGCAAGCCTTGATCGAAGGTTACGAAGGTGAAGGTGGCATTGATGAATTGAGAGACTACGATGGAATCACCGTGACATCAGATTGGACAGGTGAAGCAATGGTCTCTGAGATTGAGATTGACCCTGATAAAGTAGACTTCGATGACATTAAAAACAGCGAAGACTTGGGAGAAATTTGCAAAATGATCAAGACCTATTCTCCAACGCTCTTCATCAAAAACATGGAAAAGAATGGCTTTAAAGAAGTAAAATAAAGTCATTGAAAAAATATAGCAGATTGTTTTCGGAAACAAGTGATAAAAAGTCCAAGAAAGCCCATGAAATCAGTAATTTTCGTTTGAGAAAGTATGGAAATTATGATATAATAGTATGAATATAAAGAAAGAGGGTGGTATTGTGGGATTTACAGACGAAACAGTACGTTTTAATCTTGACGATTCAAACCGTAAAGAAATTAGTGATACATTAAAGGATGTCTACTTATCTTTGGATGAGAAGGGCTACAATCCAATCAATCAAATCGTTGGTTATGTACTCAGTGGTGATCCTGCTTATGTACCTCGTTATAACAACGCTCGCAACCAAATTCGTAAGTACGAACGAGATGAAATTGTTGAAGAATTGGTTCGTTACTACTTGAAAGGGCAAGGGATCGATCTCTAATGAGAATTATGGGACTAGACGTTGGCTCGAAGACTGTCGGAGTAGCCATCAGTGATCCATTAGGTTTTACTGCTCAAGGTCTGGAGATTATTCAGATTGATGAGGAGAAAGGAGAGTTTGGTTTTGACCGTCTCTCTGAACTGGTGAAGGAATACCGGGTTGATCGTTTTGTCGTTGGTTTGCCGAAAAACATGAACAACACAAGCGGTCCTCGAGTGGAAGCGAGTCAAGCTTATGGAAAGCGCCTTGAAGAGTTATTCAACTTGCCGGTTGAGTATCAGGACGAGCGTTTGACGACCGTTGCCGCAGAGCGGATGCTGATTGAACAAGCAGATATCAGCCGAAATAAGCGAAAAAAAGTAATTGATAAATTGGCTGCCCAGTTGATTTTGCAAAATTATTTAGATCGAAAATTTTAGAAAAAAGAGGAAATAAGATGGCACACAATCATGATCATGACCACAACCATGACGAACGCGAATTGATTACATTGGTAGATGAGCAAGGAAACGAAACCTTGTTTGAAATCCTTTTGACCATTGATGGAAAAGAAGAATTTGGTAAAAACTATGTTCTTTTGATTCCTGCAAATGCAGAAGAAGATGAAAACGGTGAAGTAGAAATCCAAGCTTACTCATTTACTGAAAACGAAGACGGAACAGAAGGCGACCTTCAACCAATCCCAGAAGATTCAGATGATGAATGGAACATGATTGAAGAAGTCTTCAACAGCTTTATGGAGGAGTAAAAACGTCCGGGGGACGTTTTTAGCCTTGCGCTGGAAATGAAAACCGCAAGTAAGTCTGGGAGACTGTATCACCCCAACTCCAAGAGATTGGAAAGAGTTGGTAAGTCCGGGGGACGTTTTTAGCCCTGCTTCTAAAAATACTGGAAGTGAAATAAGAAACCAAAGAAATAGCAGAGCGTGAGCCAGCAACAAGGCTTGATCGCTCTTTTCTTTTAGGAGAAAGATATGAATCAAATTGAAGAATGGATGAATAGCCGAATTGGACTCAATTTTCGTTCAGGCTTGGGGCGGATGCAACAGGCTGTAAAGCTCTTAGGGGACCCTCGTGAAGCTGTTCCGATGATCCATGTGACGGGGACCAACGGTAAGGGCTCGACCATTGCGTTTATGCGCCAGCTATTCCAACAACATGGCCTAAAAGTCGGGACCTTTACTTCTCCGCATATTGTTAGTATGCATGATCGGATTTGTATCAATGGGCAACCAATTTCGGATCAAGATCTGATTCGCTTGGGTCAGAGCATCCAAGCGATGGAGTCTCAGCTTCTTGAGACTCACGACCAACTCTCTTACTTTGAAATCATCACCCTCTTGGCCTTTTTGTATTTCCATGAACAAAAAGTAGACCTGGCCTTGATCGAGGTTGGGATCGGAGGCCTCCTTGATACGACCAATGTCATCACAGGAGAGGTAGCAGTGATCACCTCAGTAGGGCTGGATCATCAGGAGACCTTGGGAGGAAGCCTAGAGGCCATTGCTAGGCAAAAAGCTGGGATCTTTAAAGCCGGGAAGCCGGCTGTTATCGGTCCACTGGCTAAAGAGGCTGAGCAAGTCTGCATAGAAAAGGCCCAAGCAATAGGCTGTCCGCTAGCTCGCTATGGAGAAGATTTCCAACTGGTGAAGGGCGTCTTTCAAGATGCGCAGCATCGGTTTGACTCACTGAAAATTGGGCTCAATGGAGCTTATCAGGAAGAGAATGCTGCGGTGGCTCTCGAAGCCTTTCTCCTCTTCATGGAGCAGAGAGGTCTGGCGGTCGATGAAAACGGTGTTCGGGAGGCTTTGCAAGCGACTAGCTGGCCGGGTCGTCTGGAAAACTTTGACCAAGGCATCTATCTAGATGGCGCTCATAACCCCCATGCCATCCATCGCTTGGTCGAATATGCCCGCACTTTTTCAGATAAGCGCGTGAAGATCCTCTTTGGTGCTTTAAAACGCAAGGATTACCAGGGAATGTTGGAGATCTTTGCAAGCGATTTGCCGGAGGCGGACTTGACGGTGACGACCTTTGCTTATGGGGAAGTGGTCCAAGAGGCGGATGGCTTAGGCTATCCTTATGTGGCGGATTTCAGAGATTATTTGCAAGATTTTTATAGCCGGCAAGCTGGTCAAGAGGTGCTCTTTGTCACTGGCTCTCTCTACTTTATTTCCGAAGTTCGCGCATATCTATTAGAGCAGGGAAAGAATCCTTTATAGGTAGCAACTCTCATCGGCCAGTCATAAAGATTGACCAAAAACAGGCTCTAACGTATACTAAAGGTGAGCCACAAATGAACGGGGAAGTCCGTTGAAAAGTTGGCGCGAAAGGAGACCATCCATGGCAAAGAAAGTAACTGCTTTATTAGTAACAGCTACAGTCCTCCTACTTGGAGCGTGTTCGAACCAGCAAACACCATCGCAAACGAACACGTCATCAAGTGCGACGACCACAACGGCAACTTCTTCTCAACAGACAACGACTAGTCCGCAGGTTAACCAAGCAGGTCTGAACGGAACCTATATGGGAATGGATGAAAGCGATCAAGTGACGCTCGTCATCGCTGGTGATTCAGGGACTTGGACGGCTGTAGAGGCAGATGGAGAGCAAGAGCTGAAACAAGTCAAGCTAGATGCTGCCAACCAGATCCTCTTTATCGGAGATGATGGCTACCGCTATCAACTGGAGGGGCAACAATTGACCCTGAAGGAAGCGGATCAAGACTTGGGTGATCAGGATACGATTGTTCTGACCAAGCAATAAACTAGCAGAAGTGAGAGTGGGACAGAAGTCCTAGCCTCTCAATTGTCTTTGGATTGTCGAGCAAGACGCAGTGGTTGAGTGGGCTCTACTACGCTGATTTCATCAGCTTTTACAGCCCTACTCAACTGTGCGGAGGTGGGACGACGAAATCGAATTCTAACGAATTACCGATTTCTGTCCCACTCTCTTTTTTCATTTTATCGGGTTTGCGCTCCCTTCTTAGAACTGGTATACTAGTAGGGATTATAAAAGAAGGAGAATGAGGGTGAGTTTTCGAAAGATTCGATTGTTAATGTCCAAATATGGGTTCAGTATCCTCTTTATGGGGTTTGAACTCTGGCTGTCCTTTGCGGCCTTCTTTTGGTTAAATGAATGGTTCCCCAACTGGATGTCTGTCACCATCATGGTCCTCTTGTATATCTCGACCATTTTGGCGATCGTCAACCGAAATATGCCTCCAGAGAGCAAGGTGACCTGGCTCCTGATTGCCGTCATCCCTGTCTTTGGTTCCCTTCTTTACCTCATGTTTGGAGAGCGGCGTCTGTCCAAGAAAGAAATGGTTCAGTTGGAAAATATGGAGTCCATGAATTTCCGTGAGGACAACAGCCGTGAGCTTCGCCTGCAATTGAAAGAAGAGAGTAAGAGCGTCTATGGGATGGTCAAGTCTATTCTGTCCATGGACCACAACGCAGACCTCTACAATGGGACGGCTTCGACCTTTTTCCCACTAGGGGACCATATGCTCCCACAATTGTTGGAGGATTTGCGTTCAGCCAAGAAATTTATCTTTCTCGAATTCTATATCATCGAGGAAGGTCTCATGTGGAATAGCATCCTAGATATCCTACTTGAGAAAGTCAAAGAAGGGGTAGAGGTGAAACTGCTCTACGATGATATTGGCTGTATGGCGACCCTGAAGGGAAACTACACCAGACGCTTGCGCAAATTAGGCATTGATGCCCATAAGTTTAACAAGGTGGTGCCACGATTGACGGTGGCTTATAACAATCGAGACCACCGCAAGATCTTGGTCATTGATGGCCAGATTGGCTATACAGGTGGCGTTAACCTAGCGGATGAGTATATCAACCAGAGAGAACGCTTCGGTCATTGGAAGGATAGTGCAGTGCGCTTGGACGGCCGAGCCGTCAAGGCCTTGACGCGACTCTTTCTCATGAACTGGTACATCAACCAGGGAGAGATTGAAGATTTCGATAAATACCATATGGAAAACCAAGCGGTAGATGGAGAAGGCTTCTATATCCCCTTTGGGAGTGGACCGAAACCCATCTACAAGTCCCAGGTTGGTAAGTCTGTGTATCAGAATATCATCAATCAGGCAACAGACTATGTCTACATTACGACCCCTTATTTAATCATTGATTATGATTTGACAGAAGATATTCGAAATGCGGCTCTCCGTGGTGTCGATGTACGCATCGTGACCCCTTTCATTCCGGATAAAAAATTGATCCAAATCGTTACAAGAGGGGCTTATCCAGACCTGATGGAAGCAGGGGTGAAAATCTATGAATACACCCCAGGCTTTATCCATAGCAAGCAAGTATTGGCCGACGATGAAGTCGCAGTAGTCGGGACCATCAACTTTGACTATCGGAGCCTAGTTCATCACTATGAGAATGCTGTCTGGATGTATCGAAGCCCAGAATTGACCAAGATCCGAGCGGATTTTGAAGAGATCTTTTCCGTATCTCAGCAGATCAAGTTGGACACTTTCCGGATCACCTGGTACCAGCATTTGATCAAAGAAATTATGCAGTTATTTGCGCCCATGCTATAGTTGATAGGCGATTAGATCCCTTCTCAAGAGAAGGGATTTTTTTATTACGAAGGAGAGACAAAATATTACAATTTCTTTACATAGGCTTGTCTAAGAATGTTCAAGGGGGCTATTTTTGGTATAATGAACATAATCTATAAAAAATAAGGAGAACTTATGAAAAAGCTCGTAAAATATGGTGTCTTACCAGCCTGCTTGTTGTTGTTGGCAGCTTGTTCGTCAAAACCAGCTACTGAGAAAAAAACAGCCAAAGAGGACAAGGTAGAACAATCTAGCGAATCAAAAGAAGAAAAAACAAAAAAACAAATTGAGAAAGATGGAGATATTATTCTTCGTGCCATCTTCACTGACCATTCTTCTGGTTTTACAACCTTGATGGGAACATCCGTTGATAAGTGGAAAAAACAAATTACTGAAAAATTTGTTGATGAAAATGCATCAAAATATCTACCTGCAGAAGACTTCACGCTTGAACTGTCAACTGAAACATTCACTCCAGAAAAAATCTTGGAATTGTTTGACCAAGCTCGTTTCAAAGTGTTAGCAACGATTGGTGATGACTATGAAATCACTAAGGTTGAAGACGAAGGAGATACTGCGACAGTTACCTTCAAATCTCGTGCGATTGCAACACGTGACTTGGCTAACTTGATCAACCGTGCAAAATCTAGTCTGTTTGAAAACGGAATTGAAGATGTTAAAAAATTAGAAGACAACACAGATCCAGAACTAGAAAAACGCTTGTCTCTATTGAACAACTTCTTATTCTATTATGCCTTTGACCGTTTGAATGAAGACTTTGGTTACATCGAACCACGCGAGTATACTTTGGAATTGACTAAAACCAAAGAAGGACGTTACATCCTTAGCGATGAAAGTTTCCTTGAATTGCGTAAGGAAATCTTTGTAAACGAATATTCTGCTGATGGAGCTGAAACTCGTAAAGGAAGCAATTCCTCACAGAGTGACTCAACTAGCAAGGATTCAGATACAAGTTCAACCTCAAAAGATAAAGTATAAATCCATAAAAAAGGTGAGTTTCCTCACCTTTTTTATTTACTCATTTCTTTGTCCCATATTGCTGTACAGAGAGCTCAGAATAGTATAAAATTAATAGTGGAGAATTGGGCCTAGATTCCGATTTTTAGGATGATTTTATGTTATAATATTTAAGAAAATAGTATGGGGGATAAAATGAATCAAAGCAGAAAAAACAAACGCTCAACTAGAACTAGCAGTTGGGATCAGCTACGGATTGTCAATAGCGGTCTCTGGGTCTTAACGCTACTTGTGGCTGGGCTCTTTCTTTATAATGTCTTTAGCTACAATATCCTAGCCTTTCGCTATTTGAATATCCTTGTGACGGCCTTGCTGGTTGGCGGACTTTTTTTAACCTTGGGTTTGATCCTTGCAGGCAAGGCTAAAAAGACGACGCTATTTTTATTGGTCCTAGGCTTGCTAGGAACCTCTGTGGGAACCTATGTTACCCAACAGTTGGTCGATGTCGCTGGAAATGTGAACAGAAATGCCAATTATACGGAGTTTGAGATGGCTGTCTATGTTAAAGCAGATAGTCCAATCCAAGATATCAAAGAAATCAGCAGTGTGGCAGCGCCTACGGGGAATAATAATGCAGATGATCTGATGGCCCTAGTAGAGGAAGTGAAGAAAACGCGCCAGCATGACCTGACCATCGAAGATGTGGAATCTTATGCGGCAGCCTACCAGGCCCTACAAGAAGACAAGACGAAAGCCATCGCCTTGAATAGTACCTTTGAAGATACTGTAGCAAGTGTGGATGCTGACTACGCAAAAAAATTAAAGAAAATCTACTCTTACAAGATCCGTCGCCAAGTGGAAACCAAGGCAAAGGCAGATGCCAATGCGGACACCTTTAACATCTATGTCAGCGGGATTGACACTTACGGTCCAGTCACTTCGGTTTCTCGGTCTGATGTCAATATTATCATGACGGTCAATCGAAAGACCAAGCAAGTCTTGCTGACTACGACTCCGCGTGACGCCTATGTTCCAATTGCTGATGGCGGGAACAACCAAGGGGATAAGTTGACCCACGCTGGGATTTACGGAGTAGATGCGTCTATTCATACCTTAGAAAACCTGTACGACATCAAGATTGACTACTATGTCCGCTTGAACTTCACCTCCTTCTTGAAGCTTGTCGACCTCGTCGGAGGGATTGATGTAGAAAATGATCAAGAGTTTACAAGTCTACACGGGAACTACCACTTCCCTGTAGGGAAAGTTCACTTGAATTCGGAACAGGCCCTTGGCTTTGTCCGTGAACGCTACTCTCTCGAAGGTGGAGACAACGATCGTGGGAAGAACCAAGAAAAAGTGATCGCAGCCATTATCCATAAATTAACATCGACCAAAGCATTGAGCAATTACAACGAAATCGTTTCTGGTTTACAAGATTCCTTGCAAACCAATATGCCCTTGCCAACCATTATGAATTTGGTCAATACACAGTTGGAGACTGGTGGAAGTTACAAGGTGACTTCACAAGCTGTCACTGGACAAGGACGAAATGACTTGCCTTCATATGCGATGCCAGGATCTGCTCTTTACATGATGGAGCTGAATGCTGATAGCGTGGCACAAGCCAAAGAAAAGATAAACCAAACCATGGAAGGAAAAAACAATGATTGATATTCATTCACACATTGTCTTTGATGTGGATGATGGACCAAAGACGATTGAGGATAGCAAGCTCCTCATCGAGGAAAGCTACCGTCAAGGGGTTCGTACCATCGTTTCGACGTCCCATCGTCGAAAAGGGATGTTTGAAACCCCAGAAGAAAAGATCTATCAAAACTACTTGGCAGTAAAAGAGATGGTAGAGACCTATCTGCCTGAAATGAAACTGCATTTCGGAGCAGAAATCTACTATACGCGAGATATCCTAGAAAAGCTAGAAGCCGGGACTATTCCAACGCTTGCTGATACCAGTTTTGCCTTGATCGAGTTTAGTATGGCGACCCCCTACAAGGAGATTCACCAGTCCTTAAGTGCAGTTTTGCGCTTAGGAGTGACTCCGGTGGTTGCCCATATTGAACGCTACCACTGTTTAGAAAAGAATGAAAAACGGGTGCGGGAATTGATCCGAATGGGATGCTATACCCAGATCAATAGTTCGAGCGTCCTCAAGCCTAAGTTGTTTGGTGATCGCTATAAGTTCATGAAACATCGTGCCCAATATTTCTTGGATAAGGACTTGGTTCATTTTGTTGCCAGCGATATGCACAATGTTGATCAGCGCCCTCCATACATGGACCAGGCTTATCAGTTGATTGAAAAACGCTACGGCAGTGACCGGGCGCGTGCCCTTTTTGTTGAAAATCAGCAAACATTATTGGATGACGAATTATTTTAACAATCAAGTTCCATCACGGGGATTGAAAAGGAGAAAGTGAATATGAAAAACCAAGAGAGCAAAGAGATCGAATTGGATGTGGTCTCCCTCTTTAAAACCTTATGGCGTCGTAAATTCTCAATTATCATTACGGCCTTGCTGTTTGCGATTGGAGCCCTGGGGTACAGTGCTTTTGTAGCGAAAAAGATCTACCAAAGTACTAGTCGTATCTACGTGGTCAGCCGTCAGAATCAAGAAAACAATGCCTTGACCAACCAAGATCTTCAAGCGGGATCCTACTTGGTTAAAGACTATCGCGAGATAATTCTCTCTCAAAACGTTTTGAATCAAGCTATTGATGAGTTGAAATTAGAGATGACTCCAGCAGAGCTTGCTAAGAAAGTCTCCGTGGCAGTACCTACAGATACTCGGATTTTGTCGATCACAGCATCAGACCCAGATCCCAAAGAAGCAGCTCGCATCGCGAATGGCTTGAAAGATGTAGCGGCAGAAAAAATTATTGCTGTAACAAAGGTGTCTGATGTGACAACATTGGATGAGGCAGTTGTCCCGCAGAATCCTTCTTCACCAAATATCAAACGAAATGTTGTCATTGGTTTTGTCCTTGGTGGTCTCTTGATTTCCATTCTGGTGATTTTGTCAGAGGTATTGGATGACCGTGTGAAGAAACCAGAAGATATCGAAGAAGTGATGGGTATCACACTATTAGGTGTGATCCCGAATGTGAAGAAACTGTAAGAGGGAGAATTCATGGCAACCTTAGAAATTGTAAAAAGCAAATTAGCAGCGATGACTCAGGCTGAAGAATATTTTAATGCCTTGAGTACCAATATTCAGTTGAGTGGGACGAATATCAAGGTCGTTGCCATCTCATCTGTGCAACCAAACGAAGGAAAATCAACCATTTCTACGAATTTGGCGACAGCCTTTGCGCGTGCGGGCTATCGTACCTTGTTGATTGATGCGGATATCCGTAACTCGGTGATGACAGGTGTCTTCAAGAGCCAAGGCCGTGTCGCTGGATTGACAGAAGTCCTTTCTGGGAAGAGTGAGATTTCCCAAGCGATTGCGACAACAGACTATCCAAAATTGGACGTTCTCTTGTCAGGTCAGATTTCTCCAAATCCAACGGGTCTCTTGCAAAGCAAAAACTTCGAGGTCATCATGGAGGCGCTTCGCAATCACTATGACTATATCATTGTCGACACCCCACCAATTGGGATGGTGATTGATGCGGCGATTATTGCTCAACGCTGTGATGGTAGCTTGATTGTGACAGCAGCAGGAGCTGTTAGTCGCAAGGCTGTTCAAAAGGCCAAAGAGCAACTAGAGCAGACAGGAACACCATTCCTGGGAGTGGTCCTCAATAAATTTGATATTCAATTAGAAAAATATGGTTCCTATGGTAATTACGGGAACTATGGCAATTATGGGAAAAAAAGATAAGGAATAGGATAGGGAAATTATGACAGAAGGAAGGGGATTTCACAAATTTGCTTTGGCCTTTGTTCAAAGCTTACCAGTCTTAGTTGTGGCTTATTTGTTTAGTTTTGTGACAGAGACAGAAATCCACTCTAATACAATTTTCTATCTGTATTTGTTGCATTACGTAGCCTTTTACGTCAGCGATTACAACCAAGATTACTTCAAGCGGGGGCATCTAGTCGATTTCTTACAAACCTTGAAATACAGCTTGTGCTTCGCGCTTGTCATCAGTTTTTCGAGCTTCTTTTTGGAGGAGAAGTTCTCCCTCTCCCGTCGCGGAATGATTTATTTTCTGTTCCTGCTAACACTTGTCCTTTATTTGATGAACTACCTCATCAAACGCTACTGGAGACGCTTCTATTATAGTCTCAAAGGAAGTCACAAGATTCTCTTGATTACGGCTCATTCTCGTATGGATAAAGTCCTGGATCGACTCCTTTCGTCCAATGATAGCGGTGGGGAAGTGGTTGCGGTGACAGTATTAGACCGGCCAGACTTTCAACACCCCTCTGTTCGGGTTGTTCCAAAGGAAGACCTGTTGAATTTTGCGACCTATGAAGTGGTAGACGAAGTCTTTCTCAATCTTCCAAGTGAAGAGTATGATATTGGGGAGTATGTCTCACAATTTGAGACCATGGGAATCGACGTTACCGTTAACCTCAATGCTTTTGATTTGAACTTTGCTGGCAACAAACGGATTCGCGAAGTGGCTGGACTCAATGTTGTCACCTTCTCGACCAACTTCTACAAACCTAGCCACGTGACCGCGAAACGCGTGATTGATATCTGTGGTTCTTTGGTGGGCTTGGTTATCTGTGGCTTGGTGGGTATCGTGTTGGTGCCCTTGATTCGCAAGGATGGAGGTCCAGCTATTTTTGCTCAAAAGCGGGTCGGGAAAAATGGCCGCTATTTCAAGTTTTATAAGTTCCGTTCTATGTATGTCGATGCAGAGGAGCGGAAAAAAGAATTGATGGATCAAAACACTATGACCGGTGGGATGTTCAAAATGGACAATGACCCTCGGATTACGCCGATTGGACGCTTTATCCGCAAGACCAGTCTGGATGAGCTGCCCCAATTCTTTAATGTCCTAAAAGGAGATATGAGTCTGGTTGGAACCCGTCCGCCAACAGTGGATGAGTATGAGAAGTACACTCCGGAACAGAAACGTCGCTTGAGCTTTAAGCCTGGAATTACAGGGCTTTGGCAGGTGAGTGGACGCAGCGAAATTACAGACTTTGATGAAGTGGTTCGCTTAGATGTGTCCTATATTGATGATTGGACCATTTGGTCAGATATAAAAATCTTGCTGAAAACGATCAAAGTTGTATTTAAACGAGATGGAGCGAAGTAGAAAATGAGTAAAGTAAGACAGATTCAATTAGGAGAGTTGTCCTTATTAGAAAAGTATATTGAGATTTGTTCTAAGTACAATCTTCGCTATTATGCTTTAGGTGGGACTCTATTAGGAGCAATTCGTCACAAAGGATTCATTCCTTGGGATGATGATATGGATTTGGGAATGCCTAGAAAAGATTATGAAAAATTCCTGGAAATTTGCGAAAAGGAATTGCCAGATCATGTTATCCTAAGAATCCATGACGATAATTTAGGTAACACCTCTATCATGGATACTTCCCTTCAAATTGAATTTGGTGGGGTTGTGTGTAGTCCGTTTATTGATGTGTTTCCTTTAGATGGTTATCCGTCAGATGGTTTCCACTATTTCTTGCATACTAATAAAATCAAGTATTACCGTGCCCTTTCAAAAATATCTGTCATCAATCGATTGCACAATCGGGACCGAGGCTTCTTTGAAAATTCAATTGTGAAGGTTTCTAAGATCCTTCACTTGGACAAATTATTAAATACAGAAAAAATTAATCGGAAATTACAGAATACGATTAAACAGTACGACTTTGAGACAAGTGCTCTTGTCGGAAACGTCTTAGGCTCATATCGTGAGAGAGAGTTGGCCTATAAAGAGGTGTTTGGGGAGCCACAACTCCTTGATTTTGAAACCATTAAAATCAGTGGACATGCTGATCCGGATGCTTATCTGACAAAGATTTATGGCGATTATATGAAGTTGCCAGAAGAATCAGAGCAAAAAGGTCACTTTGAATCCACTTGGGGAGAATAAGCTTGAAAAGTTTTACAATGATGGGGGTCAGAATTGACCCTTTAACAATGGCAGAAACCGTTGCTGCTACAGAACAATTCGTACGAGATAAAAAACCGCTCCATTTGATGGGGGTCAACGCAGATAAGCTCAATCAATGTGCGACAGATGAGGCCATCAAGAAGATTGTCAATGAGTCTGAAATCATCAATGCAGACGGTGCTTCTGTTGTTCTCGCGGCACGCTATTTGGGCTATGCTGTGCCAGAACGCGTGGCAGGCATCGATTTGATGCAGGAATTGCTTCATTTGGCCAATGAAAAAGGCTACTCTGTCTACTTCTTCGGGGCAAAAGAGGAAGTCTTGACAGATATGTTAACTATCTTTAAAAAGGATTATCCGAATCTCCGAGTAGTGGGGCATCGCAATGGCTATTTCTCTGTTGAAGAGGAAGAGGCTATTCAAGAAGATATTCGTGAGAAGAATCCAGATTTTGTTTTTGTCGGCATCACCTCTCCTAAAAAGGAGTACTTGATCCAGAAGTTTATGGACAATGGAGTCAATTCTGTCTTTATGGGAGTGGGAGGAAGCTTTGATGTCCTCTCAGGTCATATCAAGCGGGCACCTATATGGATGCAAAAAGCCAATCTGGAATGGTTGTTCCGTGTGGCCAACGAACCCAAACGGCTCTTTAAGCGCTATTTTGTAGGAAATGCCACTTTTATTAAGAGAGTAGTACATGAAAAACGGAAAGCAAAAAAATAATATTCTTCACATTTCGCGAACCATGGATATCGGTGGGGCGGAACGTATTGTCTATCAGTTGGCGACAGATCTTAAGGATGAATTTGATCAGGTTCATGTCGCATCAACTGGTGGATTGTGGGAAGAAAAGCTAGCAGAGAATGGGATTCAACACCATCGCATTTTAGACGTCGATAGCAAACAGCCAGCTACGGTGCTCAAGATTCTTGCTAGTCTCTCCAAGATCATCAAAGGAAATGAGATCACTCTTGTCCACACCCATCACCGGATGGCTGCTTTCTATGTTCGTTTGTTGCAGATGCGCCATCCGAAATTGCTCCATGTCTATACAGCCCATAATGTTTTTAAGGACAAATTGCCACTTTATAAATTTGCTCTAGGGAAGGCTCGAACTGTTGCTGTTAGTCAAGCTGTCCAGGAAAATATCCATAATGATGTAAGGTCAAAAAACTCTATTGTAATTTATAATGGGGTGAAAATGAAACAAAGTGAGCATACAGTAAATGAAATTACTAAGTGTGACGGTATCAAAATAGGCTGTATAGCTCGCCTGTCCGAACAAAAAGGGTTGCCTTATCTGATCCAAGCCATGTCACTAGTGACAAATCCAAGTGTATCCTTGTTTCTTATCGGTGACGGAGAATTAAAAAATGATTTGATAAATCAAACAAAAGAGCTAGATCTGGAAGAAAGAATTCATTTTTTGGGCTACCGTAGTGACGTGGTAGAGTGTATCAATAGCTTTGACTTTTGTGTTCTTCCATCGGTCTTTGAAGGATTTGGATTGGTTGCAATCGAGGCCTTTATGAACGGTAAAACGATGATTGCAACAGATATTCCGGGTGTGAATGAAGTAGTGAACTCTGAGAATGGGATCCTCGTCCCAGCTGAGGACCCGCAAGCCTTGGCTCAAGCAATTAAAGAGTTGGCAGGGAATCCTGAGAAAAGAGCCTCTTTAGCTGCTCAAGCAAAGAGGGATTATGATACTAAGTTTAGCTATTCTATCTTTTTAGACAACTATCGTAACTTTTACCAATCGATGAGGAAGGGTTCAAAATGAAAAAAGTAATGTTGGTGTTTGGGACGCGTCCAGAAGCCATTAAAATGTGTCCTTTGGTGAATGAACTCAAGCAGCACAATACGATTGAAACCGTAGTCTGTGTAACAGGGCAGCACAAGGAAATGTTAGAACAGGTCTTAGATGTCTTCCAAGTCACTCCAGATTATGATCTTGGTATCATGAAAGCCAACCAAACCTTGTTCACCATCACGACCTCTATTTTAGAGAAAATCCAACCAGTCTTAGTGCAGGAGCAACCTGATATTGTCCTCGTCCATGGGGATACCACCACCACCTTTGCGACAGCTTTGGCGGCCTTTTATATGGGCATCAAAGTGGGGCATGTGGAAGCAGGTTTACGGACATACAACCTTCAAAGCCCTTATCCCGAGGAG
This sequence comes from Streptococcus viridans, assembly GCF_900636365.1. Classification (NCBI taxonomy): domain Bacteria; kingdom Bacillati; phylum Bacillota; class Bacilli; order Lactobacillales; family Streptococcaceae; genus Streptococcus; species Streptococcus viridans. Next base: position 1,903,341 of record NZ_LR134266.1, on the reverse strand, counting down.
TTTAATCGTCAGGTTACTTCCATTGTGGCAGACTATAACTTTGCACCGACCCAAGTTTCAAAAGACAACCTCTTAAAAGAGGGGCGCACCAATATTTTCGTTACAGGAAATACTGTTATTGATGCCTTAAAAACAACGGTAAAAGAAGACTACGACCACCCTATATTGGAGTGGGCAAAAGGGAGCAAGCTCATCATGTTGACGGCTCATCGTCGCGAAAATCTTGGAGAACCTATGGAGCACATGTTCCGTGCGGTCAACCGGATTTTGGATGAGTTTGAAGATGTCAAGGTAGTCTATCCCATCCACAAAAATCCAAAGGTCAGAGAATTGGCCAGCAAGATTTTTGGAGAGAATGAGCGAATGAAAATCATTGAGCCCTTGGAAGTGATTGATTTTCATAATTTCATGAACCAAAGCTATATGATTTTGACAGACTCAGGTGGCGTCCAAGAAGAAGCACCTTCTTTAGGAAAGCCTGTCCTTGTCATGCGCGACACGACAGAGCGTCCAGAAGGTGTGGCTGCGGGGACTCTGAAATTGGTAGGAACAGAAGAAGAAGCCATCTATCGCAACTTTAAGCTCCTTCTGGAAGACCAAGACGAATATGAGAAGATGAGCCAGGCAAGTAATCCTTACGGGGATGGAACAGCTTGTCAACAGATTGTAGAAATTATCATGAAGGGATTAGCATAATGGAAAAGGTTTCGATTGTCATACCGGTCTATAATGTCGAGGAGTATTTACAGTATAGTGTCGGTAGTCTTAGACAACAGACCTATTCAAATATTGAAATCATCCTAGTCGATGATGGATCGACGGATCGATCAGGAGAAATTTGCGACCAGTATGCTCAGGAAGATGACCGTATTCGAGTGCTCCATCTTCAAAATGGGGGAATATCTTATGCTCGCAACAACGGTGTAAGAGTGGCAACAGCTGATTGGATTATGTTTCTAGATTCAGATGATTATTATGATCGTAGAACTGTTGAATATTTAATGGGATTGAAAGACCAGTATAATGTTGACCTCGTATCGACCCCGGTCATTGAAGTCAGAAGTTATGAGGACAAAGATTTTTCAGGAGATCTAAATGAAAAGGGCGCTAGGAAATTAGACCGCCATACAGCTCTGATAGAAATGTTCTATGGTCACCACGTTGGGACCCATTCAGGAGGAAAACTCTACAAGAAAGAGATCTTACTCCAACATCCCTATCCAGAAGGAATGATTTATGAAGATTTGGCCATTGCCTATGAGCATATTGCAGCTTGTAAGGAGATTGCTGTAAGCAATCTTAATCTTTATAAATACTATCGAAGAGCGGGTAGTACAGTCAATTCGAAGTATAGCGATCGCCTTTTGAATTTCTACAAGGCCATGGAATGGAACAGAGCCTATGTCGAGAGAGACTATCCTGATGATCCGGAAATGAAAAAAGCGGTCAATGCCCGCTATGTCTTTAATGGCTTGCATGTGGTCCATGCTATGCTAGGTTCTCATATGTATGATCAGGTTAACAAAATTCGCAAAGAGTATCGTCGCTATTGGAAAGATATTCTAATCAATTCACATATTACAAGAAAAAATAAACTCAAATACCTTCTTTTGCTCCTTTCTCCTCATTTGTATCAAAAGGTGAGAGCAAAACTAGGCTAGATTGCTAAATAGCCATGTTCTAGAGAAGGAAAAAGAGACAACATCAGGAGGTTTAGGATGATTTATGCAGGGATTTTAGCAGGTGGGACAGGCTCACGGATGGGTATTACGGATATGCCCAAACAATTTTTGGATTTGGGTGGACGTCCTATTTTAATCCACACGGTTGAGAAGTTCTTATTGGTTCATGAGATTCAAAAGATTGTATTGGGGATCCATCCGGACTGGGTGACCTATACCGAAGATCTGGTAGACAAGTACTTGGCTTCTTATAAGGACCGGATCTTGGTTGTAGAGGGAGGAAGTGACCGCAACTCTACTATCGAAAACATCATCCTGGCTATTGATGGCCTACAACCTTTGACAGATGAGGACATTATCGTCACACATGATTCGGTTCGTCCCTTTGTCAGCCTAAAAACCATCCAAGAAAACATTGAACTAGCCAAGAGCCATGATGTTGTGGATACAGTGGTCGAAGCGACCGATACCATTGTTCAAAGCTTGGACAATACCTTTATCACGGATATCCCAGAGCGCCAATATCTCTATCAGGGTCAAACCCCTCAAACCTTCAAAATGAAAGACTTTCTTACCTTGTATCATGATTTAAGTGACCAACAAAAAGAAGTCTTGACAGATGCCTGCAAGATCTTTGTCATTAATGGCAAAAAAGTTGCCCTTGCAAATGGGGAATATTCCAATATTAAAATTACGACGATTACAGATTTGAAAATTGCACGCGGTATGATTGAGGACAATTAATATGTTGAACCAAATCTTTCAGCTGACCCAGCCGAAAAACATCACCATCAAATACCAAGAAGAAGACATGAGCCGTGGAGACAAGGTGTTGATTCGCCCCTATTACATGGCTATTTGTCATGCGGACCAACGTTACTATCAAGGGAAGCGGGATCCTAAAGTGCTTAAAAAGAAATTGCCCATGGCCCTGATCCATGAGTCATCAGGTATCGTGGTAGCGGATCCTACGGGGACCTATCAACCAGGACAGATTGTGGCCATGGTTCCCAATCAGCCTCCTCATCAAACAGAAGGTATCTTCTTTGAAAATTATTTGGCGGGGACACACTTCTTATCTAGCGGTTTTAATGGCTTTATGCAGGAAGTCGTTGCCTTACCGCTGGATCGTGTAGTAGCTTATCCAGAAGAAGTTCGGGGCCCTGTGACAGCTTTAGCGGAGTTTAGTAGTGTTGCTATGCATGCCATTCATCGCTTTGATCTCATTGCCCACCAACGAAGAGAGTCCGTTTTGATTTTAGGTGACGGAAGCCTCTCTTATGTGGTTGCGACTTCTTTGCACTATCTTTACCCTGATTTGAAGATAACTGTAGTTGGGCGCAATAGTGATAAATTGCAATTGTTTAATTTTATCCATCAAGCAATTTTGACCAGCGAGTTAACAGAAGACCAACGGTTTGATCACGCTTTTGAATGTACTGGTGGTCAAGGAAGTGAACCAGCTATCAATGACATTATTGATCACATCAAGCCTCAAGGAACTGTAATGTTGATGGGGGTTAGTGATAACCGGGTCGCAGTTAATACAAGAGATGTTCTTGAAAAGGGATTGACCTTTGTGGGGTCTTCTCGCTCGGGTCGTGAGGATTTCGAGCGGGCTGTAGAGATGCTGGCTAATCGTCGGGTCCAAAACCGTTTGAAAAACATTATCCACGTTGACGAAGAGGTTCAAACCATCCCAGATATTCACCGAGCTTTCGCGACGGATTTGATCACGCCGTTTAAAACGGTCTTTAAGTGGGGATTGTAGCCAATCATGAAAGTTCTTAAAAATTACGCCTATAATCTCTCCTACCAGTTACTGGTGATTATCTTGCCGATTATCACCACCCCTTATGTGACGCGGGTTTTTAGTTCAAATGACTTAGGGACCTACGGCTATTTTAACTCCATTGTCACCTATTTTATCCTCTTGGCGACGCTAGGGGTGGCCAATTATGGAACTAAGGAGATTTCGGGGCACCGGAAAGATATCCAAAAGAATTTCTGGGGGATTTATACCCTCCAGTTGGGGGCTACGATTTTATCTCTTACCCTCTATGTTCTTTTGTGTCTAACCCTACCTTCCATGCAAAATCCTGTCGCTTATATCCTAGGACTTAGCTTGGTTTCAAAGGGACTCGACATTTCCTGGCTCTTTCAGGGGTTAGAGGACTTCCGCAAGATTACGGTTCGGAATATCACGGTCAAACTAGTTGGAGTCATCTCCATCTTCTTGTTTGTCAAATCTGCCAATGATCTGTATCTCTATGTATTCTTACTGACCATCTTTGAGCTCTTAGGTCAGCTCAGTATGTGGCTACCTGCTCGGGAGTTCATTGGGAAAGCCCATTTTGATATGGCTTATGCACGGGTACATTTAAAGCCGGTCATTCTGCTCTTTTTACCGCAGATTGCCATTTCCCTCTATGTCACCTTGGACCGAACCATGCTGGGGGCTCTCGCCTCTACAAAGGATGTGGGGATTTATGACCAAGCCTTAAAACTGGTCAATATTTTGTTGACCTTGGTGACCTCACTGGGCAGTGTCATGTTGCCTCGGGTATCGAGCCTCTTATCCTCAGGAGACCACAAGGCGGTTAATAAGATGCACCAAATGTCCTTTTTGATTTATAATTTGGTCATTTTCCCCATTATTGCCGGCATGCTAATCGTCAATGATGACTTTGTTCAGTTCTTCCTAGGGAAGGACTTCCAGGATGCGCGTTATGCCATTGCCATCATGATTTTTAGAATGTTCTTTATCGGATGGACCAATATCATGGGGATTCAAATTCTGATCCCTCATAATAAAAATAAAGAATTTATGATTTCGACTACTGTACCTGCCATTGTCAGTGTCGGATTGAACCTCATCTTCCTACCAAAACTGGGCTTTATTGGAGCTGCGATTGTCTCAGTGTTGACAGAAGCTTTGGTATGGGGGATTCAACTCTACTTCACACGAGCTTATCTTAAAGAAGTGCCGATTATAGGCTCAATGATGAAGATTGTGCTCGCTTCAGGCCTCATGTATGGTCTCTTGCTACTAGTCAAGTCCATTGTCCATTTTTCGCCGACTCTGAATGTCGTTCTGTATGCTGGACTAGGTGGGGTCATCTATGGAACCTTGATTTTACTCTTCAAGGTGGTGGATGTGAAAGAGTTGAAACAGCAATTTACGAAACGTGCATAGAGCAAGACTCATCCATAAAGATGGAAGAGGTACTTGCTAGACGAAATAATGGTAACTATGAAAAGAGAGGCCGAGAAAGGAAAGATAAAAGATTCTTGATCAGCTTGGATATAAATAGTGAGATGGACACTTCTGTCTGGCACAAGACGAACCTGTCTCTTGTTATCCGTGCTTTCTTGTTTTTTATCAATGTATTATCAATATGTTAAAAATGAAATTTGACGACCTCCTCGTTAGTGTTGTCGTAGCTATCGTCATATTCTTTAATACCCTATCAACAACGATGTTGAATAAAGGGATTTTTCACATGAATGCAAGCACTCTTTTGTTAGTAGTCTTACTATTAGCATTGCGATTTTGGAACAAGATTCATGTTTCTTATACGTACTTGTTATTTTCATTAGCCTTACTATCAATTGGTGTCCTCGTATTTGTGAAAACTGGTAGACTCAATTTTTTAGTCTATTCCTTATTGATGTCCTTGTTAATAAGTGCAGATAGGAAGGTTGTTTTACGGACCTATATCTTTGTTGGTGGAAGTATTCTTGTATCAGTCCTCTTCCTGTCTCTTTTAAAAGTTATTCCGAACTTGCAATATAGTCGGGGAGGCGTTATTCGGAATTCCTTTGGGTTTATCTATCCTACGGATTTTGCCTCGCACTGTTTTTATCTTTTCATAGCGATTTCTTATCTGTTGAAGAATCGTTACATCTGGTTACGGACCCTGAGTGGGCTTTTCTTGGCCGTCTTTCTCATCAAGTTTTGTGACGCTCGGATGAATGCTTATTCACTGCTTGTAGGAACCTTGGTTTTTGTTTTCTTTTATTTAACCAAGGAAAAGAAAATTGGGCTCTATGCCCTCATGCCCTACTCAGCTGCGCTCTTTTCTTCCCTCATTCTCTATCTGACTTATCACTTCTCATGGACTTCGCCTTTCTATGTAAAAATCAATCAATTTATTACAGGGCGCTTAGCCTTAGGGAAAAATGCCTTTAATTTATACGAATTGAATTGGTTTGGAACCAGAGGCGTTCAATTTATTGGTTCAGGGGGAAGTACAGAGTCTGTTCTCAGCTACAACTATGTTGATTCTTCCTACGTTCAAATGCTCTTCACTTATGGTATTATTCCGGTACTTGCTTTGATTTTAATTTATGTTCTAGTATCTAGGGATGAATTCAAGAAAGGGAGATATCTTTACGTTGCTATTCTTTCTTTGATCACTGTCAACTGTATGATTGAAGCCTTTTGGTTTGTACCTTCTTATAATATTTTTATGTTTATCCTCTTCACTCGAAACACGGTGGATGTTAACTCATCGACAACAGTCGGTGAGCCAGCATTAAGTTAGTGATAATCTCAGCAGTTGTTGGAGGACTCATATAAGGTAAAACAATACGATTGTTGGACATGTTTTTGTATCAGTTCGAAGCATGCTAAGTTAAAAACTGATGACTATATTTTTAAAGGGAGACAACTATGTACGATTATCTGATTGTTGGGGCTGGTTTGTCGGGGGCAATTTTTGCCCATGAGGCGACCAAGCGTGGTAAAAAAGTAAAAGTCATTGATAAACGGGACCACATTGGTGGCAATATCTACTGTGAAGAAGTGGAAGGGGTCAATGTTCACAAGTATGGTGCCCACATTTTTCATACGTCTAACAAAATAGTGTGGGACTATGTCAATCAGTTCGCTGAGTTTAACAACTATATCAACTCACCGGTGGCTAACTACAAGGGGAGCCTCTACAACCTTCCTTTCAATATGAATACCTTCTACGCCATGTGGGGAACTAAGACTCCTCAAGAAGTCAAGGATAAGATTGCCGAGCAAACAGCTGACATGAAGGATGTTGAACCGAAAAACTTGGAAGAACAAGCCATCAAATTGATTGGTCCAGATATCTATGAAAAGTTGATCAAGGGCTATACAGAAAAACAATGGGGCCGTTCTGCGACAGACCTTCCACCATTTATCATCAAGCGTCTTCCAGTTCGTTTGACCTTTGATAACAACTACTTTAATGACCGTTACCAAGGGATTCCAATCGGTGGTTATAACGTCATCATTGAAAACATGCTGGGTGATGTGGAAGTAGAGCTTGGAGTTGACTTCTTTGCCAATCGTGAAGAACTGGAAGCATCCGCAGAAAAAGTAGTCTTTACAGGGATGATTGACCAGTACTTTGACTACAAACATGGGGAGTTGGAGTATCGCAGTCTTCGATTTGAACACGAAATCTTAGATGAGGAAAACTATCAAGGGAATGCCGTGGTCAACTATACCGAGCGTGAGATTCCTTACACTCGGATCATTGAGCACAAGCACTTTGAGTATGGGACTCAACCGAAGACGGTGATTACCCGTGAATACCCAGCTGACTGGAAACGGGGAGATGAACCCTACTATCCAATCAATGATGAAAAGAACAACGCTATGTTTGCCAAGTACCAAGAAGAAGCCGCTAAAAATGACAAGGTGATCTTCTGTGGGCGCCTAGCAGACTATAAATACTACGACATGCACGTGGTTATTGAGCGTGCTCTAGAAGTCGTAGCAAATGAATTTGATTGAAAGAAACAGTGATTCATGAAGTATTTTCTAAAAGAAGAGTTTTTAAAAGATTCTGGAGCTCGAAACGCCGGGAACAAGGCTAGAAATGATGTCGAAGAGATCGTCAAACGAGAAGGCTATCAACCCTTGTTGTTAACAGTTGAGGATTGGTACCAAATGGGAACCGTTAAAGCCCAACAGCATAAGGCGAAAGCGCTGGCTCAAGCTTTTTCTCAGTTGAAATCAGGGGATCAATTATTAATTCAATTCCCCATGCTCCATCATAGTTTTTTCACCACTCGGTTGGTAAGAAAAATCCAGCGAAGAGGGGTACAAGTCTATTTTATTATCCATGATTTAGAAGCTTTGCGCTATGCCAATCTGGATACAGTACCTTTGAAACATAAGATTCGAGTCCATCTTCAAGAATCAAGTCTATTGAAGGTAGCTGATGGAGTGATTGCTCATAATCCGATTATGAAATCAGTATTGGTGGAGAAGGGGATCCCAGAGCACAAACTAGTTAGTTTAGAAATTTTTGACTACCTCATTCCGAATTACCAAGAGAAAGATGGTCTATCAAAGGATCAACCAATCATTGTAGCAGGGAATTTAGCCCAAGAAAAAGCAGGCTACCTTTATCAATTGCCTGCTAGACCGGCCTACAATCTCTATGGTGTCGGCTTTGACGAGAGCAGAGCACTTGCTAACGAGACCTACTTTGGCTCCTTCCTACCAGATGAGCTCCCTGCAGCCCTTGAAGGTGGCTTTGGTCTTGTCTGGGACGGGGATAGTGCGGAGACCTGTAGTGGTGTATTTGGTGATTACCTTCGCTACAATAACTCTCACAAGGCTTCACTTTATCTAGCATCGGGCTTCCCGCTTGTCGTGTGGAAACAGTCAGCCTTGTCTCACTTTGTGCTTGAGAAGAGCTGTGGGATTGCAGTAGAGTCGCTACATGATCTCTCTCTAGCGATTGAACAGTTAGACGATAAGGACTACCAAGACTTGCTTGTCAATGCGAAAGGCATCGGTCAAAAGATTCGTAATGGACGTTATTTAACAAATGCCTTGAATAAACTTGTAAAATAGAAGCCTGAAAAGGCTTCCTTTTTTGTATTCCGTAGAAAAAACGCCTAGAAAGCTTTTCGAATCCCTCTCGGTATGCTAAAATAGGGACAGTATAAAATATGATTAAAGGAATGGAAATGAGAAAAAAGGATTTCATTTATTTTGCCAGTGCAGCTGTATTGCTAGCTGCCTCTGTCCAAGTCGCCCATGCCGATGAAGTGGGAGTGAAAGAATCGGCAGTCACTGAAAGTGAATCGGTAACGACACAAGCTAGCCCAACACCTGTCATTGAGGATAAACCTCAAGTAGCTTCCAATAATTATGCGGCGCCAGCCCCAGTAACAGAGCTTCCAGTTACTAGCTCAGAAGTTACGAAGGCAGACGAGCCAAAGGAAGAAACAAAGCCTATCTCAGAAGGACAAACTGTCCCATCTTCTGAGTCAACTATGAAACCTGTAACGGGAACTACTACCTTCTATAGTGCGGGTTCCAAGGCCCCATCTGGCCGTACAGTTAGTAGCCCTGTTTCGGCAGATTTGAGCATCTCCAATCCAGATACCAATGGGAACTTTACCATCACCGCCAAGAACCTCAAAGGCTTCGAAGGATATAAGGAAGTGAAGCTTCCTTTCTGGTCACATGCCAATGGGATGAAGGATATCGTCTGGTATAGCCCAAGTCGCCAAACGGATGGCTCTTATACGGTTACAGCTAAGGTCAGCGATCATGAAAATGCCAGTGGGAAGTACGAAGCCCAAGTCTTTTATGTGGATCATCAAGGTCGCAATACCTTTGTGAAGAAGGCCTTTATCGATCGTGCAAAGCCAAGCGCTGACTTATCGATCTCTAATCCAGATGCCAATGGAAACTTTACCATCACCGCCAAGAATCTCAAAGGTTTCGAAGGCTACAAGGAAGTGAAGATTCCTTTCTGGTCGCATGCCAATGGGATGAAGGATATTGTTTGGTACAGTCCGACACGCCAATCCGATGGCTCTTATAGTGTTACAGCCAAGGTAGGTGATCATGAAAATGCCAGTGGGAAGTACGAAGCCCAGCTCTTTTATGTAGACCAGCAAGGTCGCAACACCTTCGTGAAGAAGGCCTTTGTCGATCGTGCAAAACCAAGCGCAGATATTACGATTTCAAAAAACGAGGTAGAGGGTACCTTTACGATCACAGCTAAGAACCTTAAAGGCTTTGAGGGCTACAAGGAAGTGAAGATTCCTTTCTGGTCTCAAGCAAACGGGATGAAAGATATCATCTGGTACACGCCAACTCGTCAAGCAGACGGTTCATATACTGTGACAGCCAAAGCTAGTGACCACGAAAACGCTGATGGCCAGTATGAAGCGCAAGTTTTCTATGTGGATGCCAAAGGCCAAAATAAGTTTGTCAAGAAGGCCTTTATTGATTTCAAAAATCAGTCACGTCCAACTGCTAGTCTCTTAATCCAAAACAACAACAAGGATGCGGGTACCTTTGACGTCATCATCAAGGATGTCTACAGCCCTAAAGGCGTCCGTGCTGTGCAAGTCCCAACTTGGTCTGATAGGGATGGCCAAGACGATATTCGCTGGTATGAAGCGACTCGTCAATCAAATGGAGACTACAAGGTATCAGTCAAAGCGAGCGATCACAAGAACTCTACTGGTAAGTACCATGTTCACCTTTACTATATTCAAAATGATGGTTCTCGTGTGGGTGTCAGTTCAACGACTACAGAAGTTGAGTTCCGAAATGCCCAGACCAAGACACAAACAGGGATCAAAAATGTCAATTCTGGTGCTGGAACCTATACGGTAACGGTGGATCAAGCGCCTCAGGGACGTCGGATTAAGAACATCCGTGTCGCAGCCTGGTCTCAAACTCACCAAGAAAATCTTTTCTGGTATTCAACAACACCTTCTGGTAAACATACAGAAGTGCAAGTCTCTGTAGCCAATCACCAGTATCAATCAGGCAACTATACTACTCACGTCTATGTGGACTACGTCGATGGTGGCGTTGAAGGCTTTAACCTTGGACAAACAGCCCTTCATCCCCGTGCAACAGTAGATCAGACCGCTTTTAGTCCTCGTGTAGCGAATGGGCAACGGGACCGTGTCTTACGGGCAGCAGCTAGTTTAGTCGGTGCTCGCAAAGGAAGTGCAGCTCACCAACAATTGGTCAATGATTACAACAGTATCAAACCACTTCCAGTTGGTTATGAGGTGAAGATGACTGATGACTGGTGTGACGTCTTTGTCACAACGGTCTTTCAGCGGGAAGGCTTGAGTGGTTTGATTGGCCGTGAATGTGGAGTTGAACGTCACATCCAAATTTTCAAACGCTTGGGCATTTGGAATGAAAATGGTGCCTCTACACCAAAAGCAGGGGATATCATCACCTTTAACTGGGATCAAGATTATCAATCAAATGATGGTTGGGCAGACCATATTGGAATTGTGGAACGCGTCGAAAATGGACTGATTCATACAATCGAAGGAAATTCCGGTGCAGTTGGAACTGTCAAACGCAATGTATACCGTATCGGACATGGCAATATCCGCGGATTTGCGACACCGCGCTATAAATAACATACATATTTTTCAGCATTTTTGCCTAATGACATTTCTAGAATAGAAAGACAACCAGCTCTATAAAGGAGCTGGTTTTTTGTATCCCTTTGATGATAGGAGGAGGAGTCATTAGGCAAGGAGTTTTTGTCCAAAAAAATTTAAAAACACCCTAGAGATATCTATGCAACTATTTAAAGGTAACTGAGAAGGGTATAAAAAAGCTATGAAAACAAGGGCTGGAGCCATATAATAGATCTTTGCAATCATATCTTGGGAGGACTTAACTTAAATTGGCTAGTTGATGCAGAAATCAAGAAAACTTAAAAAAACAAAAACATTAGATGGCTCATTTGTTCATTTAGCGATACTTTTTGTATAATCGTTGGCTTAATTGACTCATATATGATAAAAATGTAATGATGAACTTTTTGGGTTCAAAATGATAAAAGGAGATGAAAGAATGAAAAAGAGACCGTCCTTATGGACAACCTTTTTGAAAAAAGGGTTTGCCCTCTTCACTATTTTGATGATGCTGGGTCAATTGGGTCAAGGGGCTGTAACAGCCTTGGCGCAAGAGCTAGCAGTCGGAGATAATGGTGCCTTAGATGTCAGCCTCTTGTATGGTGATAAACAAGAGCATCCAGGTGGTATGGCCTATACCACGTCTGACACCATGTCTGGATACATCCAGATTACCCCAAAGAATCTGACAACAGATCTCGATGATGTAGTGGTGAATCTAGTGCTTCCAGGGAAATACTTGGATGAGGTGAATGTTCCCGAGTTCAATAGTAGTTCACAACATGATGCACCATCTGTGACCAAGGTAGGAGATGATTACCATGTCAGTCTACATTTTACCAACTACCAAAAATCTGAGGTCTTGACCCTACCATTTATCGCCAAGTTTAAGTTAGGACTCCCTCCTACCAACTACTCGATGGATATTACAGGGACGCTCAATATCAATGGTGCTGAGACTGCTATAAATAGTATCACTTGGAAACCTCAATACAAGGATTATACCTTGACCAAGTTTGTCAATCAGAACTATGATGCGACGATGTCCAGAGATTATGCGGAAGCATCTCCAGGGATTGTAACTGGAGCAGATGGCAAAAAGTACATTGAAAAAGCTACTTCGGTTCCGTTTGCCTTCTTGTTAGATGGGATGCGTGGACAGTACAATGGTAGCTATCGTCAGTTGGAGTCTGCAACAATCACAGACAAATTGCCAACTTATACTGACAAAGATGGAAAAACTCGTACAGCCGTTCTAGATACAGAAAAATCAGAAGGCTGGGTTGATAATGGGGATGGTACGGTTTCAAAAACCTTTGTTGCCAATCCAAATAGCAATCTTTCAAGCTATCATTCTGAGTTTATGCAACAGATCCAAGACAAGAGTTTCTTGTACTTGAAATTCCCTGATTTGGTCATGGAGAAAGACCAAACCCTAGAAGATGTCTTAGTGAAAGACTTGACCAATACTGCGACTGTCGTAGGGATTCCTGCGGAGCGTGGAGAGGGAGAACCTGATGTAAGGGCTGAAGATTCTCTTATCTTCCGACTTACTTCTCGTGACTTGGAAGGCAAAGGAGCTTTTGCTAAGCAAGCAGAAGGTAATGTCTACGACTCGACAGACTACAAGGCAGCCAACTACAAGTGGCTCTTGAAATACAATAACATCACACCATTTGCTCAAAAAAATATCGTCTTTTATGATGAGCAAGTAGACTCTCGCTTGAAGTTTACCAAGATTGAATATGCTCGCATGTTGATTGGGATCTATGGAAACGGACCTCTGATCAATCAATACGTGAAACGCATCATCCTAACCATGGAAGATGGCTCAACTAAAGAAATCCAACCAGAGGCAGACAAGGATGGATTTGGAAGCACTGATTTGACCAAATATGGAACGGTTGTCGGCTGGAGACTGGAGATGAAAGACGACTTCGAGCTTCCATCTGGTCAAGGGATTTATATTTCTACCTATACAGCCTTCAAGGATCCAGAAAAGACTCATATCGATCAGAATGATGAGTCTAAGAATGCCTATGAAAATACTGGACGGATCACCTATAAGACCCAGTCAGGGGCAGACAGAGACCAATCTGCTAAATGGCAGTTCAAACTTCTTCCGTTGACAGAAAATGTTGAACTGACTAAGAATACTGATTACAACAATGTCCAATTTACAGATGGAAAAACCATTCGTTTTGCCCTATCTGCAAATAATGTCCGCTTGGATCCAGGTAAGGACTACAAGGATTTGCGGGTCATTGATCTCTTTGATCCAAATACGCTGGATATTGACTTTAAAGATTTAGATCAATATTTTGATAAAAATAGCACTCGCTTTAGCCCTTGGAATAAATCTTACGAGGTCATTGAAAATTACCACAACTCTGGACGTTCTGCCTTGATTATCCATTTGGATCAAAAGGAATTTATCAAACGCTCTCTAGAGACTGGTGGTCAAGTTCGTTTGCCATTTATCTATACCAAGCTGAAAGGGAAAGCTGATGGCGGAACCTTTACCAACCATATCTATATGGCGGGAGAAGGACTCTGGGATCTAGAAACGGCTAACCCGAATAAGGTTGCAGTAGATAGCTACGATTTGAATAACAATGGTTCGACAACGGATAAGGTTCCTCATGCGGAATCCAACTATACCATTGTCGCAGCTGAAGGGGTTTATTCTCGTAAGTTCATTGCCAAAAACGATGACTTGTCCGATGCCTCAACAGTAACCCGTACCTTCAAACCAGGGGAAACCTTTAATTACAAGTTGACCATTAAGAACAACACAGACAGGCCAGTTGAAAATACGGTGATTTATGATGTTCTCCCTAAAGTTGGGGATGTCAACACACTAGATGCTTCAGCTCGTAAGACAGAATACACAGTTAGTCTTCGTGGTCCGATCACTGCTCCAGAAGGGTGGACAGCATACTACACAACTGACACCACAGTTACAGCTAGTACCATGGCACAAGCGGCAGATAGAGATATTTGGTCAGCAGATGTCACAGACTTTAGTAAAGTAACAGGAATTAAGGTCGTTGCGAATGAGGGGACCACTATCGGTGCACGTAGCCAAGTAGATGTTGCGGTGCCAGTGGTCAACCCAAGCGAATTGACAGACCAAGTCAAGCAGTTGATGCTAGAACGGACAGAAGACAACAAGGACAATGGGGGCCGTTCAGGTGTCGTCCAAGCCCATAACCAATTCGGTTATAGAGCCAAAGGACATGAAGGAAACCGTGAGTCCAATACCGTAACTTCTCAAATCTTCGCAGCAAGCTTCCATGTGAAGAAGGTTGACAAAGATGATACAAGCAAAGGCCTAGCAGGTGCTGAGTTCACCTTGTCAGACGCGACTGGTGCAGTTCTTGCGACTCAAGTTTCTGATAAGGATGGCGACCTTTCCTTCACCACCCTAACAGAAGGAACTTACACTCTTAAAGAGACGAAAGCTCCAAACAACTACAAGTTGGATGAGGCAGAACATGCTGTCCTTGTGACCTACGATGCAGATCAACAGCTCTACCATGTCACGATTGATGGCGAAGCGACTGGTTCAAAAGCTTCACCAAAAGTGATTGCCAATGAGAAAGATATCCATTATATCGATCTGGAAGCTTCAAAAGTCTGGGATGACCAAGACAACGTCGAAGGTCTTCGTCCAGAAAAGATTGAGTTCCAATTGTACAAGAATGGAACAGCAGAAGGCAAACCAGTAGCTCTTTCAGCAGGAAATGACTGGAAAGTAACCTTCAGCGCTCTTCCGGACAAAGACAATGACGGCAACGTGATTACCTACACTGTAAAAGAAGTCAAGGTACCGACTCATTATACAGCTGATAGTCAAGAAGCTCAGTTCGTCGATGGAAAAGCAACCATTACCAACAAGCGTACTCCTGAAACTACAGAAGTCAGCGTGAAAAAAGTTTGGGACGATGCTCAAAACCAAGACGGTCTCCGTCCATCGACCATCACGGTCCATCTCCTAGCCAACGGAGAGGAAGTACAGGCTGCGACTCTTTCTGGTGAGGGAGATACATGGAGCCACAGCTTCACCGACTTGCCAGTCTACAAGAATGGTCAAAAACTAGTCTATACGGTAACAGAAGATACAGTTGCGAACTACTCAACAGTTATCGACGGTTCAACCATTACCAACACTTACAAGCCAGGTAAGACAAGTGTAACAGTGACCAAGAAATGGACAGATGCAGAAAACCAAGATGGCCTTCGTCCGAAGAGCATCAAGGTTCAGCTCTATGCGAATGACCAAAAATCAGGTAAAGAGGTAGAACTTTCTGCAGACAACGACTGGACTTACACCTTCTCTGACTTGGATGAGAAAAAAGCTGGTCAAACGGTTCAGTATACCGTGAAAGAAACAGAGGTGCCAGAAGGCTATACTCAAACTGTAGAAGCTACGAACCCGGGTCAAGTAGTGATTAGCAATACGCACACTCCTTCTAAGACGAAAGTTCAAGTAACCAAGAAATGGGACGATGCCAATAACCAAGATGGTCTTCGCCCAGCGACGATTACAGTCAAACTTTATAAAGATGGAGTTGCTACAGACCAGACCCTTGAATTGTCAGAAGCGAATCAGTGGCAAGGAACGTTTGAAAATCTTGATGAAAAAGCAGCCGGTAAGGCCATTCACTACACTGTGAAAGAAGAGAATGTCCCAGAAGGCTACACCCTTTCAATTGATGACAAGGATCCAGCTCATCCTGTCTTGACCAATAAGCATGAACCAGCTGTCACTCAGGTCAAGGTCACTAAGAAATGGGATGACGCTAATAACCAAGATGGCCTTCGTCCAAAAGAAATTCGCGTCCAATTGTATGCGGGTGATCAAAAGCTAGGCAAGGAAGTTGTCTTGTCTGCTGAGAACAAGTGGACTCATACTTTTGAGAAACTTGCTGAAAAAGCAAACGGACAAGAGATTCATTATTCTGTGAAAGAAGTGGATGTCCCTGAAGGTTACGCCGTAACAGAAGAGAGCAAGGAGAAGGGCGATATCGTCTTGACCAATACGCACACTCCAAGTACGGTGGATATTCCAGTCACTAAGATCTGGATGGACAATGACAACCAAGATGGTCTTCGTCCGACTAAGATCACTGTGAAACTTCTTGCCAATGGTGGAGAAGTGGCTCGCAAAGATATTACAAGCGAGACCGATTGGAAAGAAACCTTTACTGGCCTTCCTAAGTTTAAGGATGGCAAGGAAATCGTCTACACCCTTCAAGAAGAAAATGTTGAAAATTATTCACCAAGCATTGACCAAGAAAGCTATACTATTACCAATACGCACACTCCAGGTAAGACCACCCTCTCTGTAACCAAACAGTGGGATGACCAAGAGGACAAAGATGGTCTTCGTCCGAAGAGTGTGAAAGTGCAGCTATATGCGGATGGTAAGAAATCTGGTAAAGTCATTGAATTGTCAGCTGAGAACAAGTGGACTCATACCTTTGCGGATCTAGACAAGAATGTCAAGGGCAAAGCTGTCACCTATACGGTGGAAGAAGTCGATGTTCCAACCGGTTACCAAGTGACGAAAACAGAGGATGGTCAAGGTAATGTTGTTCTGACCAATAAACATGAACCAACAGAGCCAGTGACACCAGAACCTAAGAAACCAGGTAAGAAGGTTGGTATCTTGCCAAGCACTGGTACCACTATCTCCTTGATTAGCTTGGTATTAGCCTTTGTAGTCGCAAGCGGTGCAGCTTATCTCCTTAAAAAGAAGAAAAAATAAGCGCATGGTTTGATCTAACTAATCGAGAGTATTAAAGAGGCCCTTAGGGGCCTCTTTAGAATAGAGATAAACTGTTTTTACATTAACTAGCTAGATGATTCTTCAAAACAATGAGTTTTTATTTGAGTCATATAAGCAACTCTAAAACTTTCCGCTGTGAGAAAAGTGCTAGAAACAATAGTGTTTCTAGCACTCGGGAGTTTTGGAACCTTAGTTCCAAAACTAAGTCATGGAACTTCTTCGAAGTTCGCTGACGTCCGCCCTCACCTAAGGAAAGTTTTTAAGATTGCTTTGTCTTCAATCTGAGAGGCTCCTAGGGGGCCTCTTTTTTATGTGTGATAAAAAATACAAAAAAAATTCTTGACAAACTAAAAAATTAACGTTATCATTAACTAGTTAATTAACTGTTTAATAAACTGATTAAGAAAAAGAAAGGATTTATACATGTGTGGGAGGAAACTAAGGGCCTTAGGAATAGGATTCATCTGCCTTTTGTTGCTAGTGGCTTGTGGGAGTCAGAGGAGTTCGGAAGCTGGCTCTACTAAAAAGGGGCTCAAAATTGTGACGAGTTTTTATCCTGTCTATTCCCTGGTCAAGGAAATTTCAGGCGATCGAAACGAAGTATGGATGGTTCAGTCAGGTGCTGGGATTCATGATTACGAACCTTCGGCCAAGGAGACAGCCCAGATCTATGATGCGGATGTCTTCGTCTACCATTCTCAAACACTCGAATCTTGGGCTGGACGTCTAGATCCTAGCTTGCAAGACTCGAAACTGCGGGTCATCGAAGCCAGCAAAGGAATGGAATTGGATAAGGTCGCTGGCTTAGAAGATATTGAGGATACGGAAGGGAAGGATGCAAAACACTTGTATGACCCCCATACCTGGATGGATCCACTGAAAATCGCCGAAGAAGGGAAGATCATTGCCCAAGAGTTGGGAGACATCGATCCAGAAAATAGAAGTTATTATGAGGCCAATGCCCAAAAGCTTGCAAAACGCTGTGAGGCTTTGGTGGACAAATACCAACCTCTCTTTGAAAAAGCGACACAAAAAACCTTTGTGACTCAGCATACAGCCTTTTCTTATTTAGCCAAGCGCTTTGGTTTGAAACAATTAGGAATTGCAGGGATCTCGCCTGAGCAGGAACCAACAGCCCGTCAATTAGCTGAGATTCAGCAGTTTGTCAAGGACTATCAAGTTCAGACTATCTTTGTTGAGAAGCATACCTCGTCCAAGGTGGCTGATAGCATTGCCAAGGCGACAGGGGCAAAGGTGAAGGTCTTGGATCCTCTCGAAGCAGATCCAGAAAATAACAAAGATTTCTTGGAGAACCTAGAAGAAAATATGGCGAGTCTAGCGAAAGAATTACAGGAGTAAGTAGAAAGAATGAAGAAAAAAGGAACAATTGGATTAGTAGCGACCTTAGGTCTGGGTTTATGTGCCTACGCCTTAAGTCAGCAAGCACCAGTCAAGGAAGACAAAAAGAGTCAGAATCAGGTGCAGTATTTACAAGGAGACAAGAAAAAGTCAGCTAGTAGCTCAAACAAGCAGGAAGAAAGCATTGAATCCGTCAACTCGAAGGAAAAGACCAAGGCAGAGCAGATTGTGGTTAAGATTACTGACGAGGGCTTTGTGACTTCCCATGGAGATCATTTCCATTACTACAATGGCAAGGTCCCTTACGATGCGATATTTAGTGAGGAACTGATATTACGTGATCCCACTTACCAACTGCAGCAATCGGACATTGTCACACAGGTGCGAGATGGCTATATTATCAAGAAGGATGGGACCTACTACCTTTATCTAACCGATCCGCAACATACACTGAATGTTCGTTCGGTGGAGGAAATTGCCCAACAGAAAAAAGGAGAGCTGGTTTCAGATTCGAAAGAGAGTGTCCAAAAAGCTGGGCAAACTCGTGATTTTAGTCAGCCAAGTCAGGCTTTACGAGAAGGGAAAACAGTAGCCAGTCTAACAGCAGGAGTCAAGCCTAGCCAGGGTGGCTACCGGACAGATGACGGCTATGTCTTCCATCCTGGGGATGTGATTTCTGATACAGGAGATGGCTTTATCGTGCCTCATGGGGGACACTACCACTATATTCCGAAGAGTGCCTTATCAGCTGGAGAATTAGCTGCTGCCTTATCTATCTTAAATGGTAGAGGGGGGAAAAATGAGGTAAAACCTGTATTGCCCCCTTCTATCCAGTTGACTGCACCGGTTAATCCGAATCAACCGATTCCAGTACCTGTCACTCCAGCGCTCTCCACTCCTCTTCCCCACCCAACAGTGACGACAGAAGGACGAAGTCTGGAAAGCCTACAGAAAGAGCTGCAGCATACTCCGCTTTCAGAGCGCCATGTTGAGTCAGATGGTTCTGTTTTTGATCCAAGTAAGATTACCAAATGGACAGATCAAGGGGTAGTTTATCCTCATGGGGATCACTTCCATTTCATCCCTTATAGTCTCCTTTCGCCTTTAGAGCGGGAGTTGGCACGACAGTTCCAACTATCCCGTACACAAGGTGGAAGTATCGCAAAAGAAGAGAGTCCAACTCAACCTTCAAGCCCAGATACAAAACCAGTCGATCAGGACCACGACCATGAGAAGGAGGATCCTCATCACAAGCATGACCATGAGGACCATGAAGCCGATCATGATCATCATCATGAAGGTGAACAGGCCCATGAGCACGATCATGGATTCCATGCAGATCATGTCATCAGCAAGGATGACGAGGGCTATATGGTCGCTCACGGAGACCATGCTCATTACTTCTACAAGAAGGATCTCTCTCCACAAGAGATCGCAGCTGCAGAGGCGGTGTTGGCTGGTAAGAAGGAAGAAGACAAGGGTCAACCACTGACAGATGATGTGGCGACCTATTCGCGCGATGCTTCGGATGAAGAAAAAATTCAGTACATTAGCCAGACTTACGGCGTCCCTCGGGAAGCTATCAAGATTTCCAATGGTTTCTTTGTCTTTAACAATCCAGACCAAGAATACGATCCAACCCATATCCACCCTTATGCAGTACGGAAGGAGCATGTTCGGATTCCGCTTGAAACAGGGAATCCTGAGCTAGACTTTATCAACGAGCTCTATGCAACAGCGCTTCGCTCTGGTATTTCTCCATATACGATGCAAATCGAGAATGGTCAGTTTGTCATTCCGCATGGAGACCATAATCACTATATCAAGGTGCGCTCTGCAGGCCTGGCGGACTACTTAGCTCACCGTCTACCGACCATCCAAGCAGCTTACCAGAAAGGTGACTTGGACCAGAAAGCTATAGAGGACAAGGTCAACCAACTCCTAGCAGAAAGTCGGACTTTGTACGCTTCAGACCCTCTACAACAAAGACGGATTGAGTTGAACTTGGGTCAATTCTTAGAAACTGTTAAAAACTTCCCAAGCAATTCGACAGCAGGCTACTTGGCTAGTCTGGACCAAGTTGACAAGGAATATATCCACGCGACCCAAGAAGTCAAACCAAAAGAAGAAACAGCCTTGGACCGTCGCTATCAGGAATTGCTGGAACAAGTTCGCTTGCTAGATACCGAAGCTTTCCAACTCAAGAAAGAAAGCCTCGTTTCTCAGTTGCAGGAAGCCTATACGGCCAAGGATAGCCAACGATTGGAGAAAGAAGGAAAATTGTTGCAGGCCATTCAAGAGATGCAAGATCGGACCGGTGTGACTTCGGTGGACTACCTCAAGTATTTCTACCAAAGTTTAAGTGATGCGCGCTTGACACCAGAATTGCGGGCGACAGCAGCGGACCTTGCTTTGAAGCTTTACCGGGCTCAGGCCTTTGAAGAAGCTTGGGACTCAAAAGCCCATTTCATGGAACTCTACCAAGCCAAGCAAGCTATTGACCAACTAGTGTCTCAGGAAAATGCTCCAACCTATCCAATTGAAAAAACAGTTCTGGATCAAAAGGGAGCAGATGCTCCGTCCTATAACTTAGCTGTTTACGACTTCCTCAAGGGGGTCTATGGTGACTTGGATGAAAAGACAGAGTCTCGTCAACGCTCCAGTCTCTTGACAGCACTTGTAGAACAAATCACCTCTCTTTTGCCACAAGTAGAAGAAAGCAAACGTCCTGCCTTTGAAGAACGTTTGGAACAGGTGCGCCAAGAGCCAGATGCTGACACGGCTTTGACAACTGGGAAAACTCTTTTGCGTGAAGTTGGTGAAACGATTGAACAACAAAAGCAAAAGAAAACAGAAGAACCTCAACTGGGAGACGTAGCCCTCTATCAAGAGATTTATAACCAGTTGATCGCTCTCCACCAACAATTGGCTGAAAAAGGAGCCAGTGATGCTCAGTTTGAACGCTTAGAAGCCCTCTTTGATCAACTAGCTGATCCAAAGAGCGACAAGAAAGCCTTGTTACAGGCGATCCAAGCCCTTCGAGATGATTTGCTAGCGGCGCCATCGACAGCAGTGACAGTGGAAGCAGACAAAGCAACCCCAGCCCCTCAAAGTCCTGCTACAAGCGATTCTAACCTAAATAAGGAAGAAGCTTCAGATCCTGCTCAGACTCCATCTCCAGAGTCAGAAAAAACAGAAGCCAGCCCAGTCACAAGTGAAGAAACGACGGACTAGGACCTATGTAGAAATAGCAAAAAAACACAGAATCAATTTGATTCTGTGTTTTTAGATGTAGATAAAATCTTCCGAAAAACTTTCCTTAGGTGAGTACGGACGTCAGCGAACTTCTAAGAAGTTCCATGACTAATTATTGAGCCTAAGGTCTCAATAATTCCGAGTGCTAGATACACTATTGTTTCTAGCACTTTTCTCACAGCGGAAAGTTTTTAATCTTCTTAAATGGCAAAATAAGTCATTTTTTGAAAATCAACTAGCTGTTTTTTGATTACTCTGTAAGGTAATCGATTAGGAGCACCACTCGCTTGGCTCTATGGAGATGTCTGCTCTTTTAATCCTTTTTCAAAACTTGCAGAAGGAGCCTCAACTTGGATTTTTTCTAAGGTAAAGGGGTGGGTGAGTCGCAAGCGGTGGGCATGGAGCATGAGACGAGGAGCTCTTTCTGGGTTGTAGAGAGGGTCTCCCACGATTGGATGGCCATGGTGAGAGAGGTGGACGCGGATCTGGTGGGTGCGACCTGTCTGGAGCTGGCAGTTGACCAAGCTGGTGCGTTTGAAAGTCTTTAAGCTGGTCACATGGGTTTCCGCATAGAGGCCCTTTCGAGGATCAACAATGCGTTTGCGTCGATCGTGGCGATCTCGTCCCAATTTGTCCTTATAAACCAGCTGCTTTTTAGGTAAGTTGCCTAGGATTAAGGCCCAATAGTCTCGTTGGATTTTCTTGTCTTCTAGCAGTCGATTCAGGACGGGTAAAACAAAAGGATTCTTGGCAAAGACAAGAGCCCCACTGGTCTCCTTGTCCAAGCGATGAACCACATAACAGGTCTTTCCGACATAAGTAGAGACATGGTTGAGAAGGGCGATTTCATCTGGTTGATTGGCGTGCGTTTTCATGCCTTCGGGCTTGTTTACGATGATGAGGTGCTCATCTTCATAGAGGATTTCGACCAGGCTAGCATCCCCTGCTAGGAGCTCCTTTTCTTCATAATCTTCCGGATCAAAGGTGAGGGTGAGTTGGTCACCAGCCTGAAGCATCGATTGCCAATGGACAGTCTCCCCGTTGACTTGGACATGTTTTTTTGTTCGCAAAAAATGACGAATCTTTCGTGGGATGAGAAAATAATCTTCAAGGGCCTCTTTGACCGTCATCGTGGGTAAGGCGCTTGGTATCGTTATCGTATAATGCATAGTGTTATTGTATCAGAAAGCAAGAGGAAAGAAAAGGCGAGAAGGAGGGAGAGGAAGGGGGGGACGAGACGCTGAAACCCGCCCTAGAGTAGACTAGATAGCAACCTTAAAGAAAGCTAAAAGTATCCTTTCTTGCGAAGGTCTTTCTTGTCTAGACGTTAGGAAGGTGATAAAATAGGGACTATGAACAAATTAAAAGAATTAATGGAGGGAATGATTCGTCATTTCCAACGAGAAAAAAACCCAAGGAAGATTGCGGAAGAGGTTGAGTTATCAACGGACGGGGAGGAGCAAGCTCCAACCTATAGCCGCTCGGAAAAGTCACGGAGAAAATCTCACTCCCAACATCCGATCAGACGCTTTTGGCGCAAGTATCACTTGACCAAGATCTTCCTACTGATTGGCCTGACCTTTAGTCTCATTGTTGGAGGTTATCTTTTTTACATAGCCAAGACAACCAATGTAGCAGATCTGCAAAATGCCCTCAAGGCGACTACGATCATCTATGATAAAGATGGGAACCAAGCAGGTAGCCTAACGGGGCAAAAAGGGACCTACGTTGAGTTAGATGCCATTAGCGAAAACTTGCAAA
Organism: Streptococcus viridans; assembly: GCF_900636365.1. NCBI lineage: Bacteria > Bacillati > Bacillota > Bacilli > Lactobacillales > Streptococcaceae > Streptococcus > Streptococcus viridans. The sequence goes on along the minus strand of NZ_LR134266.1, from coordinate 1,880,085 downwards.
ATGCAGTTGTTGCGACGGAAGACCGGAGTTTCTACAAAAATAGTGGGATTAACTACGGTCGTTTCTTCCTGGCGATTTTGACTGCCGGTCGCTCTGGTGGGGGATCGACGATTACCCAACAGTTGGCCAAAAATGCCTATCTTTCTCAGGATCAGACGGTTGAGCGGAAGGCCAAGGAGTTCTTCCTAGCCCTTGAGATTAACAAAAAATATAGTAAGAAAGAAATCCTGACCATGTACCTCAATAATGCCTATTTTGGGAATGGGGTTTGGGGGATTGAAGATGCTTCTAAGAAGTATTTCGGTGTATCCGCTAGTGAGTTGACTTTGGATCAGTCAGCTGTCCTTGCCGGTATGCTCAAGGGGCCAGAAATTTATAATCCACTTTATTCTGTCGAGAATGCGACCAATCGTCGTAATACGGTCCTACAAAATATGGTCGCAGCTGGTTATATCGATCAAGCCACAGCAGATCAATTCGCCGCAGTCGACATTCATGGCCAACTGATTGATGCCTATGAAGGCAAGTCAGAAGATTATCGCTACCCGTCCTATTTTGACGCGGTTATCAATGAGGCTGTCAACGAATATGGTCTAACAGAAGAAGATATCATCAAGAATGGTTACCGGATCTACACAGAGATGGACCAGAATTACCAAGCCAGCATGCAGGTCATCTACGACAATGTAGATCTCTTCCCAGTTGCCGAAGATGGCACGCGGGCAGAATCTGGTAGTGTAGCCCTGGATCCTAAGACCGGAGGAGTGCGGGCGATCGTTGGACGCGTGGCTAGTGACCAAGATGTTGGCTTCAGAAGTTACAACTATGCGACTCAATCTGCGAGAAGTCCTGGTTCTACCATTAAACCTCTTGTCGTGTATAGTCCAGCTGTTGCCAACGGCTGGTCGACCAACAAAGAATTGGACAATACGACTAAGGTCTACGGTAGTTATACAGTCGATAACTACGGCGGCATTCAAGGTAGCCCGACTGTCCCTATGTACCAAGCCTTGGCAGAATCTCTCAATCTTCCAGCAGTCGCTACAGCCAATGAGTTAGGGCTTAATACGGTCTTTGATTACGGGACAAAATTTGGTCTCAATATGGACAAGGTAGACAGATCTCTCGGAGTTGCTCTCGGATCTGGTGTGACGACCAATCCGCTTCAGATGGCTCAGGCCTATGGAACCTTTGCCAACGATGGAGTGATGAACGATGCCCATCTCATTACGAAGATTGAAAATGCTAGCGGTCAGGTGGTGAAAAGTCACAGCCAGAAATCGAAACGAGTGCTCAGCAGTTCAGCCAATAAGAAGATGACTAATATGATGTTAGGAACCTTTACCAATGGAACGGGTGTCAATGCAGCACCATATGGTTATACCATGGCTGGTAAAACAGGAACGACTGAAACGGACTTCAATCCCGATCTTTCCGGAGACCAGTGGGTCATCGGCTACACGCCAGATGTGGTCATTAGTCAGTGGCTAGGCTTCCCTAAGACGGATGAAACCCACTATTTGACAGGGACCAGTGCAGAGACAGCCTCAGTGATCTTCCGAAATGTAGCCAATAGCGTCCTTCCTTATACAGAAGGAACTAGCTTTGACAATGAGAAAAATTCTTACCAGGAAAATGGCATTGCCCCTGTCGGTCAAGAAACAGAAACAGAGAGTCCAGAAGAGGACAAGGGCTTCTTTGATACGGTCAAAGAACGCGCTGCAGGTATCGTAGACGATGCCAAAAAAGCCATCGATGAAGCAGATATTCCTGGAAAAGCACAAAATGCCTGGGATACTTTCAAAGGTTGGTTTGGATTCTAAAAATAGATGCTTAAAAGATGGGAAGATTCTTTCCATTCACAGTCTTCTTAGAAACTTTCCTTAGGTGAGTACGGACGTCAGCGAACTTCGAAGAAGTTCCATGACTTAGTTTTGAATCTAAGGCTTCAAAACTCCCGAGTGCTTGAAACATAATGTTTCAAGCACTTTTCTCACGGCGGAAAGTTTCAAGATAGAGTTGAACAACTCCATATAAAATTATATTTATTGAATACCCCCCAGCCATTATAATGCTCAGATAGCTATCGATAGGGTGCTAAAAAAGCCTTCAGATGATGACCTGAAAGGCTTTTGGTTTTAGGGTTGTTACAAGTCTTCGTCAGAGACGCTGAAGGTATCTCCGTGCTCAAAATCACCATATTGGTAACCACGTTTGAACCAGCGCATGCGTTGTTCAGAAGTCCCGTGGGTGAAGCTATCAGGGACGGAGTAGCCATAGGCTTGTTCTTGAAGGGTATCATCCCCCACGGCATGGGCAGCATTGAGCGCTTCTTCGATATCTCCTGTCTCCATGAGGCCTTGTTCTTCAATGTAGCGAGCCCACATACCCGCATAGTAGTCAGCTTGAAGTTCCAAACGGACATTGAGGGCATTTTTTTCTGTCTCGCTTTTCCCTCGGATGGCTTTCTGGTAACTCTGAAGAGTCCCCAATTCGTTTTGGATGTGGTGGCCGACTTCGTGAGCGATGACATAAGCCATAGCAAAATCTCCGCTAGCCTTGTATTTGGTGGTCAACTCTTTGTAGAAGCTGATGTCCAAATAGATCTTTTGGTCTGTCGGACAGTAGAAGGGGCCGGCAGATGCTTGGCCTACACCACAGCCAGTTCGAGTTTGACCTGTATAGAAAACCAAGGTTGGCTTGTGATAGGTTCGGCCTTCATTTTGGAAGGTTTGCCCCCAGAAATCCTCAGTAGTTCCAAGGACTTGACTGACGAATTTGCTATCTCCGTCACTCACCTGGGTATTGCTTTGGCGCGTGACTTGTCCTGAGTTATAGTTCTGCGTGCTTTGACCTTGGTCAAAGAGCCCGCTTAATCCAGCTCCACCGCTCAAAAAGATGAGGACCAGGATCAAGATTAGTTTACTCTTGAAGCTTCCAGGTGAGAGGAGGATTTGTAAAATCCCCCCCCTAAATTCCCACCAGAGCGACCAGATGAGTAGCTTCCGCCACTTTGCCCGCGACGGTCTTCAATGTTTTTACTTTCTTTTAGATGATCGCTTTTCATAATTTCTCCTTTATCTCCTATATTGTACCAAATCGTAGAGAAAAGCCAAACAAAATGCGCTTCCAGAGAGCAGAAGAACTTGTCAAATAGTGGAAAACTTGCTATAATGGTGTGAATGGAGGCGTTATGGCATTAAAAAAAGCAAGTCTAGCGTGTACGGTTTGTGGGTCACGCAACTACTCAATCAAGTTGAGTGCGACGCCAAAACCAAAACGTCTAGAAGTTAACAAGTTTTGTAAACATTGTAGCAAATATACAATTCATAAAGAAACCAGATAGGAGAATGTTGTGAAATTTTTTAAAGATATTTTTGTCTTGCTAAAAAACACGACTTGGCCAAATCGCAAGGAAAGATGGAAAAACTTTATCTCCGTGATTGAGTACACCGCTTTTTTTGTAGCTTTGATTTATTTATTTGACCAAGTAGTGGCTAAAGGTATTTTGAAGCTAATCGATATGTTCTAAAAAAGAAACAAATTTGCGTCCTCAGTGGATGCTTTTTTTCTTATCTTGCTGAAGAAAAACAAGAGAAACTGCTTTGCTTTCTCCGGTTTTATGTTATAATGGAGCTAGGAAAACAAGAGCCAGAAGGCTTTTTTTAGTATCGTGATGAAACGATGGACCTCTGGTAGATAAGAAAGGAAACAAAAATGGATAGTTTTGACAAAGGCTGGTTTGTCCTACAGACCTACTCAGGATATGAAAACAAAGTGAAGGAAAACCTTCTTCAACGCGCACAAACATATAACATGTTGGAAAACATCTTGCGTGTAGAAATCCCTACTCAAACTGTGCAAATCGAGAAGAACGGGAAAACAAAAGAAATCGAAGAAAATCGCTTCCCTGGTTATGTCTTAGTAGAAATGGTCATGACTGATGAAGCTTGGTTTGTTGTTCGGAATACACCAAACGTAACAGGATTTGTTGGATCACACGGGAACCGTTCAAAACCAACTCCACTTTTGGAAGACGAGATTCGTAACATCTTGATTTCGATGGGACAAACAGTTCAAGATTTCAACATTGATGTGAAGGTGGGAGATACTGTACGCATTATCGATGGTGCCTTTGCAGACTACACTGGTAAGATCACAGAAATCGATAACAACAAGGTGAAAATGATTATCACCATGTTTGGAAATGACACTGTGGCAGAAGTCAACCTCAATCAAATTGCAGAATTATAAGGAATGAAAAAGGGGCCTTCCCCCTTGATACAAAGAAATCCTCCAAGACCAGCGTCTTGGAGGATTTGTGTTTGTTGAGAAGGGATTCTTATGCAGGCTCAGAGACTTGGAAGACTGTTTCTTTGTCAAAACCGACAGAGTAGTCCTTCCCGTCTTCACCTTTCCAAGTAAAGATAGTCGCGTAGCCAAAGACGAAAACAGTTTCTGGACGGCCGTGTTTTTCAATGACTTCTTTAGCCGTCATTCCAGGTTGAATATCCTTGAGATTCGTAACCTTTTTAGAGTTAGGCAAGGTGGCAATTTTGTTAGTAGCTTGGCCTTTTTCATTAAAACTAATCATGATACCACTGCCCTCCCCATGCCAGTAACCACTATTATCAGAAGTGGAATCAGTAGGGCCTAACTTGCTGATGGCTTCATCTTTTGTAGTAGGGGCAAGGGCTTCATTTCCGACGAGGATTTCCACTTTAATCTCTTTGAAGGCAACCCATTTTGGCATTTCAGGGATATCCCCGATAGCTTCCAGTGATTCTCCTTGGTCCATCAAGCTCATTGTATAGTTAGGATCCTCGCGCGTGTTAGAGTCTGAAGAGATATGAGAATGATCATCGTCGAAGCCTGATGAAAAATCCTTTTTGCTGGATGCCTTTTTAGAGTATGAACTTCTAGAACTCTTAGAGCTTTTAGAGGTTTTTTTAGAGCTGCTCACAAGAGGTTTTCTTTGGTGAGTCTCTTCTTGTGCTGGTTGGCAAGCAGCGAGCATGGCCAAAGAGAGGATGCTGAGAGCATATAAGGTAACTTTTTTCATAATATCGTTTCCTTTCATGAATGGAAAACACAATCACTGACAAAGGGGCGAAAGTGAGATTCCATCAAGCTGATGTATCAAAAAAGCCCATTGCTGGGCTCATTGATATTTGTTTGTGAAGGCGGTAGACGGATTTGAACCGACGATCAAGCTTTTGCAGAGCCGTGCCTTACCACTTGGCTATACCGCCACAACATATTCTATTTTATCTTAAAAATCAGATAAGGTCAAGAAAAAATTTCAGACAAAAGTCCTCTGAAAGGGAAAGAATGAGAATCGAGCAGAAAAAATAAAAGGAAGGAGGAAGGTCCTGAAGAAAAGCAGGAAAGTCTAGGAATTTCTCTCAAATGACTTGCAAAAAGCTTCTAAATCTGCTATACTAATAAAGTTGCGTAAAGCAATAAATACTCATCCCGGAACCATTGTGGCACCGTTGCCCTTGTGGTCGTGTTGCAAGCTGACGTCTGGGAGAGGAGAAAAAAACAAAAAGGAGAATTTACTCATGGCAGTAATTTCAATGAAACAACTTCTTGAGGCTGGTGTACACTTTGGTCACCAAACTCGTCGCTGGAACCCTAAGATGGCTAAGTACATCTTCACTGAGCGTAACGGAATCCACGTTATCGACTTGCAACAAACTGTAAAATACGCTGACCAAGCATATGACTTCATGCGTGATGCTGCTGCAAACGACGCAGTTGTATTGTTTGTTGGTACTAAGAAACAAGCTGCTGAAGCTGTTGCTGAAGAAGCTGTTCGTTCAGGTCAATACTACATCAACCACCGTTGGTTGGGTGGTACCCTTACTAACTGGGGAACAATCCAAAAACGTATCGCTCGTTTGAAAGAAATCAAACGCATGGAAGAAGAAGGAATCTTCGATGTTCTTCCTAAGAAAGAAGTGGCACTTCTTAACAAACAACGCGCTCGTCTTGAAAAATTCTTGGGTGGTATCGAAGATATGCCTCGTATCCCAGACGTAATGTACGTTGTTGACCCACACAAAGAGCAAATCGCTGTTAAAGAAGCTAAGAAATTGGGTATCCCAGTTGTAGCGATGGTCGACACAAACACTGATCCAGACGATATCGATGTAATCATCCCAGCAAACGATGATGCTATCCGCGCTGTTAAATTGATCACTGCGAAAATGGCTGACGCTGTTATCGAAGGACGTCAAGGTGAAGATGCAGTTGCATCAGTTGAAGCTGAATTGGCAGCAACTGAAACTCAAGCAGATTCAATCGAAGAAATCGTTGAAGTTGTAGAAGGCGACAACGCTTAATTATTACAATCGTAATTACCTAGGAGGGCGGGGCTTAGCCCGGCTCTCCTATTTTTAAAAAAATATAGGAGAATCAAAATGGCAGAAATTACAGCTAAACTTGTTAAAGAGTTGCGTGAAAAATCTGGTGCTGGTGTCATGGACGCTAAGAAAGCCTTGGTTGAGGTTGATGGTGACATCGAAAAAGCAATCGAATTGCTTCGCGAAAAAGGTATGGCTAAGGCAGCTAAGAAAGCTGACCGTGTTGCCGCTGAAGGTTTGACTGGTGTTTATGTGAACGGTAACGTTGCAGCAGTAGTTGAAGTAAATGCTGAAACTGACTTCGTTGCGAAAAACGCTCAATTCGTTGAATTGGTAAACGAAACAGCGAAAGTCATCGCTGAAGGTAAACCAGCTAACAACGAAGAAGCTCTTGCTTTGACAATGCCTTCAGGTGAAACTCTTGAAGCAGCATACGTATCTGCAACAGCTACAATCGGAGAAAAAATCTCATTCCGTCGTTTTGCTTTGCTTGAAAAAACAGATGCACAACACTTCGGTGCATACCAACACAACGGTGGACGTATCGGTGTTATCTCTGTTGTCGAAGGTGGAGACGAAGCACTTGCTAAACAAATTTCAATGCACATCGCTGCAATGAAACCAACTGTTCTTTCATACAAAGAGTTGGATGAGCAATTCGTGAAAGATGAGTTGGCACAATTGAACCACGTGATCGACCAAGACAACGAAAGCCGTGCAATGGTTGGTAAACCAGCTCTTCCACACTTGAAGTATGGTTCTAAAGCTCAATTGACTGACGAAGTTGTCGCTCAAGCTGAAGAAGATATCAAAGCTGAATTGGCAGCTGAAGGTAAACCAGAAAAAATCTGGGATAAAATCATCCCAGGTAAAATGGATCGCTTCTTCTTGGACAACACGAAAGTTGATCAAGCCTACACTCTTCTTGCACAAGTTTACATCATGGATGACAGCAAGACAGTGGAAGCTTACCTTGAATCAGTAAATGCTTCAGTTGTTGAATTCGTTCGCTTTGAAGTTGGTGAAGGTATTGAAAAAGCTTCAAATGATTTTGAAGCAGAAGTTGCAGCTACAATGGCAGCAGCTCTTAACAACTAAGAATAAAAAAAAGAGGTTTCGGTGGAAACCTCTTTTTTTGTAAGGAAGATACCTAAGACATTTGTTTTAGGCATTTTCTAACTATTAAAAACTTAGAATTCATAAAATAACGGAGATATTCTGACTGAAAATTAATTCAAATACATACTGAGGCTTTCCGCCGTGAGAAAAGTACTTGAAACATTGCTGTTTCAAGCACTCGGGAGTTTTGGAACCTTAGATCCAAAACTAAGTCATGGAACTTCGTAGAAGTTCGCTGACGTCCGTACTCACATAAGGAAAGGATCGAAGAAGGTATTTCCTAATCTGATACCATGCTTTTATTTTTTTCTTAATGCGCAAAGGTATTGAGTCCAAAGAGGAGCGAGAGGGTTCCCATGATAAGCCCTGCTAGAATGACTCCCAACATGACCGCTAAAACGCTCCGTTTGAAGTCCCAGTCTAGAATAGAAGCGGCGAGGGTACCAGTCCAGGCTCCAGTTCCTGGCAAGGGAATGCCGACGAAGAGGAGTAGGGCCCAAAAGATTCCCTTATCACCTGCAGCTTCTTCCAATTTTTGACCTCCACGATGGCCCTTGTTGAGACACCAAGTAAAGAAATTCCCAATCACAGGTTTTTCTTTTCCCCACTCCAGGATATGGCGAGCGAAAAAGAAGATAATAGGGACAGGAAGCATGTTTCCAATCACCCCAATCAAAAGAGCTTGCCAGAGAGGAATTCCGCTAGAGATAGCATAGGGAACAGCTCCACGAAGTTCTATCAGAGGAATCATGGAGATCAAAAAAGTAATAATGTAGTTCATGTGGTATCCTTTCAATTCATACTTTTCATTCTACCTTATCTCCGCTGGAATGACAACTATTTCAGACAGGAGAATCCCTTTTTAGGGCATAGAAAAAATCAAACAGGATATAGAGGAGGTCTTGAATCTTTTATACTGAATGATGATCGTCAGCACTATCTTCTTTATCAATTTCTTGTATATGAAAGAGATTTATTCTCTACACAATCCTATTTTATGCTCATAAGAATCAGTTCGACAAAGTATAGTTCTTTTAGTACAAACTATATATTCTTTGCCTGTTCTCTTGTTAAAGGCTCAACTTTTGGTATAGTTAAAATGTAGAGTTTCTTTATTTGCAAACGCATTTTAGAAAGCGCTTACATTTTAAAAAAATCCCAATAGGAGGTTAAATATGGGAAAGTCTTTTTTTGAAAAGCGCAGTGTATTTAGTATTCGCAAGCTCGCGGTTGGAGCTTGTTCTGTTTTAATCGGTGTATCTTTTTTTGGAGCTCCATCAGTATTGGCAGAAGAAGAAGGAAGAGCTGTAACAGAAGAGGAGATGACGTCCACAAGGGAAGCGTCAGAGGTAACGAATGGAGAGGTTGTGACAAGTGATAAAGCTTCAACAACCTTAGAGGCGCCTGCTGTCATTACTCCTGAAAGAAATGAGAGCGAAGTCGAACAGCCACAGGTGGAACCTCAAACAAGTGAACGTTCTGCTGGGGCTACTGAAGAGGCTACGAAAGACCAAAAACAGGTAGCGGAGGACATGGTGCAAGATCGCGAACGAGACTTTAACAAGGACTGGTATTTCAAATTAAATGCAGCTCCTGGTGCAGAAGGTCGCCAGGTGGATGTTAAAAACTGGAAAAAATTAGATTTACCCCACGATTGGTCAATCTTCTTTGACTTCGATCACAACTCTCCGGCTCAAAATGAAGGGGGACAATTAAACGGTGGGGATGCTTGGTATCGCAAGACCTTCCGTTTGGAAGACAAGGACCTCGATAAGAAGGTGCGTTTGGAATTTGGTGGAGTTTACATGGATTCGAAAGTCTATGTAAATGGGCAATTTGTTGGTCATTATCCAAATGGCTACAATGCTTTTTCTTATGATATTACTCCTTATTTGAATGCGGATGGAAGTGAAAATACCATCGCGGTTCATGTAGTCAACCAACAACCAAGTAGTCGTTGGTATTCTGGAAGTGGGATCTATCGTGATGTCAAACTCAGTGTGACGGACAAGGTTCATGTGGCTAAGTATGGGACCACCATCACGAGTTCAAAATTAGAAGAACAACAGAATGGGGCAGTCGATACTCTTGTGAAGAGTCGTATTGTTAACCAAGATGATCAAGCCCATAGTATTTATGCAGAATACGAAATCGTCGATCAAAATGGTCAAGTGGTCAGTGAAAAGGTACGTAGTGAAGTTCAATCCGTTTTGGCTGGTCAAGAGATCAACCTGTCTCATACTCTTCATGTTGAAAAACCGACCCTCTGGGATGTGAAGACCAATAACCCAGCTCTCTATACGCTGTATACGCGGGTCTATCGGGATTCGCAGTTGGTCGATGTGCAAAAGGAACGCTTTGGCTACCGCTATCTGAACTGGACACCAGAAGGGGGCTTCTTCCTTAACGGAGTGGCTACGAAATTCCACGGTGTTTCCCTTCACCATGACCATGGGGCTCTCGGAGCTGAGGAAAATTACAAGGCTGAATACCGTCGCCTCAAACAGATGAAGGACATGGGAGTCAATGCCATCCGGACGACCCACAACCCAGCCAGTGAACAAACCTTGCAAATTGCGGCCGAGTTGGGCTTGATGGTCCAAGAAGAAGCTTTTGATACTTGGTATGGTGGTAAGAAACAATACGATTACGGTCGATTCTTTGAAAAGGATGCAACGCATCCAGAAGCTCGTAAAGGGGATAAGTGGTCTGACTATGACCTTCGAACCATGGTAGAGCGAGGCAAGAACAATCCTTCTATTGTGATGTGGTCAATCGGTAACGAAATCGGTGAGGCAGATGGATCTGATAAGTCTGTCGCAACCGTTCGTCGTCTCGTAAAGACCATCAAGGAAGTGGACGCAACTCGCTATGTCACCATGGGAGCTGATAAATTCCGCTTTGGTGATGGATCAGGAGGGCATGAAAAGGTAGCGGCAGAGCTCGATGCAGTTGGATTTAACTATTCAGAGGCCAACTATGAAAGCCTACGAGCTAAACACCCAAACTGGCTCATTTATGGTTCTGAAACCTCTTCTGCGACGCGGACACGGGGCTCTTACTACCACCCTGAAAGAGAATGGGTCGGAAGCAACCAAGAAGACCGCCACTATGAACAATCAGACTACGGCAATGACCGGGTTGGTTGGGGTCGGACAGCGACAGCCTCTTGGACCTTTGACCGCGATCATGCCGGCTATGCAGGGCAATTTATCTGGACAGGTACCGACTATATCGGTGAGCCAACACCATGGCACAACCAAAATGACACACCTGTGAAAAGTTCTTATTTCGGTATTGTCGATACTGCCGGCCTTCCGAAGAATGATTTTTACCTGTACCAAAGTCAATGGTTGTCAGCTGAGAAACATCCAATGGTCCATCTCTTACCGCATTGGAACTGGGAAAATCCAGAATTGGCCAATCGTGTCATGGATGAAGAAGGTCGGATCCCTGTTCGGTCCTTCTCTAATGCCCACAGTGTGGAATTGATTGTCAATGGGGAATCACAAGGGGTCAAGACCTTTACCAAGAAGACCACAGCAGATGGCCGGACCTACCAAGAAGGGGCAAATCCGGATGAACTCTATCTAGAGTGGTTGGTTCCTTATGTACCAGGTAAAGTGGAAGCTATTGCGCGCAACGAAGCAGGCGAAGTGATCGCCCGTGATCAGATCGAGACAGCTGGGAAGCCAGCCGGTGTTCGTCTATTGAAAGAAGAACACGCGATTGCAGCAGACGGCAAGGATCTGACCTATATTACCTATGAAATCGTCGATGAAGAAGGTCGTGTGGTCCCAACTGCCAATAACTTGGTGCATTTCCATCTGCATGGGCAAGGTCAAATTGTCGGTGTCGATAACGGGGAACAAGCCAGCCGGGAACGCTACAAAGCGCAGGAAGATGGCTCATGGCAACGTCGGGCCTTTAACGGCAAAGGGGTTGTCATTGTCAAATCGACTGAGCAAGCAGGTGCCTTTACCCTGTATGCAGACTCAGACCGCTTGCAGTCAGACCAAGTTAGCCTCTTTACTGGTAAGAAGGACCAGGAAGAACGCTCTGTCTTGGGGGTCGAACCGGTTCGAACTCAAGTGTACTTGGGACAAAATCCTGAACTTCCAAGTCACGTATCTGTCGTCTATAGTGATGGCAAGGCCCAAGAAGAAGCCGTCGAATGGGATGCAGCAGACTATAGTCGTGCTGGCCAAGTCCGGGTGACAGGTCATGTTCAAGGACGGACGGTCGAAGCTCTGGTCGATGTGATCGGTGTGGAGCAAGTCCTTCCAGTTATCAAACAAATCCCACAGGGAGCAGATCTAACGACAGTGGATAAGACAGTGCAATTGGTCTTCACAGATGGCCGGACAGTTAGCTATGAAGTTGATCAATGGACCTTGGAAGCTGGTCAAGAAGATCAGTTGTCCACACCAGGTGCTCGCTTGAAGGCGACAGGTCTCCTAGGCAATGGGGAAACGGTCCAAGCGACGCTAGTGGTTGCAGGAGGAGATGTAGCCAAGGCTAAGAAACCAACGGTTCAGCTAGATGGGGTAGCCCTTCCAAAATTTGGTAGTGGCAACCATACCATTTTCCGTTCCCTCGCTTATGGGCAAGAGCCAGGTCAAGTCACAGCAAGTGCAGAAAATGCCCAAGTGACGGTACTACAAGCTAGCCGTGAAAATGGTTTGAAAGCTCAAATCTATGTTACCGCTAAGGATACGGGAGCTGTACAGACCTATGTGGTCCAATTCCAAGAAGAAAGTCCACAGATCCAACGTTTAGAATTGCGTCTGCCAGAAGGGCAAGAACTCAAGGAAGACCAAACAGTACTACTTGAAGTCATTGCTCATTACCAAGATGGTAGCCAGGCAAGTCTCAAAGCAGATCAAATCGATGTGGCAACAGCAGCGGGAAGTCAAGGAAAAGCAGTCGCAACCAATAAAGGTTTGGAATTGCGAGAAGCAGGATTGGTTCATTTACAAGCTAGCTTCCAAGGACAAACGGGAGAAGTCACCTTTACCATCACGCCAAATCCTGAAGAAAAGACGGTTGTCAAGGTGCGTCCTGTACGGATCAGCACCGATCGAAACGTTTTGCCAGCTCTTCCAGAGACCGTCTTGGTCGAGTATGATAAGGGATTCCCGAAAGAAAAACGTGTGACCTGGGATACCGTGGCAGCAGATCAAGTCAAGGATTACCATAGCTTTACAGTCACAGGTCATGTAGAGGGTGTGGAAAAAGAAGCCCAAGCTCAAGTCACCGTTGAAGGCATTATCGCTGTAGAAGAAGTCAGCACGACAACGCCAGTTGGTGAAAAACCAGCCCTTCCAGAAAGCGTGCGGACTTATCACTCCAATGGCAAGACCTATGCTGCCAAGGTGGCCTGGGATGCGGTCGATCCGCAACTCTTGGCCCAAGAAGGAGAAGTTGTCATAGCAGGCCGTGTAGAAGGAACCAACCTTCCAACACGTCTTCATATTCGTGTTTCTAGCACCACAGTCAAGGGAGCCAATGTAGCTGAGCAATGGACAGGATCAGTCTTGCCACTCGCTTTTGCAAGTGACTCTAACGATGCGGATCCAGTTGCTAAGGTCAATGATAAGGTCATCTCCTTTACCGATGCTCCAGCTAACCGTTGGACCAACTGGGGCCGTGACAATGCGGAAGATTCTGTTGGTATCTTGTTTGGGGATTCTGGTATCTTGACCAAGCGAGCAGTGGACAACCTCCATGTTGGTTTCCACGAAGACCACGGCGTTGGGGCTCCAAGTGAATATGTGATTGAGTACTATACAGGGGAACAAATCCCAACTGTTCCAAGCAATCCAAATCGCGTCAAAGACGAAACAGACCATCCATTTAACAATCCAGCCAACTGGAAAGAAGTCAGCAACCTAACCGTTGAAGAACCGGTAGCAGCTGGCAAGATGAATCATTTCAGTTTTGATAAAGTCGACACCTATGCTGTTCGTATCCGTATGAAGACACCAGAAGGCAAACGTGGAAGCTCTATTTCAGAGATTCAGGTATTTGCCAATAAGGTTGCGGCAGAAGAAAAGAGCCAGGTGACCATTCGTGTCAACGGTGAGGTTTTACCAGGAGTTAATCCAAGTGTGACCGATTACTACATCGATGCGCGTGATCGGGCTTATCCACAAGTGGAAGCGACGGCTAGCCATCACGGTCTTGCAACGGTTGTGCCAAGCGTCCATGAAGGTGAGCCAATCCGTGTCATCCATAAAGCAGAAGATGGTACTATCTTACAAGAATACCGCCTCCATCTCACAAGTGATGCAGAAAAACTGAAACAAGCTACCCCAGTAGCAGTAGAAGCAGGCAGACGTTTTGTCAAAGTCGGTCAAGATCTGGTTCTACCATCTACAGTAGGTGTCTACTTCAAAGGGGACACAGGTTATGAACGCAAGGAACTGACGGTGGACTGGCAGGCTATCCCAGCTGATGCACTTTCTCATGAAGGCAACTTCACGTTAGAAGGAAAGGTCCTCGGTTATGATCTGACAGCTCAGCTGACCGTCCGGGTGTCAGAAAAGACAGGAGAAATCCTCTCTGTGAACCGTGACTACAATGCAGAGGATACCAGAGCATTTGCTAGTGAAACCAACGATCTCGATCCAAATCAAATCGACTATATCGATTACATCAATGATGGTGGCTACAACGAGTACTACCGTTGGACCAACTGGAAGAGAGAGCCAGATCAAACCGAAGTGTTTGCTGGTCTCATTTTCAAGAAAAATGGTCAAGTAACAGAGCGCTTAGTCAATAAAGTAGCAGTCGATTTCTTTGCAGATCAGGAAACAGGTCTGCCAACGAAAACGGTTCTTGAACGCTACATTGGTCCAGACTTTGATGTTCCGGATGATTATGGCAATCTGAAGAATCTTCCAGATCATCCATTTAACCAGGCCTCTAACTGGGAAGAAATTCCTTACAGCTTGGATTATGCCTTTGAGCCTGGTTATATCTCTAACCTCAGCTTCAACGAAACCAGAACCAAAGCCATCCGTTTAAGAATGGTCCGTGATGAAAATCTTAAAGGAATCGGAATCGTTGAATTGAGCGCCTATGCCCCAACAGAAGAGGCCCAGGCAACAACTGATGTCACGATCCAAGTGAATGGCAAAGACCTAGAAGGTTTTAAAGCAGATGTGACAGATTATCATCTAGAGTATGAGGGAGAACGTCCAATCGTTTCAGCACAAGGCAAGAATGGAACAGCCGTTACGGTCGTGGATGCTAAAAGTGCCAATGCTCCGGTTCTTGTCAAGGTTGTCTCAGAAGATGGCAAGCTCGAAAAAGTATATCAACTTTCTCTATCCGCAAAAGCACCTACAGGCTCGGCCATTCCTGAAGAAGGGGTTAAGAATCTGGTTCATACGAAGCCAGAACTTATCATTGAGGCAGAGGGACTTGATTTTGCGCATGAAGAACGTCCAAATGATAGCTTGCCGAAAGGTGAGAAGAAGCTTGTGCAAGAAGGCCAAGCAGGACGCAAGCTCCATCTTGTAGAAGTATCACAAGAAAACGGAGTGGAAACACGTAAGGAAGTCGATGCTTTTGTCGAGGTGGAACCGGTAGCAGAGATCACAGAAGTCGGCACCAAGGAAGTTCCAACGGAAAATCCAAGTGACAAGCCAACACCACAGCCACAACCACAACCACAGCCGCAACCAGAGCCAGAGCTGCAGCCACAACTACAACCACAACCAGAGCCACAACCGCTTCCGAACTCAGAACATCCTCATGCCTCAGAAAGACCAGAGCTAGCAGAAACTTCTAAGTCATCTGTTGGGGTGGACCCTGTCAGTCAGAAAGGAATCGTTTCAGCAGGGAAGGAAGTCGAGAAAATAGCTCAAACACCAGCAGTTTCAGTAACTTCAGTTTCCGAAGGTAGATTACCAAATACGGGAACGGAAGAAAGCGTCGCAAGCCTTGTAGCAGGAATCCTAGCAGCAGGACTTGCTGGTGCTGTGCTGGATGATAAGAAAAAAAGAGCCGATAAGGCCAAGTAAAAAAGCTGGATAAATCAGTAAACATACGGTGAAAAATTCACAGGTAACAGAAAGAGGATGGGGGAGTCTCCACCCTCTTTACCTGATGACATAAAGGAATGGAATATGGGAAAAAGATTATTTGATCAGAGAAATCGATTTGGCATTCGCAAACTCTCAGTAGGGGTTTGCTCCGTAGTGGTAGCGACTTGTTTTTTAGGAGTCACTACCAGTTATGCAGAGGAACAAGCTGAGAGGAGTGAGACTCGTGAAGAACGAGTCGACACAAGTGATGTCGAACATCAAGGGGAGGAGGAAACAGCTGTGAAAGAGCACCAAGAAGAATCAGAACATTCCTCACCCGTAACGAGTGAGAAAGAAAGCCGAGCAGTCAGCCAAGGGACAGAAGCAACCCAACCAGCCACTTCTCTAGATGAGGAGCCTGAGATTGCGGATTACGGACCGCTTCCAAGTAAGGCCCAAATGCAATATCACCGCGAAGAACTAGCAGCCTTCATCCACTTTGGGATGAATACTTATTACGATCGTGAGTGGGGAGATGGGCAAGAAGATCCTTATTATTTCTATCCAGAGCATCTGGATACCGATCAGTGGATCAAAACCCTGAAGGATGCTGGTTTCAAACGGACCATCATGGTCGTCAAGCACCACGATGGCTTCCTCTTGTACCCTTCTAAATACACCGACCATACCATTGCCAAAAGTGGTTGGAAGGAAGGGAAAGGCGATATCCTAGCCGAGGTTTCTGCTTCTGCCAGCAAGTATGACATGGATATGGGGGTCTACCTCTCGCCTTGGGATGCTCACAGCCCGCTCTACCATGTGGATACAGAGGACCAATACAACGAATACTATCTCAACCAGCTCAAAGAAATCCTTGAAGATCCAAAATATGGTAACAAGGGCAAGTTCGTAGAAGTCTGGATGGATGGAGCGCGGGGCGATGGGGCTCAAAAAGTCACCTATACCTTCGACAAGTGGTTTGATGCCATTCGTAAGGCCCAAGGGGACATTGCCATCTTCTCGGCTGAGCCCACCAATGTTCGTTGGATCGGAAATGAGAAGGGGATCGCTGGAGATCCAGTTTGGCATAAGGTCAATCCAGATAAGATTCGTAACAATCCATCTAATAGTTACCTCAATCACGGGGATCCAGAAGGGAAGCAATACTCAGTGGGAGAAGCGGATGTTTCTATTCGCTCCGGCTGGTTCTACCATGACAACCAAGAGCCTAAGTCCTTGCGCGAATTGATGGACATTTACTTCAAATCGGTCGGCCGTGGAACCCCGCTTTTGCTTAATATTCCACCGAATCAAGATGGGAAATTTGCGGATGCCGATGTGGCCCGTTTGAAAGAATTCCGCCAGACTTTGGACCAACTCTACAGCGTGGACTATGCGGCGGGCGCTTTGGTAGAAGCTGACTCGACACGGCGCAATTCTCATTACTCAGCCAGCCATTTGACGGATGGAGATGAGAAGACCAGTTGGGCACCTGCCGATGATGCCAAGACCGGATCTTTTGTCCTCGATCTTGGAAAAGAGCAACATTTTGATGTGGTAGAGCTCAAAGAAACCATCGAGAAAGGCCAACGGATTTCCGGTTTCACCATCGATGTAGCGGTGAATGGGCAATGGGTTCCTTTTGGTGCTGGTTCAACCGTTGGATACCGCCGTTTGATCAAAGGTCAACCAGTTGATAGTCGCTACCTCCGGGTGTCCATCACCGATGCCCAAGCCACTCCAATCTTGAACGGCGTCTCTGTCTATAAGACGCCATCTAGCATTGAAGAAACCGATGGCTATCCGCTTGGTTTGGCCTATCATTCTGACCGGACTGCTGACCGTGCCAATAGCCAATGGAATGAAGAGGGAGAAGGCGTTCGAGGCACCTCTATGTGGACCAAGGAAAAGGGAGCTTCTGCAACCTATCAGTTCGAAGGGACCAAAGCCTATGTGGTCGCAACCGTAGACCCTGGTCATGGGGAAATGGATGTCTATGTCGATGGCCAAAAACTAGCGACGGTTAATACCCAAAGTCCAACCCGCAAACGCAGCCAAAAGGTTTATGAAACACCGGATTTGAAAGCAGGAGCCCATACTTTGACCTTGGTCAATAGCAAGGGAGATGCGATCGCAACGGAAGGGATTTATGCCCTCAATAACCAAGAAAAGGGTCTCTTTGAGTTTGCCCAGCCAACCCTAGCCGTTAAGAAAGGCGACCCAGCGCAAGTCGTTGTCAAGAGAAAGGGTGGCTCTAAAGGAAGTGCCAGTCTTAAATTAATCACAGAACCAGGAACAGGGGTTCATGGCAAGGTTTATAAAGATACCAATGTCACTCTCGAGTTTGCAGATGGAGAGACAGAAAAAACAGTCCAAGTCCCAACCCTTGATTTTGCAGGCAAGGCGACAGATGTCTATGACTTTAAGGTCAAATTGTTGCATCCGGATCAAGGAAGCCTGGTCGGCTTTATTCCAGAGCTGACAGTCCAAGTGATGAACGAGGACCTGCTTCCAGAAAATCGTAAAGAAGTGGACGACCAAAATCCAAAACTGTACTACAGCCAAGGCTGGCATCATGAGACAGACAATCAAAATTTCTCAAATGGCACAGAATCTTGGTCGAGTTTTAACCAAGTGACCGATGAGGAAGGCAAGAAACACATTGATGTGACCATCACCTTTAAGGGAACTGGTGTGGAGGTTCGAGGAGTGGTTGATCCAAGCCATGGTCTCTACAGCGTCACCCTAGACGGAAAAGAAATCGCCTTTGAAGAAGGACGTGGTCATGATTATGAGATTGAAGGCGATCATTACTTCAGTGGCTATGGAGACCAACGCAAGCTCGATCAGAGTTTGGTCAATCTGCAAGGTCTAGCAAAAGGCTACCACCAGCTACGCTTGCACCTAGATCCAGCCCTCAATGATCCTCAGTCATCTAGAGCCATCCAGGTAGACCGGTTTGTCCTATCAGGAAAAGATAGTCAGTTGCTCAGTCAAGAAGAGCTACAACAGATTATCAAAGAAGGAGTAGAAAAGATCAAGGCTACTTCTCTCGATCGCTTGAAAGCAGCCCTCAAACCGACTATTCAACATCAATTGACTGAATTGACTCAGTTGTTGAATCAAGAGCGACCAGATTTGGTTGTTGCAGCGAATCAAGTGGAAGCCCTTAAAACCATCTTAGAAGATGCTCACAATTATGAACCGTTGACGCAGACACGCCCAGACGAAGGTGTTCGGGATTTGATTCTTGAAAAGCCAGAACTGCTCATCGAAGCGGAGGAGATTCCATTTGAGAGTCAAACGCGTGAAAACAAGGACTTGGCCAAGGGCGAAAGCCGGATCCTTCAAGCAGGGAAGGTTGGACGCCGGTTGAAGTTAATCGAGGTTCGACAAGAAGAAGGCAAAGAAATTCGGACAGAAGTCGATGCCTTTGTCGAAGTAGAAGCCCAGGACCAGATAACAGAAGTCGGAACAGGAGTGGTAGAAGAAAATCCAATTATTCCGGATGTGCCGCTACCAACAAGTCCAAGTGAAGACTCACAAGAAACGAAACCGTTGCTTCCGCTAGAAGACAAAAAAGAAAGTGGAATTTCTCGGATGTTGACACCGACGGCGCTAAATGCGACTCCTCTTTCTCCTGTGTCTACATCAGAAGCCGTAAATCCAGATGCTGTGCAGTCGAAAGAAAAACTGCCACAGACAGGATCAGAGAAGGCAAGTTTCTTAGCTTGGATCGGACTACTCGGCTTAGGCTTCTTAGGCGGAAGAGTGAAATACGCTCGTAGGAAATCCTAAAGTCCCTTCTACAAGAGGTTAGCAATAGCTAGCCTCTTTTTTGGCCTCCTTCTGGCTACCAACAAGGGCCCTCCGATTCCATCTCGACGTAGTCTTTGCTTTATTTACAGGCGTAAAAATTGTATAATAGTCAGATAAGGTCAAGAATAACATCATGGATGGTGAGACCATTTTTGATTCTCTGAAAAGCAGAGAACTTATCTAGAATGAAAACGTCAGAAAGGAGCATCATGGCAAGTAAAAATACATCAGATAGCATTGAGGCCTATATCAAGTCGCTACTGGCCCAAGCAGGCATCGCAGAGCTCAAGAGAAGCGAATTAGCGGATGTCTTCCAAGTTGTTCCTAGTCAAATCAATTATGTGATCAAAACCCGCTTCACCGAAAGTCGAGGCTATATCGTAGAGAGCAAGCGTGGAGGTGGCGGTTATATCCGGATTGGCAAGGTCCAATTTTCAGATCAACACCAGATGCTAAAAGAGCTTGGCGCAAGCATCAGAGAACAAATCAGTCAGACTGTTTTTGGCGATATCCTTCAAATGCTATTTGAAGAAAAACTCCTTACAAAGAGAGAGGCAGAGCTTTTGTCAGTGACGACGACAGACGAGGTTCTGGGAAGTGAAGCCCATCGCTTACGAGCCAATATCCTACGAAAAATTATCCAACAAGTCGATAGAAAGGGAATGTAATCTCCTTATGAACTATTCAAAAGCCCTATTAGAAACGATTGAAGCCGCTCAAATCTTGGCGGGTCATTTTGAGTCCCAAACGCTAGATACCTGGCATATCCTAGTGGCCCTAGCCAATAATCCTTATAGTGTAGCTGGTTCCGTCTTAAGTGACTATCCTATGCAGATTGATGATTTTCAAGATGCGGCTGAGCACATTACGGGTCAAGTCTACCAACGGGATGGCCGCTATGAGGTATTTCCTTTTTCTTTCCGTGTCGAAGAAATCATGAAACGTTCCCAAGAGATTGCCCAGGCAGTCCATGCCAAAAGTCTTGGAACAGAGCATGTCCTCTTGGCGCTTCTATTAGAGCGGGGGACCTTGGCTTCTCAAGTATTGGAGTATGTCGGCTTCCGCTATGATGATCAGGAAGAGGGCATTAAAATCGTCGAGCTTCGTAAGAGCTTGGAACAACGAGCAGGTTGGGACAAGGAAGCTGTCAAGGCCATTCGTTCTCTCTATCGGGCCCAGCAACCCAATCGTCAAACCATGGGAAATATGATGGGCATGCCAGCCTCTACCAGCGGTGGTTTGGAAGACTACACCCGAGATCTGACAGAAATGGCTCGCAATGGCAGTTTGGAACCGGTGATTGGTCGGGGTCAAGAAATCTCGCGGATGATTCAGATTTTGAGCCGCAAAACGAAAAATAACCCGGTCCTGGTCGGTGATGCCGGTGTCGGAAAGACTGCTCTGGCTTTGGGCTTGGCCCAACGGATTGCCAGTGGAGATGTCCCGACGGAGCTGGCTAAGATGCGGGTCTTAGAGTTGGACTTGATGAATGTTGTCGCAGGGACGCGGTTCCGTGGAGATTTTGAAGAGCGGATGAACAACATCATCAATGATATTGAAGAAGATGGCCATGTTATCCTCTTCATCGATGAGCTCCATACCATTATGGGATCTGGCTCTGGGATTGACTCTACCTTGGATGCGGCCAATATCTTGAAGCCTGCCTTGGCTCGCGGCACCTTGCGGACCGTAGGAGCGACCACGCAAGAAGAATACCAAAAACACATTGAAAAAGACGCTGCTCTGTCACGCCGCTTTGCCAAGGTCTTGATTGAGCAACCCTCTGTTGCAGATAGCATCGCGATTTTGCAAGGGCTCAAGAAGACCTATGAACGTCACCACCGCGTCCATATTACGGATGCGGCTATTGAGACAGCTGTTGTCTATGCCAATCGTTATTTGACCAGTCGCCTCTTGCCTGACTCCGCCATTGACCTCTTGGATGAAGCAGCAGCGACCGTGCAAAATGAGGGGCCTCAAGCCGGTCTTCAGTCCGACTTGACAGCTGCTGATCAAGCCTTGCTCAAGGGGCAGTGGAAAAAAGTTGCTCAGTTGCTAAAAGAAGATGCCAGTCCAAAAGGCTACCAGCTAGAAGTCAAGGAAGAGGATATCCTGAAGACGCTCAGTCAATTGTCAGGCATTCCTGTGGAGAAACTAACCCAAACAGCGGCTAAGAAATACCTTGAATTGGAAGCAGAACTTCATAAGCGCGTGATCGGTCAGGATCAGGCTGTCTCAAGTATCAGCCGAGCGATCCGTCGTAATCAGTCGGGAATTCGGTCTCACAAGCGGCCGATTGGTTCCTTCCTCTTCCTCGGTCCGACTGGGGTCGGGAAAACCGAGCTTGCCAAGGCCCTTGCAGAGGTCCTCTTTGATGATGAGTCTGCTTTGATCCGCTTTGACATGAGTGAATATATGGAGAAATTTGCGGCCAGTCGTCTCAACGGTGCCCCTCCAGGCTATGTCGGTTATGAAGAAGGGGGCGAGTTGACGGAAAAAGTCCGCAACAAACCTTATTCAGTCCTCTTGTTTGATGAGGTGGAAAAAGCCCATCCAGATATCTTTAATGTTCTCTTGCAAGTCTTGGATGACGGTGTCTTGACCGACAGCAAGGGACGCAAGGTGGACTTCTCTAATACGATTATAATCATGACCTCAAACTTGGGAGCTACCGCTTTACGAGATGATAAGACAGTTGGCTTTGGCGCCAAGGATATTCGCTTTGACCAAGCCAATATGGAGAAACGCATCTTTGAAGAGTTGAAGAAGACCTATCGACCAGAGTTTATCAACCGGATTGATGAGAAGGTTGTCTTCCATAGCTTGACCAGTGACCAAATGCATGAGATTGTCAAGATTATGGTGAAACCGCTGGTTCAATCTCTAGCAGAGAAGGGCATTACTCTGAAATTCCAAGCGTCTGCTCTTAAATGGCTGGCGACTCACGGATATGATCCAGAGATGGGAGCACGTCCTTTGCGCCGGACCATCCAGACCCAGGTGGAAGACTACTTGGCAGAGATCCTCTTGAGAGGAGAAGTGGCTGAAGGGCAAACCCTCAAGGTAGGTGTTAAGTCTGGTCAGCTTAACTTTACGATTGACTAGGAGGATATGCAGTGCCTCTCAAACGCTTGACCCGAATCACCCTCTTAGCAGCCCTCTGTGTGGTATTGAGACAAGCCTTTGCCTTCTTGCCCAATGTCCAACCCATTAGTGCCATTTTCTTTTTACTGGTGCTATTTGAAGATTGGCAATTTGCCTGTTTGGTGATGGCGGTCACCATGTTTACCTCGGCTTTTCTCTTGGGGATGAGCCCAGTGGTGGTCGCTCAGATACTGGCCTTTGGCCTCCTCTTGACTCTTTGGCGGGGGCTTTACCGCCACTTGTCTTTGCAAGTCCAAACTCTGGTAGTCGGCATCTTATCCTTTCTCTACGGGATAGTGATTGACAGTCTTTATGCTGTCCTCTACCACATGCCTTGGTGGACCTATGCCCTGGTGAATGGCTTTAGCTTTAACCTGGCTCACGCCCTTTCCACCGCCTGTTTTTACCCTCTACTTTATGTAGTATTTAGGAGATTGTATCATGAAAAAAACACTTTATAGCTTCTTTGCTGTCCTAGCAGCTCTTGTATTGGTCAGTTGCGGACAAAGCAAATCATCGACTACGGAAAGCTCAGCTTCTAGCTCACAAGTAGCGAAAGAAAAACAAATTACCATTACGGTCAGTATCGCCCCTGAAGGGCAAGAAGCTCAAAGCAAGACCTTAAAGGTTGCTGAAAAAGCCAACCTGATGGAAGTCCTGAAAGCTAACTACAAGATTGAGGAGAAGAGTGGCCTCATCACCTCAATCGATGGCGTAGCCCAGGATGAAAGCAAGGGACTCTATTGGATGTACAAAATCAATGGAGAGATGGCACCAAAAGGGGCAGCAGAAACTACTGTCCAAGATGGAGATACCATCGAATTTTATCAAGAAGTTTATCAATAAGAAAGAGAGTGAATGCTTGGAGTAGGGCTCCATTTGTTCACTCTTTTTTTGAAACTAGTTTCTATTTTTTATAAGACTTGCAAATCCTCTTGACTTCCCTATAGATTAATGTTACAACTATATTACGAAATGTAACAAATGTTACAAAAGAGAGGTATTGCCATGAAAACGAAAGGAACCTTGTTTAGTCTATCTACCCTTGCTCTAACAGCTGTTCTTCTCTTAAGCGGCTGTGGATCAGAAAAGAAAAAGGAAACCAGTCCATCTTCAACTAGTAAAATTGCGCAAGTGAAACAAAGCTCTACAAGTAAAAAAGAAGAGAAAAAGACCACAAGCAAAACCACACAAAGCACAGAAGTTGCACAATCTCCTGCCATCGCTTCGAGCGAAACACAAGCGAGCCAAGAGAATCCGTCAACTCCAGTGACACCAAGAGTTCCAGAAGTCAGTCAAGGCCTGGTTCCAACTCCTTCCAAAGAAACAAAACCAGCAGTGACTCCAGCACCTGAAAAACCAAAACTACCTAGCTTGGAAGAAGGTCGCACGACTGCCAAAGAACAAGCCTCTAAGACAGAGAACCCACGCTATAAAGGTGTATTAGCTTATGCCTCAGGGGATTATTCTGGAGCAATAGGTAGTTGGACCGACGGTCGCGATACAGGCGTAAGCATCGGACAGGGTGGAAAAGTAACCATTCAAACTCCTGGTGGCGATGCAGTTGGCTATACAATTGGAAGCTATGAATACAACTTGGATCAAGGTCATTACCATGCTGGCTTGATTTCCACCCAAGATGGATCTGCAGCTAGCCTGGATATAGTTGTCGGTCAAGATGGTCAAGTGGCAAGTGTTCAAGTGACAGAAAATGGCCATGCGCATGCCTTGGTTCGGGAATAATGGCTCGCCACTGAGAAAATTTAAAAAATGATTGAAATCAAAGATTCAATTCTGTATAATAACATACAGAGTTGAATCTTTTTAATTTTTATTTTATAAAAATATATTTTTTTATAAAAAGGTATTGACAGATTGAAATTATAGTTTATAATAAAATCATAAGCAAAACATGTTTTG
The DNA here is from genome assembly GCF_900636365.1 of Streptococcus viridans. Lineage (NCBI taxonomy): Bacteria > Bacillati > Bacillota > Bacilli > Lactobacillales > Streptococcaceae > Streptococcus > Streptococcus viridans. The sequence continues at coordinate 1,855,682 of NZ_LR134266.1, read as the reverse complement.
ACATTATGATAAAGGAGCCAGTTAGATGAAAGAAAAAGTGGCAGTAGTATTTGGAACGTTTGCCCCCCTTCATCAAGGGCATATTGATTTAATTCAACGGGCAAAACGCCAATGTGACCGCGTTTGTGTGATTGTCTCTGGTTACAAAGGTGACCGAGGAGAAGAAGTTGGTCTTCCTTTGCAGAAACGTTTTCGCTATATTCGAGAAGGTTTTTCAAATGATGAACTCACCCAAATTTATAAATTAGACGAGACAGAACTTCCTCGCTATCCATTAGGATGGGAGCCTTGGTTGAAAACAGCCTTAGAAACCATTCAATATGATGCTGAGAGAGAAGAGCTCATCTTCTATGTTGGGGAAAAAACGTATCAAGAGGAACTTGAAGCGAGAGGCTTTCAAGCGCACTTACAGGAGCGCCAGTTTGGCATCTCAGGAACCCTTATCCGGGAAAATCCCAGCAAGTATTGGAAATACATTGCGCAACCCTTCCGTCGTCAGTTTACCAAAAAGGTCCTCATTATGGGGAGTGCTAGTAACGGGAAGACGACCTTGGCAAAAGATTTGGCCCGCTTCTATGATGCGCCAGTGAGCTTAGAATATGCTCGCGAGTACCAGATCAGAAACAATGTACGGGATGATGAGCTGACCCCCAAGGACTATTATTATCTCCTACTCGGACAATACGATCAAACCTCAAAATTAATCGATAGTAGTGCCAATCGAGGGCTAGTGATTGCGGATACGAATTCGCTAGTGACCAAGGGCTATTACGACTACTATATGGAAGTAGAAGGCCAAGAGACCAGTATGACGGATACCTTTGATAACCTATTCGTTAGTATCCTCGCTAAGGAAAAATGGGATTTGATCTTATTTGTCCAACCCATTGGATCCTATGTCAATGATGGCTTCCGTGATATGACCATGGCAGATGATGAAATTCGCACCAGTTTTTCAAATCACCTGGATCACCTCCGCCACCAATACCTCGCAGATATCCCAACAGCCTATCTCGGGCAAGACTACTTGGGGAATTACGAAGAAGCAAAGCGTGTCATCGATACGATTTATCAAGCTGATTAAAGGAGAAACAGCATGAAACGACTACAAGAAAAAATTCAAACATTTGGGGAGCATTTAAAAAATGTCCATCGAGAAGCTGGCAAACGTGGCTTCGTAGGAATTATGAAACTCCTTTGGCAAGACCTATTTGCAGGTCGCACTCTGACACAATGGCTCTATTTGCTTGCTTTATCTAGCGTGCCCTTTGTCCTAGAGTTTACCAATCAGGAAGCAAGTCACGATTGGTTAGGGCTCTTTGCCTCCTGGACAGGAATCGTTTGTGTTATACTAGTAGCAGAAGGTCGGGCTAGTAACTATCTCTTTGGAGCAGTGAACTCAGCGATTTACCTCGTCCTAGCCTTGAACAAAAACTTCTATGGAGAAGTTTTGACGACCCTGTACTTCTTCGTGATGCAACCAATTGGTCTCTATGTTTGGTTGTCAAATCGGATCAATGACCAGGGGGATGCAGAAGAATCTCACTTTGAGGCCAAGAAATTAACGCTAATGGAATGGATCAAGTATTTGGTCCTAACAGCTCTGATTTGGATCGGGATGGGATACGCCTATAAAAGCATCCACAGTGCTCGCCCTTTCCGTGATAGTATAACAGATGCGACCAATGGTGTCGGACAGCTTCTCATGACCGGTCTCTATCGCGAACAATGGATTTTCTGGATTGCGACCAACCTCTTCAGTATCTACCTCTGGTGGGGAAAGAGCATCCATATTCAAGGCATGTACTGGGTCTATACCCTTAACAGTCTTGTCGGTTGGTATCAGTGGAGTAAAGCAGTGAAAAAGGAGGTTGCTTAAATGACAGCAACAAGCATTCCGGAAGGAATGAACGAAAAGGAATACTACGAAAGGGTCGTCAGTGAGGAAGAATTCCTCCGCTGGTACAAGGAGCAGGATTACCCTACCTATGAAAATCCAAGTGTGACAGCGGATATGGTGGCCTACTGCTTTGTGGAGGGGCGCTTGAAGCTCTTGGTGATTCGCCGGAAAACGCATCCTTGTCAGCATCGGGTAGCCTTGGTGGGGGGGTTCTTGCAAAAGCATGAAGACGCTATTCAAGCTTGTATCCGAGAGGTTCAAGAAGAAGTTGGACTAGAATTAACGCCTCAAAAGGTAGAGCAGTTAATGACAGTTTCTACTCCTGGTCGGGACCCTCGGGGTTGGGTCATTACCATTGCTCACTTGGTTTATTTGCCAGCTGAAGCGGTAGATATGGTCCGAGCTGGAGATGATGCCAAAGAAGTTCTCTTCCTCGATGTGGACTTCAAACAAGGGGAATGTTCCCTAGATGGTCGTGTCTTGGCAGCTGAAGATTTTGCCTTTGACCACTATGAGATTGTGCAAGAATCCATCAAGCGGATCCAAGGGCGCTTAACTTGGAATCCGACTTTCCTCCATCTCTTAGAAGAGCCTTTTACCGTATACGAAGCAACCGAATTGGTGAACCTAATCCATCCAGATAAGGAAATTTTGACCAACAACTTCCTCGTGACCTATGGGTCCTATGTCGAAGAAGTGGGGGTTAAGCGGGTGCCTAAGAAAAAACCGCGCAAGACCTATCGCTGGAAAGAAAGTGAATCTCAAGCGGATCAATAAGATACAAAAACAGCATCAAAAAGTTGATGCTGTCAAATGAAGATAAGTTCTTCTAAAAACTTTCCTTAAGTGAGTACGGACGTCAGCGAACTTCTTCGAAGTTCCATGACTAATTATTGAGCCCTTCGCTCTTTAATTTCTGGGCTCAGGCTAAAACAGTTCCCCAAACTGTTTTACTCTCAATAATTCCGAGTGCCTGAAACATTTGTGTTTCAGGCGCTTTTCTCACAGCGGAAAGTTTTAGATTTACATAACTGACTAAAAAAATATGTCAGTTTTTTTGAAAAACCAGCTAGCTATTTTATGTTAAAAATAGTTAGTACATATTTTAAACAGCATCAATATTTCGATGCTGTTTTTTTGTCATTAAGCTTTTTCTAATTGAAGAAGTTCTTCAATCTCAGCTAGAGTGCTAGCTTGCGAAATGGCTCCGCGGAGTTTGGCTGCGCCTGAGGTTCCTCGGAGGTAGTGAGGAGCTAAGCCGCGGAATTCGCGAACGGCAATGTGCTCACCCTTGAGATTGATCAAGCGCTTCAAGTGCTCATAAGCAATCTTCATCTTGTCTTCAAAGGTCAAATCAGGCAGGATTTCTCCTGTTTCAAAGTAGTGATTGATTTGATTGAAGAGGTAAGGATTCCCCATAGCAGCACGGCCGATCATGACCGCATCGGCACCGACTTCTTCGATCCGTTGTTTGGCGTCTTGCACCGTCCGGATATCTCCGTTGGCGATAAATGGAATCTTGGTCAGTGCTTGTGCAACCTTGTGAAGGGTCTCAAGATCCGCATGACCCGTATACATTTGCTCCCGGGTCCGTCCGTGCATGGCAAGGGCGGAGACACCTGCAGCTTCAGCTGCGAGGGCATTCTCAACTGCTAGAGAAGGGTCAGACCAACCTGTCCGCATTTTAACAGTGAGGGGGATATCAAGGACGGATTGAACCTTGTTAATGATAGAGTAGATCTTGTCTGGGTCCTTGAGCCACATGGCACCCGCTTCGTTTTTGACGATCTTATTAACTGGGCAGCCCATGTTGATATCAACGATATCAGTTTTGGTATTTTCTTGGATAAATTCAGCTGCGCGTGCCAGGCTGTCCTCATCGCTACCAAAGAGCTGAATCGATACAGGATTTTCACCTTCATCAATATGGAGCATATGCAGGGTCTTTTCGTTATTGTATTGGATTCCTTTATCAGAGACCATTTCCATGACTACAAGCCCTGCCCCGAGTTCTTTAGCAATCGTGCGGAAGGCTGAGTTGGTCACACCGGCCATAGGTGCAAGGACCGTCCGGTTTGGGATCTCGACATTCCCAATCATAAAAGGTGTATTAAGATTTGTCACGAATGAGTTCCTCCAAGTCGTTTTTATCAAAGTGATAAGCCGTCTGACAGAATTGGCAAACAATTTCTGCTCCCTGGTCCTCGTCCTTCATTTCTTGAAGGTCTTTGGCTGGCAAGCTAGCCAAGGCATCCATGAAGCGTTCCTTGCTACAGTCACATTGGAAGCGGATCTCTTCTTCAGAGAGACGTTTGTAGTGATCTTCGCCATAGATGGCAGTAAGAAGGGCTTCAATATGGTCGTCAGAGGCTAAAAGGGTAGAAATGGCCGGCATTTCTTGGATACGTTTTTCAAAGCGGGCAATTTCTTCTTCCTTGACATTTGGCAAGACCTGCACCAAGAAACCACCGGCAACCTTGACCTTGTCTTCTTCATCAAGAAGGACATTGAGCCCCACTGCAGATGGAGTTTGTTGGCTTTCAGTCAAGTAATAAGCTAGGTCTTCACCGATTTCTCCAGTGACGAGAGGTGTCATGGAATGATAAGGATTGCCTGTGCCGTAGTCGGTAATCACTAGGAATTCCCCGTTTCCGACAAATGGTCCGACCACGACTTCACCGGTCGCTGTTTTCTTGATATCCACACCAGGATTTTGCACGTAGCCTTTGACGTTTCCTTGAGTATCTGCCACAGTGATGATAGCACCAAGTGAGCTAGTACCGAGGATTTTCACCGTTATCTTGGTGTTTCCCTTTTCATTGGCGGCGAGAATTTGACTTGCGATCAGGGTCCGACCGAGGGCCACAGTTGAGCTTGCTTGTGTCTGATGGTATTCTTGGGCTGCTCGCACGGTCTCTGTACTGTCTAGTACAAAGGCACGGAAGGAGCCACTTTCTGAGATAGTTTTGATAATTTTGTCCATACCTTTTATTTTAACACAAAATAGAAAAACAGGCGCAGGCCTGCGCTTGTTTTTTGGGGTTAGGAAGAATTTTAAGACCAAAAATAGCATAATAAAACAAAGGAGGCTAGCATGAACCAATCTTTGAAAGCGGCAGTCTATGGTTTGGCGGTAGCTGATGCATTAGGGGTTCCGTATGAATTTTTAACCCGAGGCAGTTTTAAAGCGATTGAGATGGTGGGCTATGGAAGCCAACAGTAACTGGCTGGAACTTGTTCAGATGATACTAGCCTTGTATTCGCGACCTATGATTCTTTTTGGGAAAAAGGGAAGATTTCCTCTGCTATATGCAGGAGAGGTTTGAAATTTGCTTGTTAGAGGATGATTTTACAGCAAATGGCTTGCTATTTTAAACTTGTAGGAGAGACCATGCTTAATCTTTTTAGGTTATCATCTAAAACTCTACCTCGGTTACAAAACAAAAACGCAGAGACATCTTCTGCGTTTTCTTACTTTATAGGTCTATTTCTGGGAAAAGTTTAGCTAGTATTTTCGGAGTAATGCTTTGTCCCGGCCCCTCAGCACAATAGGTGTGCATATACATAGAAGGATTGAAGTTGAGCTCGATGCAGGTACAGTTGGGATTTTCCTTTGTGGAAATAGCAGAGCTGTCAGGGATGATGAGATCAACGCCACAGGCCCAGGCTCCCATAGCCTTTGCCATGTCCGCAGCGAGTTCCTTATAAGATGGGTGCATGCTGTCTGTGACATCAATCGAGTCTCCGCCAGTAGAAATGTTGGAATTGCGCCGCAAGTCAACCTTGACTCCAGCAGGCAGGATATCATCTGCTCCATAGCCTTGCTGGTCCAGCATGAGCAGTTCAATGTCCCCCAGTTCAATGATTTCAAGCGGTGAACGATGATCTCGGCCCCGCAGAGGATTGTCATTTTTGATGGCAATCAATTCTCTCACGGTATGCTGACCGTCTCCGACGACATTGGCCGCCACTCGCAAGAGGACTGCTTGGCATTGTCCGTCTAAGACAAAGAAGCGGTACTCCGTTCCAGCGATAAATTCCTCCACTAAGACGGCGACATCTTCTGAAAAAGCAATCTCCAGAGCCTTGTGATAAGCTTCCAGGCTAGCTGGCTCTTGGAAGATAGAGATGCCCAGTCCGAAGTTGGTTGACTTGGGTTTGACAACAATTTCTCGGTTCTTAATCAAAGGGTAGTAGGCCAGTCCCTCTTCTAGAGAAGAAAATTCTGCTCCAGCCGGAACGGGAAAGTCAGCTGCTGCCAAAATCTTTTTGGTGACTGTTTTATTGGCCATGGCCAAAGGGATGACATAGTTATCCTTGGAGGTCATATTGCCGTTCTTGACATATTCTACATGACTACCATGCCAAAGCTTGAGAAATTGGTCCTTTTCATCTAAAATTTCGACATTTAGCCCCTTTTGAATAGCATCAAAGAGTAGCATCTGGGTGGACAGTTCCATATTTTCGTAGCCTTTGAGGGCATAAGGAGCAGTCCAGGCATAGCGGTGGTATTCTTCTGCTTTTTCTAGACCAAAAGCTGTTAAGGAATCTTGCTGGATATGGGGCAGGAGCTGTCCTGACAGTGTCAGCTGAGGATGTAAGAGAGCCTCTCTCATCTGGTCCAGCAAAGTTTGATAGTAAGTTGGCAGTTCAAAATGCTGGATGAGCCCTTCCATGGCTTGGAGAATGGCTGAGCTGTCTGCCTCATCTGGCAGGGCAGTCAGCGGGTGGCTACAAGCAATTTTCTGGTTCAAATCATGAGCAGCTTTTAATACTGCATCAACATTTTCTACATCATCTAGCCAGAGCAGGCCCAGTAAAAAGAGATGGACAGTATCTAAGGTCTCTTGGCTAATGCCCAAATGGTCAAAAGGATTGAGATCGAAGCAGCGGAATTCCAGATAGGTGATACCCTGCTCCAGATAGGCGCGATTGTGCTTCTGTCCACGGAAGCGAACGGCTGAGTAAAATTCTTTTTCAGCACTGAGCTCGCCAGACTGAACGTAGTTTTCAATATCGGTTACATATTGCTCCAAAGAAGTGTAGGACACCTGAATATTCTCGTCATTGACATAGCCATAGTCGCTGTTGCGAAAAGAGCGGATAGGCTGCGGGTATTCCTGACTGTAGAAGCCGGCTTCTGCCAGAGGAGCAGCACCGTAGAGATAGGTTAAGAGCCATCGGAAACGCAGAAAGTTTCGAGCCAGTTTGAGATAGAGGTCATTTTTAAAGTCCTTGAGTAAATGATAGGAGCTGACTTGAAAGAGAGCAGCGACCAGATCTTTCCCTAGCTCCATGTTGTAGTGGATACCAGAGATGGCCTGTAGTTTTTTGCCATATTTTTTCGCTAAACCCTCTCGGTAGTGGCGTTCGTATTCGTTTTCCAGACGGGCGATGATAATATCTTCTTCAGTCAGCTGCGGTGGCATGGACAGAGGCCACAGGCATTCACTCTGGTCAATTGAGCGGCCTGCCACATCGCTGATAGCTCCCAGTAAGCGCCGCGCTTCCTTAGTAGAGTGAGCAATAGGTGTAATTAGTTCCAGTTGTTGTTCGCTGAAGTCTGTTTGGATGGTCGGGTGGAAATTGCGGGAACCAAGCTGACTCGGATGAGCAGTTTGAGCTAAGTGTCCATCAGTTGTCACTCGCAGATTTTCCCTCTCCAGACCAAAGGTCGCTTGGAGAATAGGGCTTGATGTATCCAGTTTCTGCAGTAATTGATTAATCGTCATCGTTTCACCGTCCTATGGTAGTTATTTTAGTCTATTACAAACGGAAAAAGAAAGCAAATTTCCGCTACGATTTTACAAAAATTCCGAACTTTTATTTTAAATTAAGTACTAAAATTCAGAAAATACATATTTTGTAAAAATGTAATTCGTCTACATAAGAGAAAAAACAAATGAAATGATGAACCCTCCTTGAAAAATTGTCAAATTTTTCATATAATGAGGTATAAAACATAATCGCAGGTGAGATTCCTGCCTGCTTTTCAAGAAAGGACGAGCTATATAGCTCAGACAAAGATATGACATCAGTAGTTGTTGTAGGAACCCAGTGGGGAGATGAAGGAAAAGGGAAGATTACAGACTTCCTATCAGCCAATGCAGAAGTCATTGCTCGCTACCAAGGTGGGGACAATGCCGGTCACACCATCGTGATTGACGGCAAAAAGTTCAAGTTGCACTTGATTCCTTCTGGTATCTTCTTCCCTGAAAAGATCTCTGTGATTGGAAATGGGGTGGTGGTCAACCCGAAATCATTGGTCAAAGAGTTGGCTTATCTCCATGAAGAAGGGGTATCAACAGACAGCCTTCGCATTTCTGACCGTGCCCATGTCATCCTTCCTTACCACATCGAATTGGACCGTCTCCAAGAAGAGTCTAAAGGGGACAACAAAATCGGAACGACCATCAAAGGGATTGGACCAGCCTATATGGACAAGGCTGCACGTGTAGGAATTCGGATTGCGGATCTTTTGGACCGTGACGTCTTTGCGGAACGCCTTCGCATCAATTTGGAAGAAAAGAACCGTCAATTTACCAAACTCTATGATGCAGAGGCTTTGTCATTTGACGATATCTTCGAAGAATACTATGAATATGGTCAACAAATCAAACAATATGTAACCGATACTTCTGTTATCTTGAACGATGCTTTGGATAACGGCAAGCGCGTGCTCTTTGAAGGAGCCCAAGGGGTTATGTTGGATATCGACCAAGGAACCTATCCATTTGTAACTTCCTCAAACCCTGTTGCAGGTGGGGTGACCATCGGATCAGGTGTCGGCCCAAGTAAGATCGATAAGGTTGTCGGTGTATGTAAAGCCTATACCAGCCGTGTTGGAGATGGCCCATTCCCTACGGAGCTCTTTGATGAAGTGGGTGATCGGATCCGTGAAGTCGGCCATGAGTATGGGACAACAACCGGTCGTCCACGTCGTGTCGGTTGGTTTGACTCAGTTGTCATGCGCCATAGCCGTCGTGTGTCAGGAATTACCAACCTCAGCTTGAACTCCATCGACGTTCTGTCAGGTTTGGATACAGTGAAGATCTGTGTGGCTTACGACTTGGATGGAGAACGCATTGACCACTACCCAGCAAGCTTGGAGCAACTCAAACGTTGCAAACCAATCTATGAAGAATTACCAGGTTGGTCAGAAGACATCACCGGTGTCCGTCACTTGGATGAGCTTCCAGAAAATGCCCGCAATTATGTTCGCCGGATCGGTGAGTTGGTTGGTGTGCGCATTTCAACCTTCTCAGTCGGACCAGATCGTGACCAAACCAATATCCTGGAAAGTGTCTGGTCAAGTAAATAATTCAATAAAAGTTGGGAGTCTCTCTCAACTTTTTTGAGTCTTAAGAATACTTTAAGCCCTGTGGTCTATACTAAGACCATAAACAAAGACCTCCCAACTTTGTTTAGAATCCAAACTTTTTTTCATAATATCTCCCTATAAGAAGTCAACCATTGGTGGCTTTTTTTCTGGCTTCATCATATAATAGAACAAGAACATAAAAAGTAAGTGAGTGTACAAGTGAGAGACTATACCCTAGAAGAGAAAGAAGCTTTTATGCGAGAGGCTTTAAAAGAGGCAGAGATCGCCTTGGCCCATGAGGAAATTCCTATTGGCTGTGTCATTGTCAAAGACGGCGAGATCATTGGACGTGGGCACAACGCGCGAGAAGAATTGCAGCGAGCGGTCATGCATGCGGAGGTAATGGCGATCGAAGAAGCCAATCAGCACGAAGAGAGCTGGCGTTTGCTGGATACCACCCTATTTGTGACCATTGAACCCTGTGTCATGTGCAGTGGTGCCATCGGGCTGGCCCGGATCCCTCAGGTAGTCTACGGTGCGACCAATCAGAAGTTTGGTGGAGCAGGGAGTCTCTACGACATTTTGACAGATGAACGTCTCAATCACCGGGTGGAAGTAGAAACAGGAATCTTGGAAGCAGAATGTGCAGCCATTATGCAGACCTTTTTCCGCCAAGGCCGAGAACGAAAAAAACAAGCCAAACTCGCAGCCAAGGCCGAAACACAAGAATAAAAACCGGACCTTTGCAAAATCCACAAATTATGATATAATACCTATCGGAGCAACAGTTCTGCGTGAAGCGGGTCAGGGGAGGAATCCAGCAGCCCTAAGCGAAGTGAACTGTGTGCTCTTTTCTATTGCTCTTGATGAATCAAGCCTGCAAGGCGCAGATGAATCTTAGAGCAATGGATGCAGTTTTTCCCGCTAGGGAAAAAGCTGTAAACCTATGATAGTTCTTAGTGAATCAAGTCCAAGGGACGAAGATGAACTTAGGTACATTGACGCAGTTCGAGCAAAGCGAGAACTACGTTCCGATAAATGAACGTAGTGAATCATGCCTGCAAGGCGTAGATGAATCCTAGAGCAATGGATGGGAGTGGAACAGAACGTTTGTTCGTAGTTCCACCCCCGCAAAGCTGATTATGTTTTCTTCGGAGCTTAAAAAGCGAAAGAAGAAACAAATCAGCTACTGCGTTAAATTGCTTAACTAAAATTTATTTGGGGATGAACAATTAGTCGCTGAATAAAGTACCTTAACGAAACAAGCCTGCAAATCGCAGATGAGTTTAGAGATATTGATCCTGAGGAGCTTTGCGACGTGAGGGCTATAATTCACTAGCATTATCTCGAAATTCATTAGTGGATTCAAAGAATAATAGCGTAAAATAGAGCTTCGGAAGAGGCTCCTTTTTTTGTCTGTTCCGTTCAAAATAAGGCTCTATATGCAAACGATTGCTATTGCGTCGTTGCTTGATTTGTGAAAATAAAAAAATTAGCAAATGAAAACGTTTTACAGGATGGTTTCCCTTGATTAAATCCCAGTAAAGCGATATCATAGAGAAGAAGAAATTTTGGAGGAATAACATGTCTCATATTAAATTTGACTACTCAAAAGTTTTGGGTAAATTTGTTGCCCCACATGAAGTGGACTACATGCAAGCACAAGTTACAGCAGCAGACGAATTGATCCGTAAAGGAACTGGTGCTGGTAGCGACTTCTTGGGTTGGTTGGACCTTCCTGAAAACTACGACCGCGAAGAATTTGACCGCATCTTGAAAGCTGCTGAGCAAATCAAAGCTGACAGCGATGTTTTGGTCGTTATCGGTATCGGTGGATCATACCTTGGTGCGAAAGCTGCCATTGACTTCTTGAACCATCACTTTGCAAACTTGCAAACAAAAGAAGAACGCAAAGCACCACAAATCCTTTACGCTGGGAACTCAATCTCATCAACATACCTTGCTGACTTGGTAGAGTACGTAGCAGACAAAGACTTCTCGGTAAACGTGATTTCTAAATCAGGTACAACAACTGAACCAGCCATCGCTTTCCGTGTCTTCAAAGAACTCTTGGTGAAGAAATACGGTCAAGAGGAAGCTAACAAACGGATCTACGCAACAACTGACCGCCAAAAAGGTGCTGTTAAGGTTGAAGCAGATGCTAACGGTTGGGAAACATTTGTTGTTCCAGATGACATTGGTGGACGTTTCTCAGTATTGACAGCAGTTGGATTGCTTCCAATCGCTGCATCAGGTGCAGACATCAAAGCCCTTATGGAAGGTGCTAATACAGCTCGCAAAGACTACACTTCAGATAAGATTGCTGAAAATGAAGCTTACCAATATGCTGCAGTGCGTAACATCCTTTACCGTAAAGGCTATGCAACTGAAATCTTGGTAAACTATGAGCCATCGCTTCAATACTTCTCAGAATGGTGGAAACAATTGGCTGGTGAGTCAGAAGGGAAAGACCAAAAAGGGATTTACCCAACTTCAGCTAACTTCTCAACAGACTTGCACTCATTGGGTCAATTTATCCAAGAAGGAACTCGTATCATGTTTGAAACAGTTGTCCGCGTTGACAAACCTCGTAAGAATGTGATCATCCCTACTTTGGAAGAAGACCTTGACGGACTTGGATACCTCCAAGGAAAAGACGTTGACTTCGTTAACAAAAAAGCGACTGACGGTGTTCTTCTTGCCCACACTGACGGTGACGTACCAAACATGTACGTAACTCTTCCTGAGCAAGATGCCTTCACTCTTGGTTACACTATCTACTTCTTCGAATTGGCCATCGCCCTTTCAGGTTACTTAAACGCGATCAACCCATTTGACCAACCAGGTGTTGAAGCTTACAAACGTAACATGTTTGCCCTTCTTGGTAAACCAGGATTTGAAGAATTGAGCAAAGAACTCAACGCTCGTCTATAATAGACAACAAAACGATCTCGCAAGAGGTCGTTTTTTAATCGCTTTCAATATCTCAGAATGAGGTGGAAAAATAGACTGTTTTATGATATAGTAGAACTACTATATTTATACTTTGCACGTCAAACTATGGTCACGAAAAGTGGGGAGAATGACGGGCGCAGGTTGTTAGTAAAGGAGAGATTATGACAACAGAAGACAAGACACCTTTTGGAACACAAGAGGAGAACGTTTCTCAAGAGCCTTTTGGAACACAAGAGGGACAAACTGTTCAAGAGCCTTTTGGAGCACAAGGGGGGCAGACTGTTCAAGAACCTTTTGGAGCACAAAATGGCCAAACAGCTTATGAGCCATTTGGAGCACCAGGAGCGCAAGGCTTTCAACAGGCTTCTCCAGTAGAAGGACCACAAGCTGGAGGACAGGAACAATATTTCCAAAATCAAGCTCCTCAGGTAGAAAACAATCCTTTCTACCAACAAGGGAACCCTCAAGCCTTCCAATCGCAATGGAATGTTCAGCCAAAACCGAAGCGTGGATGGACGAAATTTGTTGTCTTCTCCCTACTTGCACTTCTTCTTGGTGGGTTAATTGGTGGCGGAGCAGGCTATTTCTGGGGAAATTCATCTAAGCCTCAAGCAGATGCTAATCGAACAAAACGCTTAGAACGCGCTAATGAAGAAGCAAAGAAGATAAAGAACAGCTTCATTACAGAAAAGAAGGAGACTGTTTTCACCTGGACTCTTAAAGACCTTGCTACCTTGAGTTATACCAACAAGGATGGTTATGGGTTGACTGCTGATCAGATTGTTGAAACCTATGGATTGGCTTCTAGTGTAGAGTACGATAAGAATAGCCTTACTCTTTATTGGGATCGCGCAAAGAATGCTGAACATCAGAATGTTTATTTCCGATTTGAAAAAGTGGATGGCAATTATTATTTGAAAACTGTGGAAGCTTATGATTTGCAAGAATTCTATGCAGATGAAGACGATGAAGATGAAGATACTTCTGCAGATCGTGAGTTAAGTACAAAAGAATTCAAAAATCTGAAAACAGGAGATAAGAAAACTGGTGAAGGTGGAACTTCCCTATCAGAAATTTTGAAAAAGCATAAATTAAGTGTTGTTCGAATTGGAACAGAAACAAAAATGACTGAGGACGGAGAAAAGTATGACTCTACTCGTGTTATTGCAACCGTAAGCTTTAAGGTCGGTGACGATTATAAGACATTACGCTTCGTAGCACAACCAGATGGAGATTTCTTATACATTGGTCCAGAACGTTATTAATTTAGAGGAGATAGATGAAAGATGAATATGAATCAATCACAGGCACCATTTGGTGTGCCAGAAACTGGTAATCAAAAGAAGCCAGGGAAAGGTCTGTTAATCGCTTGTGTTAGTGTTTTTGCAGTCTTAGGAGTCATTGCAGGTCTATTTCTTGGCCGTTCTTTTGGTGCAACAAATGCAAAAAGTAGCGAACCAGCCCTTCATCCAAAAGCTGATGCAGGGGAATCAAAACGCGATCAGGCTGGGAAGTATATTAATCCGGAAGAAGCCGAATTTTCTTGGAACATTGATGATTTAGCTGATTTAGAGTTTGGTACATACGAAACTCCAGATTTAGGAACAAGCATTGAAGATGTTGTGGATGCACATGGCAAGGCTTTGAAAGGCACGTTTCGAAGAGATAAAATTGATTTAGAATGGGGCGAGTTAGACGAAGATCAGGATGATACGCTGCCTTCTTATCGTACTGTTCGTGAAATGCGCCTTACGTTTCAGAAGAATGGAGACAATTATTATTTAAAAGACCTCTATTATTCAGGAAATTATAAAGAAGCTGAGGATGATTTTATGACCTCATCTTACTATGATAAACTGAAAGTGGGAGATGCCAAAACTGGTAAGGATGGTGTATCCTACAAGGAAGTGATTAAGGATCATACTATTTCTAGTCTTTCAATGTCTGCAGAAGAGGACTACAAAACTCATGATATTGTGACTACAATGAGAGTATCTTTTAAATCCTCAAGTTCCTCTGAATATAGGTTGACTTTTGTGAGACAATCAGATGGTGATTTCCTCTTATCTGAAAAAGAATGATGATGAAGAAGGGCTCTTCATTCATTCTTTTCGAAAGATGTAAGGGAGGAAAAATCCATTCACTTAAAACCCTAAAAAGATCTGGAATAGTATTTTCAGATCTTTTTCTGTTCTAGCGAGGACTGGCTATTTATGGTATAGTAGGATATGTTGACAAAGGAAACACGTGTGAACAGTTGGACGGAAAGGGATACAGATACGATCGCAGAATGGATAATGTAAAGGAAACAACAAGAAAACATCTGAAGACCCTCTTAGCTTTCATCCAAAAAAGAGGGATTATTTTCGGGGTCCTCGCAATGCTGGGCGTAGGCTACGGCCTTGTTGCTTCTGGAAGGCCACAAGACCAGCTAAATCCAGACCAGCAAGTGACCTTTCGTAAGGAAGAAGCTTATCTGCAGGCCTTCCTTGCGAAATCAGATCGACCAGAAGTTGGGGTGCATTTGGAGGAATTGCTGGAATTTAAAATAGGAGATGGGACTGGTGGACCAAGCACCAAGGGGACGACACCAGAGACCCTGGTCAAAAAATTAGGGGGAGCCAAGCAAGCTCGGCTTGAGTCAAAAGCTAGAACGCAGCTCCTTCGTCTCAGCTATGGAACGACACAAGATGGTCGAGATAGATACCAATTTGAATTTACCCATATGAAGGATGGCTACTATCTAACAGCTATTCAGGGCTATCAACCAACCTCTAAGCAGAATATAGAAAGTAAACAGCTGAAAAAGGCAGCCTTGACCAGTCTTGCTAGTGGGAAAGAGAAAACAGGCATGGAACTAGAAGACATTTTGCAAAAGGTTGGCTTGCCACAATCATTGCTTTTGAATCGTAAGGATGGAAAGACAGTTTTGGTCCTAACCTACCGTGCACAAGAGGGGCTGGTCTTTCTCACTTTGCAAGCCCAAAAAGATGCTCGCTATCATCTAGTCAAGGTCGAATAAGGAGGAGTAAATGGATACAGTCATCAAGAAGTTAACAATTCCTGGTCTCCTGCTGCTAGCGCTCCTCCTAGGGATGGGGTTAGAGGTCCTTAGTCATCCGCCGAAAAGTTCTACAGCGATAAGTGAAATAAGGAACTTATCAACTTTTAAAGCGAAAGAATTTCAAGGGGAGCGACTCTTAAAAGAAACGAATGAAAAAAAGGATTCGCCATGGACCTTGGACCAGATCGAGCGCTTCCCTCTGTCGATAAAGAACCAAAACGGTAGCCTGAAGCAGACTGGAAGTCGCCTGGAGACCCTTCTGAAGGAGATGGGGCACCCCCAAGAGAAAGTTCTCTTTCAATCTACAGCAAGTAAGCAACCCAGTCTCTCCCTGCTCTATCGATGGGACGATAGGGGAAAGGGAGCCTCCATCCGTTTGCTTTTTAGCAAGGGGGCTGATGGGAGCTATCTGCTAGAAGAGATCGACGCCAGTCTAGCCAATCTAGACCGGGAGGGGAACAAAGCTTTTTCAGAAAAAGTTTACCAGAGCTTAGAACCTGGAGAAAAGATGGATCTGAAAGCACTTCTAGGTAGCTATCAGGGCTTACAATCCTTCGTTCGACACCAGATCGGGCCTGATCAGGAAGGTTTTCAACTATCCTATCAGGATGAGAAGGGAAAAACGTATTTATTGGAGTTGGAACAGGTAGACGGTTCCTATTCCTTGTTGCGCAAGAGTCAACTAGATCCTAAGAAACAAAGTTAAGTAAAAAGAAGGGAAAATGGAATGGAAAAAGGTAGACAGATTCAAAGAGAATGGTCTAGGTTCCCAAGTAGGAATCGGGAAGTGTCTGAGGTCTTTTCGGATCGTGGGCCTGAAGGAGAAGCTTTTGAGAGTCCCAGTCTTCGGAGCTATCAAAAAGGGGTGAAGAGAAGCGTCCGTGAGGATGCTTTTCGAGGAGCAGGCTTGCCTCGTTTTGGTTCGCTTCTAGCAGCTGGAGTGGGGTTGGTTCTTCTCTTTAGTTTTATCATTGGGGTCATTGGCTATGTGAGTCAATCTTCCCAAAAGACAGAGCAGGCTACCCCTGTAAGTAAGAAACAGGACCGTCATTCTATCAGTTCGGCATCCTCTAGCTCATCATCTGCCTCCTCAAGCCAAACATCAGAATCTTCTAGCTCAACAAAGGAAGAGAAGAGTGAGTCAGATAAGAAATCGGGACAATTGACTGCCGATAATTCTCCCTATATAGATGGGGAGAATGGGATTCGTGCCTTTAATTTAGACGAGTTATTGGTTCTCAGTCGAAAAAATAAATTATCCAATGTGACCGCAGAAGAACTTGTGAATCAGTATGGAAAAGCTAAACGAGGTTATTTTTCTGATGTAAGTGCAGACAATCGGGGAATCACTTTACAATATGAACTACCGGATAATCGTGGAAATGTCAGTTTTAATTTATTGGGGCATGACGATAAGTATAGGGTCACTAATATCTATATGGGATATTACGCTACATCTTTGGAAGAACCAACTAAAACAACAGAAGAATTTAGAGCTCTCTTTTCTCAAGATGGACAGGAAATTCATGACGTTATTTCTCAAATGGGAACTCCTCAAGTCACGCATTTTTCCATCTCATCTTCTCAGAAAGTATACTCCTGCACCCTCTCCTATTCAACAGTAGATAACGAACAAGTTTCCCTAAATTTCGAGGAAAACTCTGAGCAGTGGTATCTAAAAGGAATAGCTGTTAAAAAGAAACCATAGCATGATTTTGGGAGATAGTACAAAGATACATTAGGATCTTAAGATTACTTCATCTGCCAGTGATTTAAAGGACTCTTAAAATTATGCTATAATAGTAAAATCAAAGAGTTTAAAAGGAGCCTATCTTCCTAGAGGACTGACTACATAGAACAAGAGGTATCGCCATGACTGCACAAAAAATGACTGCACAAGAGATTATCGCCTTTATCGGAAATGCAGAAAAGAAAACCAATGTAAAAGTAACCTTCGAAGGGGAATTGGTAGGATCTCTTCCAGCATCCGTTGTAAAACTAGGTAATGTCCTATTTGGAGACTGGAAAGAGATTGAGCCCCTTCTTGCTAACCTAACAGAAAACAAAGACTATATCGTAGAGCAAGATGGGCGTAATTCGGCAGTGCCTTTGCTAGACAAGCGTTATTTGAATGCCCGGATTGAACCGGGTGCGATCATTCGAGACCAGGTGACCATTGAAGACAATGCGGTAATCATGATGGGAGCCGTCATCAATATCGGGGCTGAAATTGGTGCGGGAACCATGATCGATATGGGAGCTATTCTTGGTGGCCGTGCAACGGTTGGTAAAAACAGCCATATCGGAGCAGGAGCAGTCCTTGCCGGTGTGATTGAGCCAGCCTCTGCAGAACCAGTCCGAATCGGGGATAACGTCTTGGTGGGAGCCAATGCCGTCGTCATCGAAGGGGTTCAAGTTGGTAATGGCTCCGTCGTAGCGGCGGGTGCGATTGTTACCCAAGATGTGCCTGAAAATGTAGTGGTAGCCGGTGTACCTGCGCGCGTGATCAAGAAGATTGACGAACAGACGCAACAAAAAACCGCACTTGAGGATGCCTTGCGTAACCTTTAAGAGAATATAGAAGTAGGAAGCTGGGGGATACCTCGGCTTCTTCTCAAAAGAGGAAGACTGATATGACACTTGATTTAGTAAGAATTCGGCAGGACCTGCATCAAATCCCGGAAATTGGACTAGAAGAATTTAAAACACAAGCCTATCTCTTGGAGCGCATCGCAGAAATCACCGAGGGAAAAGAATTCGTCGAGCAACGGACCTGGCGGACGGGGATCATGGTTTTTCTGAAAGGTTCCAATCCCGAAAAGACCATTGGCTGGCGGACGGATATCGATGGACTGCCTATTGTTGAGCAGACTGGTCTTGACTTTGCCTCCCGCCACGAAGGTCGGATGCATGCCTGTGGCCATGATGTCCATATGACGCTGGCCTTGGGCTTGTTGGAGCAACTGGTCCAAGTACAACCGAAGAACAATCTCTTGTTCCTCTTTCAGCCTGCTGAGGAAAATGAAGCTGGAGGCATGCTCATGTATGAGGATGGGGCCTTTGGAGATTGGTTGCCTGATCAATTCTACGGCCTCCATGTCCGTCCAGACTTAAAGGTAGGCGAGATTGCGACCAATCGGGGGACGCTCTTTGCAGGGACCTGTGAGGTGAAAATTACGTTTAAAGGTAAGGGCGGGCACGCCGCCTTTCCCCATGAAGCCAAGGATGCCCTAGTCGCTGCCAGCTATTTTGTCACCCAGGTTCAAACCATTGTCAGCCGAAATGTCGATCCTATCGAGGGAGCAGTTGTGACCTTCGGTTCCATGCATGCGGGAACGACCAATAATGTCATTGCGGAGACGGTCTTTCTGCATGGGACGATTCGGACCCTGACCATGGAAATGAACCTCTTGACTCAGAAGCGACTCGAGACGATTGCGAGAGGGGTTGCAGATGCTTTTGATATGGAGCTAGATTTTGAACTTAAGCAAGGGGGCTATTTGCCGGTGGAAAACAATCCGGACTTGGCAGATGAACTGATGACCTTCTTTGATCAAGCAGAAGATGTGGCCCTGATTGATATCCTGCCCGCAATGACTGGAGAAGATTTCGGTTACCTCTTGTCAAAAGTGGATGGAGCCATGTTCTGGTTGGGAGTGGATAGTCCTTATGCCCTCCATCATCCTCAGATGAGTCCCAAGGAAGAAGCCCTGCACTTTGGTGTCAAAGCCATTAGTCCTTTCTTACAAATGAAAGCCAACCAATAAAGAGAGATGGAAATGAAAGCAAGTATTCGAAAAAGTGTGTTGAAGAAGATGAAAGGATTGGAGCCGGAAATCAAACGGGTTGCCGATCAGTCCTTAATCCAGCGGTTGCGCTCTTTGCCAGCTTACCAAGAAGCAAGTGTGATAGCGACCTATTTGTCCTTCCCGCATGAGGTGGATACGAGTTTTCTGATTGACGCAGCTCAAGCCGATGGCAAGCAGGTCGTCATTCCGAAAACCTATCCAAAAGGACGTATGGAATTTGTAGTCTATGATTCGCAGAAGTTGAAACAAACATCCTTTGGCCTCTTGGAACCAGAGGAGGGGAGCCAAGCAATAGATCAGTCGGAGATTGACCTGATCCATGTTCCTGGAGTGGCCTTTCAAAAGGATGGCTACCGGCTGGGCTATGGAGGAGGCTATTACGATCGCTATTTGGCAGATTTCGACGGAGCGACTGTCAGCACCATCTATGCTTGCCAAGAAGTAGACTTTTCACCGGCTTCCCATGATATCCCAGTACAGGAGGTTCTTGTGGATGAATCAACTATTTGATAAGAAATACCCAGTGACCAGTAGCTTGCTTCTATTAACAACCGGCGTTTTTCTATCCATGTTATTACTTCGTGGCTTTGACTATGAATCGGTCCAGACTGTCTACGATTTTGGAGGTGTCCTAGGAGATGAAATCCAGGTAGATCCGAGCCAGAGCTGGCGTTTGCTTGCTGCCATGTTTGTTCATGTTGGCTTGCAACACTTTGTTTTGAACATGGTTATCCTCTATTTTATCGGAAGAATCGCAGAAGATTTATTTGGCTCGAAGGCCTTTTTAGCCCTCTACCTCTTATCCGGCTTGATGGGCAATCTTTTTGTCTTGGTCTTTTCTCCAGAAGTCGTCGCAGCTGGGGCTTCGACAGCCTTGTTTGGTATCTTTGGTGCTATTGTCAGTTTACGTTTTATCGCCCGTAGTCCCTATATTCGCTATCTGGGCCAACGTTATACCTCCTTGATTTTGATCAATCTCCTCTTTAGCTTCATGCCAGGGATTAGTCTAGCCGGTCACTTAGGAGGCCTGATAGGAGGAGGGATTCTAGCCGTTGTCTTTCCGGTCTATGGTGAGCAAGATAGCGTGAAAAAAAGCTGGCGCTGGGGAGCCGTAGTCCTTTACACAGCTGGAGCCATTCTTCTTTATTCTTGGCCTTTACTTGCTCATCCCTTTTTATGATTTGTAACGAATTTGTAAATTATCTGAAAACTGAGTGAAGTCTCAGTTTTTTTGTATATAAAATCCAAAAACAAGCAGCTACACTCAAAAAGTTGCTCGAAAAGTGAATAAAGACAACATGAGAAAGCGCTTGCAAAAAGGATTGAAAAGGAGTAAACTAACAATTGTAAATATCTTTCTTATCCATTCATAAAATGGATAAAATATTAAATAAAAGGAGATTTGCAATGAAAAAATGGTTGATTAAGCTCTCGTTAGTAGCGATGGCTATATTGCTCCTTCCGTTTCAAGCTGTTGAGGCTTGTTGTGGATTTATCATTGGACGTCAGTTGACCAAGGATGGTACCACCCTGTTTGGTCGGACCGAGGACTATCCTTATTATCCAAATGGCGGAAAACACAACAAAAACTATGTTGTTGTTGATGCCAAGAATTATAAGGAAGGGGACAAAATTCAGGACGAATCCAATGGTTTCACCTATCCTCATGCTGCCAGCGAAATGAAATACACAGCTGCTTATGATTCCGCTCGTGGAGATGGTAGCAATGGTGCATTTGGGGAACATGGCTTTAACGAAGCGGGTGTTTCCATGACTGCCACTGTTACAGCAATTCCAAATAAAAAGGTATTAGAAAAAGATCCACTAAAAGAAGATGGACTTCCAGAAGCTGCAATGCTTGACGTAATCTTACCTCGTGCAAAAACAGCTCGTGAAGCAATCGAATTACTTGGAAAAGTTATCGAAGAAAAGGGATCAGCTGAAGGAAATACAGTTGTAGTTGCTGACCAAAATGAGACATGGTATATGGAAATTCTTTCAGGTCACCAATATGTAGCGGTGAAGGTACCAGAAGATAAATACGCAGTCTTTGCAAATACTTATTACCTCGGTCATGTTGATTTGAATGATAAGGAAAATGTGATTGCTTCAAAAGATGTTGAAAAAGTAGCTAAAGAATCAGGAAGTTACAAGACTGATAAAGATGGCAACTTCCATATTGCTAAATCTTACGGACCTGAAAAATATGCAGAAGGGGACCGTTCTCGGACTTATGCTGGGATTACAGTACTTGATCCAGAGTCTAAAGTGACTTACGAGGATGATGAATACGAACTCTTCCGTTCTCCAACTGATCCAAATAAGAAATTTACTTTAGAAGATGCCTTTGCTATGCAACGGAATCGCTTTGAACACTTAAATGGACGCTTCGTACCGGACGATCAAATCGGTGTCAAGAAACAAGGTGACAATGGCGCAAACGACACAGTTCGCAAGGATCAATACAAATATGCACTAGGGAATGAAAATGTTATCGATGCCCATGTCTATCAAATTAATCCAAAACTACCAAAATCATTTGGTGGTACAGTTTGGCTAGGAATGGGACCATCACGGAACACTCCATATGTCCCATTCTATGGAAATGTGAAAGACACCCATGAAGTCTTTAAACCACAAACAGAAACCTATGATCCAAATTCTTGGTATTGGACTGTTTGGCATATTGACAACATGGCAATCAACAACCAAGATATCTTTGGAAAAACCGTCCAAGAACATTGGAAAGCACTAGAAAAAGGATTTATTGCTGATCAAGAGAAGAAGGATATTGAATATTATTCACTAAAAGATCAACCGGAAGCTGCAAAAGCTGCTGAAGATAAAGTAACGAAAGATGCCCTTGACTTGTCTGATCGCCTTTTCCAACACTTCAAAGATTATGAAAGATTAATGGAAAAACAATTAGAGGCAGCTGGACGCAAGTCAGATCCTTATCGTGCTTCTAAACCAGATAATTATAAAGATCCTGAAGAGTCTAAAGATCCTAAAGAGCCTAAGAAACCAGACACACCAAAAGTTCCAGAAAAACCACAAGTTGACGGAAATATTACAAAAATTGAAATTCCTGCTTCTTATTATAGGGCTACCCCTTCTAATAAGGATATCCCAGCAAATGCAGAAGGAAATCCAAACAATCGCTTTGGCTATGCTGCTAACAAGGATAAACAACCAGTTGTATCTCCTAAAGTAGAAACTCCTGTGAAGCCTGAAGAAACTGTTCAAGCTCCAGCTGAAGCTCCTGTAGCAGGAAACAGTGTAAACAACAATAATCGCTTCGGTTCTAATTTCAATCCAGGTGAAATTGAGACTTACCCAAATACAAATTATTCTTACAATGTTCATCCTTAAAAAATAGATAAACAAGAGAATAAATGAAAGAGGAGGCTGGGACAAAAGTCCTAGCCTCTCAATTATGCAGAGGTGGGACGACGAAATCGAATTCTAACGAATGACCGATTTCTGTCCCACTCTCTTCTTTTTTACAAGAAAAAAGAGATTGACCATTTTGTAGAGTGGCGAACCACTTACACCATATGGTCAGTCTCTTTTGCATCCTTCAGATTCGTATATGATCTAGTCCGAAGTTTGTTCAGATGTTTCTAATTTTTTTCCAAGATCAATGATGTATTGTTTGAGATCATCTTTAACCTGTGGGTGTTGCAAGGCATAATCAATAGATGTTTTCATAAAACCAAACTTGTCCCCCACATCGTAGCGTCTGCCCTTAAATTCACGGGCAAATACTCGTTGGGTCTTGTTTAAGGTATCAATGGCATCCGTTAATTGGATTTCATTTCCAGCGCCTGGTTTTTGGTTTTCCAAAATCTGGAAGATTTCTGGAGTCAATAAGTAGCGACCGATAATGGCAAGGTCACTCGGTGCCTCTTCAGGTGCCGGTTTTTCGACAAAGGTTTCAACGCTATAGAGTCCGTTGATGCCTTCCCCTTGAGGAGCAATGACACCGTAGGAAGAAACTTCTTCATGGGGAACTTTCATGACAGCAATGGTTGAAGCATGTGTCTCATCGTAGTCATTCATCAATTGCTTGGTGAGCGTAGTCGCTGTATCATCTGTGATATCCATGAGGTCATCACCC
The DNA here is from genome assembly GCF_900636365.1 of Streptococcus viridans. Lineage (NCBI taxonomy): Bacteria > Bacillati > Bacillota > Bacilli > Lactobacillales > Streptococcaceae > Streptococcus > Streptococcus viridans. Next base: position 1,832,513 of record NZ_LR134266.1, on the reverse strand, counting down.
AGCATCACGACGAAAGGCTCATTCCCAACGAAGGCCTTCGCCTGAAGGACAGCATCTCCAAGGCCGTTCGGATGTTTTTGACGAATGAAGTGGAGGCGCATCCCGGTAGTTTCATCGACCAGTTTCAACAGGTCATTTTTCCCTTTTTCCTTGAGGTTGTACTCAAGTTCAAAGTTTGAGTCGAAGTGGTCTTCGATCGAACGTTTTGATTTACCAGTGACAACGAGAATATCCTCGATGCCAGCCTTAAGGGCTTCCTCAACGATGAATTGGATGGTTGGCTTATCCACGATTGGCAGCATTTCTTTGGCCAGGGCTTTAGTAGCAGGTAGGAAACGAGTTCCAAGTCCAGCCGCAGGAATGACTGCTTTTCTAACTTTTGTCATAATAATTCCTTTCTAACTGAAGAATGATTGGTTGTTGATCTGATTGGGAAGGAAGAATTCCTTAGTTCCACTCATTTTCTTCTTTAAATTCGTTGCTCATCATGAAGTTGATGGCTTCACGAATATCTTGCCCTTCATAAATTACTTGGTAGATGGCTTGTGTGATTGGCATGTAGACGTCTAGCTCTTGAGCCAGTTCGTAGGCAGCCTTAGTGGTTGAAATCCCTTCGATGATCATGCCCATGTTGGCTTCGATATCTTCCAGTTTTTCACCGCGACCGAGGGCATCCCCAGCTCGCCAGTTCCGAGAGTGGATGGAAGTCCCTGTCACGATCAGGTCCCCAACTCCGGATAGTCCACTATAGGTTAAGGGGCTGGCACCTAGTTTAACACCTAGACGGGTAATTTCAGCTAGTCCACGTGTGATGATGGCAGCCTTGGCATTGTCCCCAAAGCCGAGTCCATGGAGGGCTCCAGCACCAACAGCGATAATATTTTTCAAAGCTCCAGCCGTTTCTACCCCAATCACATCTGTATTGGTATAGAGACGGAAGTAGTGGTTGCTAAAGAGTTCTTGAACGTAACGAGCTGTTTCTAAATCCTTAGAAGCTGCTGTAATCAGAGTAATATCACGAACGATGGTTTCTTCAGCATGACTTGGCCCAGATACGACCACAATCTCGCTACGGAGAGAAGCAGGGATTTCCTCTTCTAAGATCTGAGAAATCCGTTTGTGACTGTTTGGTTCTAAACCTTTGGACGCGTGCATGACTTTGACAGGATGGTCCAGAGTCTCAGCGACTTGTTTAGCTACCAAGCGGGTTACCTTAGTCGGAACCACAAAGAGGATGGCATCTACACTGTCCAAGGCTGCTTTCAGATCGGTCGTAGCGGTAATCTGATCACTAATAACGATATCTTTAAAATAGCGCTGATTGGTATGATTGGTGTTAATTTCATCGATCTGTTCTTGGATATTTCCCCAGAGACGGACTTCATGGCCGTTATCATTGAGGACTTGTGAAAGGGCTGTTCCCCATGAACCAGGACCCAATACTGCAACGGTTTGTTTTTCCATTGTATCTTCCATTTCTATATCTATTTTCAAGCAAGTCTAGAAATCTAGGACTTGCATCTTCAAAAACGCTCCAAGAGAGCCTTGAAGAATGATCTTATTCTTCTCTCTATTTTAACATAATATAGGCAAAAAAACTTGTATAACTATCAATTGTTTTGTGAAGACAATTCATTTTGGAAGGAAACTAAATAAAAAATGTTACTTTATAGTTGCATTACTACTAGTTTGTGGTATAATAATTTCACTTATTATTATGAATATAAGGGGAGAAAAAATGAAAAAGTTGGCAATATATCTATTGATGACGCTTTCATTGTTGATGGTAAGCTTTACGCTTTTTTCAAAAATTGTAAATGCAGAAACGTCAAAAAAAGTGGATGTCATCACGGATGTAAAGATTCAAAATGATAAAGGTGAAGCTTTGACAGGACCGGTTGGTCGATACGATAGTTTTCGTCTGAATGCAAAGTTTGCTTTGGAGGGAAAAAATGTTAAAGCTGGAGATACCACAGAAGTTAGCGTTGCCTCTCCAATAGATATCAAATCTCAAGATTTTGAGATTAATGACTCAATTACTGGTAAATTGATCGCTAATGCAAAGGTTGACGCTGCGACTGGTAAAATTATCTTGACCTTTACAAAATTTGTGGAAGAAAAAAATGATGTTTCAGGTTCATTTTTCTTCTATGCTCAAGTTAATAAAGTAAAATCTCCAAATGATGGAGAGGTTCCAGTTAAGGTTTCTGTAAATGATAAAGTGAAATTCACAGGAAAAGTTACAAGTGGGACAATCGGTGGAGGTAACCGCTACTCTATCATTAAATCGGGTTGGAGCGAAAAAGGAAACAAAGAGCTTGGCTTCCGAATTTCTGTAAACAGAACGAATGAAGTCATTAATGATGCTGTTGTTACAGATACCTTGAAATCGCCAGGTATCACCTACAAGCCAGGAAGTTTCAAGATTAAAAAAGGAACTTGGGAATATAACAATGGTAAATGGGAACTCAAAAACGCAAAAGATGTTACCGCTGACTATACAGTGAATATTAATGGAAATTCATTTTCTATTAATCTAGGTAATATTGCTGCTGATGATCAATTTGCTATTGAATATGGGACAGATGTAAACTATGCTGTTGTTGATGGTGAAAAAATTCTTAACCAAGCTACTATCAAGGGAAGCAATAAGGATGAATACTCATCAAATAGTACAGTGAAAATCCAAATTGCTGGTGGTGAAGGTATTGGTTACGAATTTAGTATTAAAGTTACTAAGGTAGACGAACAAAACAGACCTCTTAAAGGAGCAAAATTCCAAGTTGTTCGACAAGCAACTGGTCAAGTGATTGGTGAATTCGAGTCAGATGCGAACGGTGAATTTACTGTCAAGAACATCCTTCGTGACAAATACATCATCAAAGAAATTCAAGCTCCGGAAGGCTATGGGTTGGCAGAAGATACAATTGTTGAAGCTAGTGAATTTACGACACCAACGAAACCTGTTAGCAAAACAATTGTAAACAAGAAAGAGAAGCCAGCCAAAACTCAAGCTACTATCGAGCTGGATAAAAATCTTACAGGTCGTGACTTGGTAGACGGCGAGTTTAGCTTTGAATTGTACGAAGGTGAAAACAAGCTTCAAACAACGACTAACCAAAGTGGGAAAATTACATTCGAACCGATTGAGTTCACAGCAGAAGGTGAACATACATACACTGTAAAAGAAGTCAAAGGTAATGATGCCACTATTACTTACGATGCCTCTGAAAAACAAGTGACTGTTAAAGTCACTCGTGATGGAGATGCCTTGAAGGCAGAAGTCGTCTATCCAGAAAGCAAAACATTTACCAATGCCTTCACACCAAACGCAACAACTGCAACAATTGAGTTGACGAAAGAGTTGACAGGTCGTGACTTGGTAGACGGTGAGTTTAGCTTTGAATTGTACGAAGGTACTAACAAGCTTCAAACTGTTACCAACAAATCTGGCAAAGTAACCTTTGATGCTATCTCTTACACAGCAGAAGGTGAACACACTTACACTGTGAAAGAGGTCAAAGGCGATAATGCCACTATTGCTTACGACACAGCTGAAAAACAAGTGACTGTTAAAGTTACTCGTGATGGAAATGCCTTGAAGGCAGAAGTCGTCTATCCAGAAAACAAAACATTTACCAATGCCTTCACACCAAACGCAACGACTGCAACAATTGAGTTGTCTAAAGAGTTGACAGGTCGTGAATTGGTAGACGGTGAGTTTAGTTTTGAGTTGTACGAAGGTGCAAACAAACTTCAAACTGTTACCAACAAATCTGGCAAAGTAACCTTTGATGCTATCTCTTACACAGCAGAAGGTGAACACACTTACACTGTTAAAGAGGTCAAAGGGGACAATGCTACGATTGCTTACGATGCTTCTGAAAAACAAGTGACTGTTAAAGTTACTCGTGATGGAGATGCCTTGAAGGCAGAAGTCGTCTATCCAGAAAGCAAAACATTTACTAATGCCTTCACACCAAACGCAACGACTGCAACAATTGAGTTGACGAAAGAGTTGACAGGTCGTGACTTGGTAGATGGCGAATTTAGTTTTGAATTGTACGAAGGAGCTAACAAGCTTCAAACTGTTACCAACAAAGCTGGTAAAGTAAGCTTTGATGCGATTTCTTACACAGCAGAAGGTGAACACACTTACACTGTGAAGGAAGTCAAGGGGAACGTACCAGGTATCACATACGATACAGCCGAAAAACAAGTAACCGTTCAGGTAACTAAAGATGGAGACAACCTAAAAGCAACAGTTGTCTATCCAGAAAGCAAGGTCTTTGCAAATACTTACTCAGCTCCAAGTCCAGCAAAAGCTCAGATTTCAGCCAGCAAGATTTTAGAAGGTCGTGACCTAAAAGATGGCGAATTCAGTTTTAACTTGTTGGATGAAGCTGGAGAAGTTCTTCAAACAAAACAAAATGCAGCAGATGGTTCTGTAGCATTTGACGAAATTTCTTATTCACAAGAAGATGCAGGAAAAACTTTCCACTACACGATTAAGGAAGTAATCCCTCAATCTCAAGAAAAAGGAATGACCTACGACCAAGCGAGCATCGAAGTTACAGTAACTGTTACGAAAGATGATGCAAGCAATACCATCAAGGCTACAGTGGCATATGGTGCGAAGACATCCTTCACCAATACCTTTGTCACAAGTGAAATCCCACCAACACCACCAGTCGTTGAAAAACCAGAAGCTAAGCTTTATACGATTCAGCTTCACAAGGTGAATGGTGAAGGTCGAGCTTTAGCGGGAGCAGTCTTTGGACTCTTTGAAGCGGATGGTAGCACACCAGTTGCCAACCCTTATGGCGAAGGTCAAGCGACAGCGACATCTGATGCTAATGGTCTTGTAAGCTTTGTAGGCTTTGAGGCTAAGAATTATGTAGTGAAAGAATTGACAGCACCAGAAGGTTACCAACTATCAACTGCTTCAATCGCTGTCTCTGCAACAGAATTGAGCGCTGCGACAGACTTGGTAGTGGATAAAGGAAATGTGGTGAACCAACCGTTTACTGAAATCCCACCAACTCCGCCAGTAGTTGAGAAACCGGAATTGACTCTCTACAGCATTCAATTGCACAAAGTTAACAATGAAGGCAAAGCCTTGGCAGGAGCAGTCTTTGGACTCTTTGAAGCAGATGGTGTGACACCAGTTGCAAATCCATATGGCGAAGGTCAAGCGACAGCGACATCCGATGCTAACGGTCTTGTGACCTTTACAGGACTTGAAGCAAAGGATTATGTAGTGAAAGAAATCACTGCTCCAGCAGGATACCAACTTTCTGAAGAAGCGATTACTGTTTCATCTAGTCAATTGATTGCTTCAACTGATCAAGTACTTGATCAAGGTAAAGTAGTCAATAAACCATTCACTGCTATTCCACCAACTCCACCAGTGGTTGAGAAACCAGAATTGAAGCTTTATACCATTCAGCTTCACAAGATAAATCCATTCTACCAATCTCTAGCAGGAGCAGTCTTCGGACTCTTTGAAGCAGATGGTGTGACACCAGTTGCGAATCCATATGGCGAAGGTCAAGCGACTGCAACATCTGATGCCAATGGTCTTGTAAGATTTGTAGGTTTTGAGGCTAAGGATTATGTGGTGAAAGAATTGACTGCTCCAGCAGGATACCAACTTTCAACCGATTCAATCACTGTTTCTGCAGCGGAATTAACTGCTGCGACAGATTTGGTAGTAGATAAAGGGAATGTTGTCAATCAACTGACTCCTCCAAAAGGGAAAACCCCACCACCTTCTACTGACAAACCAAGAAAAGAAATTCCATCAAATCCTCCAAAAGGGAAAACCCCACCACCTTCTACTGAAAAACCAGAAAAAGAAATTCCATCAAATCCTCCAAAAGAGGATAAAAAAGAAGTTCTTCCTTCTACTGGTCAATCAATGAGTGAAGGACTAGTGGCTACAGGACTCGCATTGGCGGTTGCTGGAAGTGCCTTGGTTTACAAAAAACGTGAGAATTAATCTCTAAAACAGGTTTTGTTCTAGCCTTGCTAGACAAGCCTGTTTTTTTGCTTTGGGTGATAAAAAATATTTATCAGGCCCTTAAAAAATACATATTAGACGCTCTAAGGGTGGGATGATAAAATAGGGAATAGAAATATTAAAGGAGGGAAGGCCATGTGTAGAACGATTGTTGGAGTCTCTGCCAATCTATGTGCAGTGGATCCAGATGGGAAAAATATCCATTCGTCTGTATCTTGTAAATTTGCGGAAACCATTAAGCAAGTAGGTGGCCTTCCTATGGTCATCCCAGTGGGGGACCCATCTTTTGCCAAAGATTACATCGAAACAGTGGACAAGCTCATCCTCAGTGGGGGACAAAATGTCCATCCTAGCTTTTATGGAGAAAAGATCGCCATTGAGAGTGACGACTACAATCTCGAGCGTGATCAGTTTGAATTGGCCTTGTTAAAAGAAGCGGTCCGTCAAAACAAGCCGGTTCTAGCCATCTGCCGAGGGGTTCAGTTGGTTAATGTCGCCTTCGGTGGGACTCTCCATCAAGAAGTGGAAGGACACTGGCAGGGCCTTCCTTTTGGCACTTCTCATTCAATTGAGACCAAAAAAGGCAGTGTGGTGGAGCGTCTCTTTGGGCAAGCTAGCCAGATCAATTCTGTTCATCGCCAAAGTATCAAGGACTTGGCGCCCAACTTTCGAGTGACTGCCATTGATCCACGAGATCAGACCATTGAAGCCATCGAAGCAGTAGATGGTCATCGCATCATCGGCTTGCAATGGCATCCAGAGTTCCTAGTCAAAGAAGAAAAAGGCAATCTCGAACTCTTCCGCTATCTGTTGCAAGAATTGTAAACTCTTTAGGATTTTTTAAGGAGAAAGGGGTAGACTAGTCTCATCAACAAAGACCTCCTAACTTTGTTTGATACAGTTTACTTTTTTCATATAATCTCCTGCAAAAGTCTCCTCGTTTGAGGGGGCTTTTGTGTCTTTGTCAGAAAAAATACGAATAGTAGTATAGGGGAGACGCTAGGGCAAAGTGATGGTATAATAGAAGAGATAGAAACTATTTAGAATAAAAGAGGAATCATGATGACAAAAATTCGTGGATTTGAACTTGTATCAAGCTATACCAATCAAGAATTGCTGCCAAAACGGGAGACAGCCCATGCGGCTGGCTACGACTTAAAGGTGGCAGAACGTACAGTGATTACACCAGGAGAGATCGTCCTCGTTCCAACTGGGGTCAAGGCCTATATGCAAGCTGGAGAGGTGCTTTATCTTTACGACCGTTCCTCTAATCCTCGTAAGAAGGGCTTGGTTTTGATCAACTCTGTGGGGGTTATTGATGGAGACTACTATGGCAATCCAGGCAATGAAGGCCATATCTTTGCTCAGATGAAAAATATTACCGACCAGGAAGTTATTCTTGAAGTTGGTGAACGCGTGGTTCAGGCTGTCTTTGCTCCTTTCTTAATTGCAGATGGAGATGAGGCGGATGGCGTACGGACCGGTGGATTTGGGTCAACAGGGCACTAAGATGAAGATTATCTTTGTCCGTCATGGGGAGCCAGATTATAGTATGCTTGATAAACTTGAAAATCCGCAACTCTATAGTGGTTTTGGTCGTGATTTAGCACCATTGACAGGAAAAGGTCGCAGTCTGGCAAAAGAAGTTGCTAAAACTGCATGTTTTGGAAAGGCAGAGATTATTATTTCATCGTCTGTGACGAGGGCTTTAGAAACAGCACATTATATAGCAGTTGAAACAGGATTGGACTTATTTGTGGAGCCGTTTTTTCATGAGTGGCGTCCAGACTTAGATGGCACTAACTCTGATTTAACTAGTGTATTGGTAGCTCATGAATATTATCTAAAACATCAAGGAGGTTTAGCTGAAGATTCTCCTTATCGCTATGAAACTGATCTAGAGATGCGTCATCGTTTTTTAAGAGCTTTGGAAAAATATAAAAATTATAAAACTATTATCATTGTAACTCACGGAATGCTCATGCGCCAGTTTGTGCCAAATGAGAAGATTGATTTTTGTCAAGTGATTGAGTGTGAGATAGAGATTTAGAAAGAGGTATCTTATCGCTAAGAAAAAAACGACATTTATTTGTCAAAATTGTGCCTACAATTCACCTAAGTATCTAGGGCGCTGTCCTAACTGTGGTTCTTGGTCTTCTTTTGTCGAGGAGGTTGAGGTCGCCGAGGTCAAGAATGCCCGTGTGTCCTTGACAGGTGAGAAAACCAAGCCCATGAAACTGGCGGATGTGACCTCTATCAATGTCCATCGTACCAAGACGGAAATGGAGGAATTCAACCGCGTCCTTGGAGGTGGTGTCGTCCCAGGAAGTCTCGTCCTCATCGGGGGAGATCCAGGGATTGGGAAGTCTACTCTCCTCCTTCAAGTATCGACCCAACTATCTCAAGTGGGAACAGTTCTCTATGTCAGTGGCGAGGAGTCGGCCCAGCAGATCAAGTTACGGGCAGAGCGCTTGGGGGATATCGATAGCGAGTTTTACCTCTATGCTGAGACCAATATGCAAAGCGTGCGTGCGGAAGTGGAACGCATCCAGCCTAACTTCCTTATCATCGACTCCATCCAGACCATTATGTCTCCGGAGATTTCAGGGGTACAGGGATCGGTTTCTCAGGTGCGCGAGGTGACGGCTGAGCTCATGCAGCTGGCCAAAACCAATAACATCGCCATCTTTATCGTCGGTCATGTGACCAAGGAAGGAACCTTGGCGGGCCCGCGTATGCTGGAGCACATGGTGGATACGGTGCTCTACTTTGAGGGGGAACGCCACCACACCTTCCGGATCCTGAGAGCGGTGAAAAATCGCTTTGGCTCGACCAATGAGATTGGAATCTTTGAGATGCAATCAGGTGGACTGGTCGAAGTCCTCAATCCCAGTCAGGTCTTTCTAGAAGAACGTTTGGATGGGGCGACTGGCTCTGCCATTGTCGTCACCATGGAAGGAAGTAGACCAATCTTGGCGGAAGTTCAGGCCTTGGTGACACCGACTGTATTTGGAAATGCCAAGCGGACGACAACGGGTCTTGACTTTAATCGGGTCAGCCTCATCATGGCTGTGTTAGAGAAACGTTGCGGACTTCTTCTCCAAAATCAGGATGCCTATCTCAAGTCAGCTGGTGGTGTCAAACTGGACGAACCAGCCATTGACTTAGCCGTAGCGGTGGCCATTGCTTCTAGCTACAAGGAGCTTCCAACCAATCCTCAAGAGGCCTTTATCGGTGAGATTGGCTTGACTGGGGAGATTCGTCGCGTGACTCGGATTGAGCAACGGATCAACGAAGCGGCTAAACTTGGCTTCACTAAGATTTATGCGCCAAAAAATTCTCTCCAAGGCATCGCGATCCCAAATGGCATTCAAGTGATAGCTGTCTCTACTGTAGGAGAGGTTCTTAAAAGAGTCTTTTCTTAACAGAATTTGGAATCGTTTGCAAAAAGGTTTTTCCTGTGCTATACTTTGTCTATACTTACTTAAAGATAGGGGTTAATTATCATGCAATTTTTTACAGATAACAATGTGCAGTTCCCTTTGGTCGAGCTATCTCTCAATCAAGGTGAGACTGTTTATATTCAGCGAGGGAGTATGGTCTACCATACACCTAATGTGACCCTCAACACCAAATTAAATGCCAGCGGCTCCGGTGTAGGACGCTTTGTAAAAGCAGTTGGACGGTCAATGGTTTCGGGTGAAAGTACTTTTATCACCCAGGTTTTTGCCCAGTCTAATAATGCTTACCTAGCCTTGGCGCCTGACTCACCAGGTCAGGTTGTACCACTGTATTTGGGTGAAAAGCAGTATCGATTGAACGATGGTGCCTTTCTAGCCCTTGATGGAACGGCCTTCTATACAATGGAGTTCCAATCAATCGGTAAGGCTCTTTTTGGTGGTCAGGGAGGATTCTTCGTCATGACGACCCAAGGTCAGGGAACTCTCTTGGTGAATGCCTACGGCTCTATTAAAAAAATTGAGCTAAACAATCAAGAAATCACGATTGATAATGCCCATGTCGTTGCTTGGAGCCAGTCGTTGGATTATCGTATTCATTTGGAAAATGGTTTCTGGCAATCAATCGGAACAGGAGAGGGAGTCGTCAATACCTTTAGAGGGACTGGTGAGATCTATGTTCAAAGTCTCAACCTTCAAACCTTTGCTGGCTTGCTGAATCGCTATTTACCAAGACGATCATAAGATAAGAAAGGAGTGTAGAAGTCGGTTTGCTTTTGCTCTCCTTTTTCATGTAGGCTGACAACTGACAATCTGGGAAAAAGATGGTAAGATAGAGTGTAAATAATTTGGTGTTCAAACTATTTTACCAACCAGAAAGGAAGTTCCTAATGTCCTATTTTGAGAATTTTTTAAAAGCCAATCAAGCCTATGTTGAATTGCACGGAGATCTCCATCTTCCGATCAAACCGAAAACGCAAGTGGCCATTGTGACCTGTATGGACTCTCGTCTTCACGTGGCACCAGCACTGGGGCTTGCTTTGGGAGATGCCCATATTTTGCGGAATGCAGGTGGGCGCGTGACAGAGGACATGATTCGTTCCTTGGTCATCTCACAGCAACAGATGGGGACTCGAGAAATCGTGGTCTTGCACCATACAGACTGTGGAGCACAAACCTTTGAGAATGAAGGCTTCCGTCAGCATCTGAAGAAGGAACTGGGAGTTGATGTTGGAGACCAAGACTTCCTACCCTTTCAAGATATCTACGAGAGCGTCCGTGAGGATGTTGCTCTCTTAAAAGCATCGCCACTGATTCCAGACGACGTCATTATCTCAGGAGCTGTCTATGATGTCGATACAGGATTGATCACTGAGGTGACAGATTAACGTAAATCGTTAGCTTTTCGGCTAACGGTTTTTGTATGCAAAGATGAAACTGAAAATTGATAGGGGTTGAAAATATAAGGAATCAAATGGTTAGAGAGGTTGCAAAAATATTAGTCCAAACTAGGTTTGAAGTATAAAATTATGATAAAATATCAGTTGGAGGAATTTTATGATAAAAAAAGTTTTTAGCGATTTGTTTGCGAAAACGGATTATGCTATTATGTGCGGTATCAGTGCCTATTTGACCATGCTTATAGTAGACCTGTTGAGTGCGACCTCACAGGATCTGTTTTTGACACTCGCTCCCTTGTCCATATTAAAAGTGGGAACCTTTTTTATTGTGGGAGGTGCCTTAATTTGTTTACATGACAAGTTGACGAACTCAGATATAGGTAGTATCACGATGAATCTTTCTTGTGTGACTCTCCTCGTAGCTATTTATAAGAGTATGTCCTTCTTTTTATCGTTGGGTTTAATTCTTTTAGCTCTGATTTTGTTTATAGGAGGGATGTTTAATAAAGAAAAGTCTTCCTATTTGTATTTATCGGTCATCTTGCTAGCCATACCGCGTTTACTAACTTTGGGAAGCTCGAATTTTCAAGATCAAGTACTTGGCTTCCATGCTGTTGATCTTTCCAGTACCCGATTTCTTTCAATCATCTGGCCGGTCGTTATTGCCTCCATTATCTCAATTGTGTTTATGATCCTCTATCTCAAATTTCCAATCTTTAACTATTTAGAGCGACATAAAAAAATAGTTCAAACAATCGTGTTTTCGCTAGTTCTAGTTTACGTCTTTTATCTTTCTGTTGTAGTGGTTTACAAAGTGAGGACGAATGAGTTGTCATCGTTTGATATTGGGATCTTTTCTCAAATGTTTGAACGGATGAATCACGATTTGACTCCGATAACGACCTTAGAAAGAGATAGAGTACTCTCTCATTTTGCTGTCCATATTTCACCGATCTTTTATCTAATGTTGCCATTCTATAATCTCTTCCCATATGTAGAGACTTTAGAAGTTTTACAGTTGCTCGTAGTTTTTTCAGGGATTATCCCATTGAGATTAATCCTTCGTAAATTAAAGTTTTCCAATCTCACAAATACCTTGGCCGTCTTATGGTTTGTGTTGTTGCCAGTGATGACAACGGCAGGGGGATTTCATCTGCATGAAAATTGCTTTTTAGTCCCATTAGTGTTTTGGGTATTCTATTTTATTATTTCGGAACAAAAATGGAAGATTCTACTAGCGACCATGTTACTATTGTTCGTGAAAGAAGATGCCTTTATCTATGTACTTAGTATGGGTTTGTTCTTCCTTTTTCAAAAACGATTTGATTTATCCAAACAGACAAAAAGATGGCTTTTCTTTACAGAGATTGTCTTGCCAATCGTCTATTTCGTTTTTGCCATGTATTTTCTGAGTGCCTATGGTGAGGGAGGAATGATTTCACGGTATGACGGATTCTTGCTCAATGGGGAAAGCGGGATGGTAATGGTGATTAAGAATCTATTCTTCCATCCAGGCTATGTCATTAGTACGCTACTGACTGCCAAAAGATTAGGGTATTTATTCTTAATGTTTGCTCCGTTATGTTTCTTAGGACTACTCCAACGGCGTTGGTCGACTTATTTTCTTGTGCTTCCACTAATAGTGATTAACTTATTGTCCAATTGGTCCTATCAGTATGATATTGGTTTCCAATACAGTTATGGAAGTGGTGCTTTGGTTTTCATCATGGCTCTTCTAGCATTAGAGGATTTGAAAGAAACTAACATCCTACAGGAAAAAATGGCGGTAGCTATCGTGATAGTAGGAATTATTTTTTCTGGTAGTCTTCTACACCACTTTACTCATAATTGGTCCTTTAATATCGGATATTACCGTCAAAATAAAGAAATGTTTGACGAAATCCAAAAGACTTTAGGAAGTTTGCCAAAGGATACTTCAATCTTAGCTGAGGGAGCCTATACGCCATCTCTTAGAGGTCATAAAAAACTCTTTGATATTTTCTATCACAATGATAAGAAGGCGGATCAGACAATTGATTATATTGTGATCCCTCAATCTCAAAAGGATCAAAACGAAGAATACAATCAATTATTAGCGGGTTATGAAGCTTTAGGATACCGGGAGAGTCAGTATTCGTCCGCTCACGTTTATATTTTAGAGAAGGTGAAGTAAAAAAGCGGTTCTCTCGTCTGTTTGATTAGCATTCATCAACATATTTTCTGAGATATTTTCATCATAATAGACGATTTTAGAAGGCAGTAGTTGCATAGTGACTACTGTTTTTTTATATAGGTCGCTTTCTTTTGTTCCTGAAGTAATGAAAACGACATCTGAAAAACCAAGAAAAGCTTGTGAAAATTTAATGAAAAACATGAACAATAAGACGATTTTCGCTAGGCATCGAATCGCTGACGATAGCCTTCGTTTCAGTGTTTGAGAGTCTTTGGCTCTTCTATGAAATCGAATTGACAAAAAACTGAACAATTAGTGAAAAATAATTAAAAAATCTTGCATTTATAAACAGATATGTTACAATAATAATCAAATAATTTATAAAGGAGCATAATATGCAGACCACAAAAGCACGCGTGAAGCGAGTTTTAGCATTTATGAGTCTTTTAGTTTTATCCTTGACAGTTTTTACGACAGTCTTTGCGACTGAAGTAACCAGTTATACGATAAAAACTGAAATTAAGGTTGATAACCAACCGTTAACTGCCGACACGAAGATCACTACTGGTCAAACGATGGAGGCGACAAACGAGATTAGTTTCCCTGACTCACAGCAGATCAATGCTGGTGACACATTGGTTTTAGATCTTCCAAAAGAACTAGGCCTGGTGACCAAGCTAGAGTTTCCGATTGTACACGAAAATGGTGAAGTAATTGCCAATGCAGTGACAGATCCAAGTACGCAAAAGGTGACCATTACCTTTACAAACTATTTCACTGAGAATTACAAAGATAAGGTAATGACCTTGAAGTACAATGTCCGTCCAAATGCAGCAAACCTGCCAAAGACGGGGACTTACTACTTTACATTTGGTAGCACTGACTTCACATTGAACTACAACAAGGACGATGGTGAAGCTGGTGACTATGAAATGAAGTATGGTTACCAAGATCCACAAAATCCTAAGCGGATAAAATGGCGTATTGTCTTGAATGCGGTTCAAGACAAGTTGAACAATATGGTCATCAAGGACGACTTCAGCGACAGCGGACAAGTCTTAGTAGAAGGTTCTCTACGTGCTGTTCGTTATGCAACTCAGCCAGAGAAGATTCCGAATGAGGCGGCTCTTCTTAAATTGGATCCAATTGATAACTTTAGCAAAAAAGCCGAGTTTACCAGAAATGCTGATGGTGATATTACAGGATTCACGATTAATTTTGGGGATAACTGGAACTGGGCTATGTACATTGAGTACACAACAGAGTTGAAGTCAGCACTTCCTGAAGGAAGTAAAGTGGCCAATGTCCTAGAATGGTCAGCTAGCAATTTTGACAAGTCTCGCTCAATCAACGCCTTGACTCGTTTGGAAAGTGCTTCAGGTAGCGGTAGTGGGGATCGAACAACTACAACCACGACGACTACTACAACTACTACAACAAGCACAACCACTACTGAGGAACCAACGACCACGTCAACGACGACTGAGGAGCCAACAACTACGTCAACCACAACGACTGAGGAACCAACAACCACGTCAACCACGACGACTGAGGAGCCATCAACCACGTCGACTACGACGACTGAGGAACCAACAACCACGTCAACTACGACGACTGAGGAACCAACAACCACGTCGACTACGACGACTGAGGAACCAACAACTACGTCAACTACGACGACAACCACTACGACAACTACGACTGGTGGAGGACGTCCAACAACCACTACGACAACAACAACTCCAGGTGGTCCAACTACTGGTGAAACCGCTGAACCAACACCGGGAGGTGGTACTGGTGGAGGTCGTAAGAAACTTCTTCCAAGTACAGGTGAAGTCGTAGCAACTGGTCTTGTAATTTCAGGAGTCATTGTCCTCATCGGTGCGATCGTGTTAAAACGAAAAATTTCTAATAAATAAACAAAGAGTTTCCGTATGATGGAGAGAGCGAAAGCTCTCTCTTTTTTGGGAGAACGATAGATGGAGAAAAGGGATGAAATTATCAATACTCATTACACTACTCAATGAGGAATTAGTACTAGCTCAGACTCATGCAGCTATTTCGGCCCAGCTGGAAGACATGCTTGGGAAAGATCTTTCGGATTATGAAATCCTTTATATTGATGATGGGAGCAATGACAGGACCTTTGAGCTGATTGCAGGAATTGCCAGAGACAATAATCGGGTCAAATATATTCGCTTTAGTCGAAACTTCGGCCGAGAGAGTGGTATCTTGGCTGGCTTTAAGTATGCGACGGGAGATGCGGTCATGGTCATGGATGGTGATTTGCAACATCCGCCTTATCTCATCCCGCTCTTTTTAGAGGCCTACAAGGAAGGCTACGATATTGTCAGTGGTCAGCGGACTCGTGACGGTGAGTCCTTTGTGGGGAGTACCTTTGCTCGTCTCTTTTACTTCCTATCTAACAAATCGATGGATGTCCATTTGACGGATGGGAAATCCGAGCTCAGACTTCTTAGTCGCAAGGCTATCAACGCCTTTGTCTCCATGCCAGAATACAACCGCTTTAATAAAGGTCTGTACGAATGGATTGGCTTCAAGGAGAAAGTCATCCCCTACAAAAATGAACTTCGCAAGGCTGGAAAGAGTAAGTTTGGCTTCAAGAAATCCATGAACTATGCCATTCAAGGGATTATTTCCTTCAACGATCGCCCTCTTCGAGTTTGTATCCAGTTTGGCTTTATCTGTCTGGGCTTGGCTATTCTTTACTTGGCTTTTGAGTTGATGAAGTATATCTTTGCTCCGGGGGATTATGTGAGTGGGTATTTCACCACCATTGCGGCCATCATCCTCTTTAGTGGGGTGCAGCTAATCTTTATCGGAATTCTTGGAGAATATATCGGGAAGATTTATTACGAAGTGAAACGTCGCCCTCATTTCATTATTGAAGACACCAATATTGAGAAGGCGAAAGAAGATAGTATCGGATAAGGAAGATAGGAGATAGAAGAATGTTTGTCTGGACCAAGCCTTGGCAAGAACTTTGGAAGAGAAAACCCAAGGGCTTGCTGTATGCTTTTAGCGCCATGCTCCCAATGGCCATCATGCTGGTCGTTTGGGCTTTTATGGGTACTTTTCCCTTTGGAGACAAAAGCTTGATGGCTGTTGACTTTGGTCAACAATACATCAGCTTCTTTGGCTTGTTAAAAAATGCCGTGCTCTCCGGAGATTTATCTAGTTTGAGCTATTCCTTTACCAAGTCTCTGGGGGGAGATATGATAGGGGTGCTCGGCTACTATTTGATGAGTCCTTTTAATATCATCTATATTTTGACGCCCCTCAAGTACTTTGGGTTTGCGGTCTTCTTGACCATTTGGCTTCGTTACGGAGCTATTGGGATGGCCTTTGCCTTCCTTTTGATCAAGCGGTATAAGGGCTTGGAGTCTAGGAAATGGCTGGTGCCCCTCTTTGCGACGGCTTATGCTCTGTCAGGGATGCTGGTGTCGTATCAGATGAATGTCATTTTCTATGATGCCATGATCATGCTTCCCATCGTCATCGTCTACCTAGAAGAACTATTGGATGGAGGCGCTCCCTATCGCTATGCCTTTGCCTTAGGCTTGACCGTCTTGCTCCAATTCTATATGGGCTATATGATCTCCATTTTCATCGCCTTGTATGCATGCTACTATGTATCGCCAAGGCTGACGGTCGAAGGAGATTGGAAGAAGAAAATAAGAAACGTCAGTCTTCCCCTCTTGCAGGCAGTGATCTATTCGATTATCGGGATTGCGCTAGCCTCAGTCATTCTCTTACCGGTCTTTTTCAACCTCATTGAAAGTAAGGGCCAGGTCGGAGGAGGGATGACCTTCTCATTGGCCTTTCAAATAAATCCCTTAGATATTTTTGCCAAGCTAGTTGTGGGTGGCTTTGATAACACCTCAGGCTGGTCTGCGGGGCCAAACCTTCCCAATATCTATATCGGAGCTTTGGGCCTACTAGGCTTTGTATCCTATTTCTTGTCGAAAAAAGTTGTCAGAGTCAAGAAGTGGGCTGCCGGTCTGGTCACCCTCGTCTTCTTTATTTCTTTTGTCAATGAATTCGTCAGCAAGATTTGGCATATGGGGCAAAATCCAGCTGGTTTCTTTTTCCGCTTCTCTTGGCTATTCTCTTTCTTTATGCTCATTCTGGCCTACCAAGCGATGAAAGAAAAAATGGTGCTTTCTCGCCTGGCCAACCTAGTGATTGGTCTGGTGTTAGCGTTGGCAGTTGTCTATGTCTATTCGCAGAACTATAGCTTCATTGCCAAACTTCAACCGTCTGGTGTCACCCGTTACATCACCCGCTTTACCGCCCTTCATTTGTTGGCGCTCCTGGTTGTTGCCTCCTATGGCTTTTATAGCTATTGGGACAAGTCCAAGAAGAGCCAGAAAGAAAAGCTCATTCGGATTGGCTGGACAGCTGGCTTCCTTGTCCTTGCCCTTGTTCTTCTAAAAGCAGGTTATTTGTTGTCCCAAGTCGGGATCACCGTTCTGATATACTTGCTTGTCCTTCTGGTCTTGAACCAAAAATGGTCTCGCTTGTCAGTCGTGATCTTATCCGCCTTGACCTTTTTTGAGCTGGGCTACAATGCCTATCTCTCTCAGGTGACCTTAGGCTATGACAGTGTCCATAAGTTTGCAGATGCTGCTGTCTCGGTCAAGCGTGTGACGGACAAGGTCCAGGCTGATGCGGATGAGAAGTTTTACCGGATTGCGACCGACTTTGCCTATTCTCGAACAGTCCCATCCTTGGTATCTTATCCGGGCTTGAGTACCTTCAGCTCGAGCTTAGAACGGTCGACCATGGACCACTTTGCTTACATGGGAGATCTAGGGGTCAATGCAGCCACAGAGTATACCAATGGGACGCCTTTGACGGATGCCTTGTACGGTGTTCGCTATTACATGCATGCCAAGGAGTTCGATCCAAAAGAGATGGAAGCACATCCAGAAAAGATGTATTTCTATCGTTTTACCAACCGCTTTGACATGGGGCGTTACTACACAGAGACAGTCTATGAAGACAATCGCTTTGTCGTCTATAAAAACCCTCATTCCTTCCCTTTGGCCTATGGGACCAATTCCCTCGTGAAGAATATTCAGTTTGGGGCTAATAATGCCTTTGCCAACCAGAACATTATCCTCAACTCGATGGAAGGCCATCAAAAGAACACAGGCGATTATGTAGAGTATTTCAAACCCTTGGCTTTCACTGGGATTGAAACGGAGAATTTAATAGAAGAAAAGGTCAACAAGGAGACAGGAGAGGCCGTCTATCGACGGGCAGATTCTTCTAAGGAAGGTATTATCCGCTATAAGGTCATTCCACGTTCCAACAATACCTATTACTTCTTTGTGCCGGCGTCCTTGATTCCCAAGCAAGATTACTCTGTCCTGGTCAACAACAAATGGTTGCCAAATAGTAAGACCTTTACCCAAAGGCAAATCTGGCAACTGACGGACATGACCGAAAATCAAGAGTCGGTGATTGAGTTTCGCTTTAGAACGGATACCATTGACATGAGCCAGGCGGGTGTCTATCGGGCCGAGCTGGATCAGATCCAAGAAGTACTTGAGAAGCGCAAGCAGCAAGGTTTGAAGGTGACCAAGTTCAGCAATACTCATATCGAGGGGGAGGTCACTATTACAGATGATAGTGATGTCATGATGACCTCCATCCCATACAGTGCCGGCTGGCAGGTGAAAGTGGATGGTCAAGCTGTCACGACCGAAAGAGCCTGGAATAGCTTCCTATCTTTCCCAATCACCAAAGGAAAACATCAGGTCGAGTTTGTCTTCAAAACCAGAGGAAGCTTAATCGGTGCCCTACTGTCTATTGTCGCAGTTATGAGTCTCGTCATCATTAGAAAAAGATGGAAAGAGGAGCATTCTTAAGCTTCCCCAGGTGTAATAAATTTCTTAAAAAGTTGAGATTTCGGTCTCAACTTTTTTCTATATTATTAAGAATAAAAAAGTGTCAAAAAATGAATGATAAAAAAATGGACTAAATGGGAAAAAAAGTAAAAAAATGTTAAAAAATAGAGGGAAAATTCATCTGAATATTCAGAAAGTTTTACGGTAAGTAACAACTTTGATATATTTAGTTGACGGTAGTCAACAAGTCTGGTAATATTTGTTATGTATCAAACAATAAAAATATGAAAAAGGAGATACAAATAAATGAAGGAAATGTTTAATAGACGTCAGCGCTTTTCTTTGCGAAAGTATAGCGTTGGCGTTTGTTCTGTATTACTAGGGACAGCGCTTTTTGCTGTCGGAGCTCCGACAGTAGCTGCGGATGACGTTAGTGCGCCTACTGACACAAGCAAGGAAACAGTAGCAAGCGTTCAATCTGAGTCGACTCAAACGGCGCAAGATACTGCTACTACAGCTCCAGGTGAGACCTATGCTGAGGGAGCAACAGCACCTAAAGTGGATCTCTCAAACACTGCTTTAGCACCTGAAGCAAAAGCGGCAACGGAAACTCCAGCTGCAACTTCAGAAAAAGCTGAGGAAGCAAAACCAGCTACAACTGAAGCAGGCGTTACTGCTGAAGAAGCTGCTAAACCAGCAGAAAAAGCAGCTGAAACTAAACCAGCTGTAGCTGAAGCAAAACCAGCAGCAACTGAAGCAAAACCTGCTACAGATGAATCAAACAAGCCACGAGTACGTAATCGTCGTGCTGCTACGAATGAAGCTGTAACTGGAGACCACAACTCTAACCCAGTAGCCGTAAGTACTTACTTAAAAGATGGGGAAAAAGTAACTCCAGAAATCAAAGATGCTAACGGTGCAACTGTAAGCTCTCAACCTGTACCAGCTGGGTACGCAAGAAAAGAAGGAGATGTGTATACTTACAGTATCATAGACCTTACTCGCTTCAATGAGAGATATAATACAAATTATTATACCCGTGCGTATAAAAGATTTGATGATTCTACAGAAACAACTGTTGAATTAATTGATAAAACTACTGGTAATGTAGTAGAAACTAGAACTCTTTCTGCGTCAAGCGGTATTCAAAAATTCACAACTACAACTGCGGCCTCTAATGGTCAATTAACTGTGAAATATGATTACGACAAAGGTTTAGGAGCAGGAGCTGGTAAAACTGACGAACCATTTATTCAATTTGGTTATGAAGTTGGTGCTAGTATTCAAGCTTTAGTAAATCCAAAAAATGAAGCTGAACAAAAATTATATCAAGATGTTTATAACGCTCGTACATCAACTGATATTATTAACGTTGTGGAACCAGCTTATAACGGTCGTACAATTACTGATTCAAACGCTAAAATTCCAAAATTTGTCGAAAAACCGACTTACTATAGAGTAGTCGATAAAAATAATGCTACATTCAATGCAAATAAAACTGATGTAACAGTTCAAGACTACGTACCAAATGGTAATGAAGTTGATTTAGCTAAATATGCAACTAAAGCTATGGAAGGACAACATTTCACAGCGTCTGGTGAGCGTCAATTTGATGGATACAAACTTTACCAAACAGCAAATCCAGATTCGACAACTGGCTTTGTAAGTCGTCCTTACGTAGTTGGTACTAAATTCATGGACGCTGAGCGTGCAGGAATTAAACGGATTAAAGAAATCGTAGGTGAAGATGGATCAGTAGTAGTTCGTGTTTATCTTCTTGATCCAAAACAACAAAGTAAACGTTCTGATGGCACCTTGGAAACAGATGGCTACATGTTGTTAGCAGAAACCAAGCCGATTAAACCAGGTGATTATAACAAACAAGAATTAGCAGTTAAGAAATCACCACTTCACACCATTCCTTTCACAGATAGTAAAGGTGTAAACCATCCAGACGGGAAAGAAGTTTCATTTGACTTCCAAACAGCTGCTGGATACACACCGAAGAAGACTGTCTTCGTTCCATTCTTGGGAGATAACATTGGTCACCTTTCACCAAATAGTCAATTAACAAATGGTGCATATGTACAAATTGGTACAAACGTTGACTTATTAAACTCGTTAACACCATATAAACCGACTGTTTACTACTATGTAAAACAAGAGCCAGTCGAAGTTACTCCAGAAGTTGAAAAACAATTGGAAGGACGTGTACTTGTTGACGGTGAGTTTACTTTCAAGTTAACAGAAAAGAGCAGCAGCCCTGATAAACATGAAGAAACAGTTACCAATAAAGATGGTAAAGCTACATTTAGCAAACTTACCTTTAACAAAGCTGGTACTTATAAATACAATATCACTGAACAAAAGGGTTCTGATACAAACGTTGACTACGATGCAATGACAGTTACGATGACTGTTACTGTAACTGAGAACCAGCAAGGAGATTTACAAGCTACAGTTAAATACAGTGCTGAAGGTGGATTCAAATCAAGTGCTGATGATAAAATCTTCAACAACTATGTTGTAGCACCAGTTAAAACTAAATTCGACTTCACTAAGAAATTAGCTGGACGTGAGCTTAAAGACGGAGAATTCAAATTCGTTCTTAAAGATGCAAACGGACAAGAAGTTGAAACAGTAACTAACAAAGCTGATGGTACGGTAACCTTCACAGAATTGTCATTCGACAACTCTAAAGTTGGAACTCACACTTACACTGTAGAAGAAGTTATCCCTGTAGCTAAAGAAGCTGGAATGGTATATGATACTATGAAAGCTACGATTACTGTAGAAGTTGCTAAAAATGGTCACACATTAACAACTGTATCTAACGTAGTTTCTGCTGGTGGGGTAGACGCTAATGGTAAAGCAACTGATGGGACAGCGGATAAAGAGTTCAATAACAAAATAACTCCTCCAGAAACACCTGAGTTCCAACCAGAAAAATTCGTCCTTAAAAAAGAAAAATTTGACCTAACAGGTACAAAATTAATGGACGATGACGATGAGCTTCAGGATGAGTACACAGAAACAAATGCAAATCCATATGCTGATCAAGTCAAGAACAACGAAGCAGAAAACATCAATACCAAGACTGTTGAACGTGGTGATAAATTAGTTTACCAAGTATGGTTGGATACTAAGAACTTCACTGACAAGAACAACATCCAATCTGTAGGTATTTCTGATACATACGATGCAGATAAATTGACTGTTAACAGTGCTGATATCAAGGCTTATGACAGCGAAACAGGAGTTGATGTAACATCTAAATTTGATATTACAGTAGCTAACGGAGTCATTACAGCTACATCTAAATCTTCTATGAACAAATCTTTAGGTGATGCTGATAACACTCAAGTTATCGACACAACTAAATTTGCATTTGGTCGCTACTACAAATTCGATATCCCAGCAACTGTTAAAGAATCAGTAGCAGGTGGAGTAGACATCGAAAACAAAGCCAACCAAATCGTTCATGTTTACAACCCAGTAAGCAAATCTGTAGAAACTCCAGAAAAACCAACTCAAAAACGTGTAAACTCTGTACCAATCACTGCAGAATTCAACTTCACAAAACGTTTGGAAGGTCGTGAGCTTAAAGCCAACGAATTCAGCTTCGTACTGAAAGATTCAACAGGAAAAGTTGTTGAAACTGTTAAGAACGATGCGGATGGTAACGTTAAGTTCTCAGCATTGAAATTTGAAAAGAGTCAAGTTGGTGAACACAAGTACACCGTTGAAGAAGTTGTAGGAACAGACACAACTGTAACATACGATGCTATGAAAGCAGAAGTGACTGTAAAAGTATCTCACAACGGTACATCTAAAGCATTGGTTGCTAATGTAACTGAACCAGCTGACAAAGAGTTCAACAATACAGTAACTCCTCCAACAGAACCTAAGTTCCAGCCAGAGAAGTATGTATTGAATAAAGAGAAATACTCTATCACTGATAACAAGCTTCTTGATGATGATGCTGAGTTGGCAGACAAGTACGCAGATACTAATACGAACCCATACGCAGACCAAACTAACAACAACGAAGCAGAAAACATCAATACCAAGACTGTTAATCGCGGAGATAAGCTTTACTACCAAGTATGGTTGGATACAACTAAATTCTCAGCTAACAACAAAGAAAACGTTCAATCTGTAGGAATCACTGATGACTTTGATGAAACGAAGGTTGACGTTGATTCAACTAAGATCAAAGCCTACGATTCAGTATCTGGTAATGATGTAACAAACAAATTCGATATTAAAGTTGAAAATGGTGTAATGACTGCAACCCTTAAAGCTGGCTTCACTAAGTCATTGGGTGATACAGAAAATACTCAAATCATTGATACAACTAAATTCGAATTCGGACGTTACTACAAGTTTGATATTCCAGCAGTAGTTAAAGCAGATGTTGCAGGTGGCGTAGACATCGAAAATACTGCAGCTCAAGTAGTGAACTACTACAACCCAGTAAGCAAGACTGTTGAAAAACCAAACAAACCAACTGAAAAACGTGTCAACAGCGTACCAGTACCAGTAGAGTTTAACTTCACTAAACGCTTGGAAGGCCGTGAGTTGAAAGCTAACGAATTCAGCTTCGTGCTTAAAGATTCAACAGGTAAAGTTGTTGAAACTGTAAGCAACGATGCGGCAGGAAACGTTAAGTTCTCAGCTATCGAATTCAAGAAAGAACAAGCAGGCGTTCACAACTACACAGTAGAAGAAGTTAAAGGAAGCGACGCAACCGTTACCTACGACACCATGAAAGCGAATGTAACAGTAACTGTTTCTCACGATGGAACAGCTAAAGTTCTTGTAGCTACTGTTGGTGACATTGCGGATAAAGAATTTAACAACCGTGTAACACCTCCAACTGAACCTAAGTTCCAACCAGAGAAGTATGTATTGAATACAGAGAAATACTCTATCACTGATAACAAGCTTCTTGATGATGATGCTGAGTTGACAGATAAGTACGGAGATACAAATACTGATCCATATGTTGACAAAGCTAACAACAACGAAGCAGAAAACATCAATACGAAGACTGTTAACCGCGGAGATAAATTAGTTTACCAAGTATGGTTAGATACAACTAAATTCTCAGCTGACAACAAAGAAAATATCCAATCTGTAGGAATCTCTGATAACTACGATGAGGCTAAATTAGAACTTGATGTTACTAAGATCAAAGCTTATGATTCAGTATCTGGTAATGATGTAACAGATAAATTTGATATCGTTGAAAACAACGGTGTGATTACTGCAACTCTTAAAGCTGGCTTCACTAAGTCACTTGGCGATGCAGAAAACACTCAAGTGATCGATACAACTAAATTCGAATTTGGACGTTACTACAAGTTTGATATCCCAACAACAGTTAAACAAACAGTTAAAGCTGGTGTAGATATCGAAAACACTGCTGCACAAGTAGTCAACTACTACAACCCAACAACTAAGAAAGTTGAAACTCCAGAAAAACCTACTCAAAAACGTGTTAACAACGTACCAGTACCAGTAGAATTCAACTTCACTAAGAAATTAGAAGGTCGTGAACTTAAAGATCAAGAATTCAGCTTCACACTTAAAGATGCCGATGGTAAAGTTCTTGAAACTGTGAAGAACGACGCTGACGGAAAAGTTAAATTCTCAGCTATTGAGTTCAAGAAAGGTCAAGAAGGAACTTACAACTACACAGTTGAAGAGGTAGTAGGAAACGACGCAACCGTTACATACGATACAATGAAAGCGAATGTAACAGTCACAGTTAAACACGATGGAACAGCTAAAGTTCTTGTAGCTACTGTTGGTGACATTGCGGATAAAGAATTTAACAACCGTGTAACTCCTCCAGAAGAACCTAAGTTCCAACCAGAGAAATACGTTGTTTCTGAAGAGAAATACGATATCACAGGTGACAAGCTCGTTGACGATGACAAAGAGTTGGCAGACAAGTACGCAGATACCAATGCGAACCCATATGCGGACGATGCATCTAACAACGAAAAAGAAAACTTGAACACCAAGACTGTTAAACGTGGCGACAAGTTGGTTTACCAAGTATGGTTGGATACAACTAAATTTGATGCAGCTAACAAGGATAACATCCAATCAGTAGGAATCTCTGACAACTACGATGAAACTAAGTTGGATCTTGATTCTACTAAGATCAAAGCCTACGACTCAGTAACAGGTGCAGAAGTAACCGATAAATTCGATATCGCTGTGGACAACGGTGTGATTACTGCAACTCTTAAAGCTGGCTTCACTAAGTCACTTGGCGATGCAGAAAACACTCAAATCATTGACACAACTAAATTTGAATTTGGACGTTACTACAAGTTCGATATCCCAACAACAGTGAAAGCTGATGTGGCAGCTGGTGTAGATATCGAAAATACTGCGGCTCAAGTAGTCAACTACTACAACCCAACCACTAAGAAAGTTGAAAAACCAAGCAAACCAACTGAAAAACGTGTCAACAACGTCCCAGTTGAAGTAGAATTCAACTTCACAAAACGCTTGGAAGGCCGTGAGCTTAAAGCTAACGAATTCAGCTTCGTTCTTAAAGATTCAGAAGGTAAGACTCTTGAAACTGTAAGCAACGATGCATCTGGTAACGTTAAGTTCAAAGCTCTTGAATTCAAGAAGGGTGACGAAGGTGTTCACAACTACACAGTAGAAGAAGTTAAAGGCTCAGACGCAACCGTTACATACGATACAATGAAGGCTGCAGTAACAGTCACAGTGAAACAAGATGGAACAACTAAAGTTCTTGTGGCTACTCTTGGCGACATCGCTGATAAAGAGTTCAACAACCGTGTAACTCCTCCGGAAGAACCTAAGTTCCAACCAGAGAAATACGTTGTTTCTGAAGAGAAATTCGATATCACAGGTGACAAACTCGTTGATGATGACAAAGAATTGGCAGATAAGGTCGCAGATACCAATGCGAACCCATATGCGGACGATGCATCAAACAACGAAGCACAAAACTTGAATACGAAGACTGTTAAACGTGGCGACAAGTTGGTTTACCAAGTATGGTTGGATACAACTAAATTCTCAGCAACTAACAAAGAAAACATCCAATCAGTAGGAATTTCAGATGACTACGATGAAGCGAAGTTGGATCTTGATTCTACTAAGATCAAAGCTTACGATTCAGTAACAGGTGCAGAAGTAACAGATAAATTCGATATCGCTGTGGACAACGGTGTGATCACTGCAACTCTTAAAGCTGGCTTCACTAAGTCACTTGGTGATGAAGAAAACACTCAAGTTATCGACACAACTAAATTCGAATTTGGACGTTACTACAAGTTCGACATCCCAACAACAGTGAAAGCTGATGTGGCGGCTGGTGTAGATATCGAAAATACTGCGGCTCAAGTTGTAAACTACTACAACCCAACTACTAAGAAGGTTGAAACTCCAAACAAACCTACTCAAAAACGTGTCAACAGCGTACCAGTACCAGTAGAGTTCAACTTCACTAAACGCTTGGAAGGTCGTGAGTTGAAAGCTAACGAATTCAGCTTCGTGCTTAAAGATTCAACTGGTAAAGTTGTTGAAACTGTAAGCAACGATGCAGCAGGAAGCGTTAAGTTCTCTAAACTTGAGTTCAAGAAAGGCCAAGAAGGCGTTCACAACTACACAGTAGAAGAAGTTAAAGGAAGCGACGCAACCGTTACATACGACACAATGAAAGCGAATGTAACAGTCACAGTGAAACACGATGGAACAGCTAAAGTACTTATCGCGACTGTAGGCGACATTGCGGATAAAGAATTTAACAACCGTGTAACACCTCCAGAAGAGCCTAAGTTCCAACCAGAGAAATACGTTCTAAACGAAAAAGAATTTGATTTAACTGGAACTTCATTATTAGATGATGATAAAGAGTTGGCAGATAAGGTCGCAGATACAAATGCGAACCCATATGCGGACGATGCATCTAACAACGAAGCTCAAAACATCAATACGAAGACCGTTAAACCTGGTGCTAAATTGGTTTACCAAGTATGGCTTGACACAACTAAGTTTGATGCAAACAACAAAGACAATATCCAATCAGTAGGAATCTCAGATGACTACGATGAGGCTAAAGTTGATGTTGAAGCTACAACTATTAAAGCCTACGACGGTAAGACTGGTGCTGATGTAACAGATAAATTTGATATCACAGTAGCTAACGGAGTAATCACAGCAACCCTTAAAGATGGCTTCACTAAGTCACTTGGCGATGCAGAAAATACTCAAATCATCGATACAACTAAATTCGAATTTGGACGTTACTACAAGTTTGATATCCCAGCAACTGTTAAAGCGGACGTTAAAGGTGGAGTAGACATCGAAAATACTGCGGCTCAAGTAGTCAACTACTACAACCCAGTAAGCAAGACTGTTGAAAAACCAAACAAACCAACTGAAAAACGTGTAAACAGCGTGCCAGTACAAGTAGAATTCAACTTCACTAAACGTCTAGAAGGACGTGAGCTTAAAGCCAACGAATTCAGCTTCGTACTGAAAGATTCAACAGGTAAAGTTGTTGAAACTGTAAGCAATGATGCATCTGGTAACGTTAAGTTCTCTAAACTTGAATTCAAGAAAGAACAAGCGGGAGTTCACAACTTCACAGTTGAAGAAGTGAAAGGTACTGATGGAACTGTTACTTACGATGCGATGAAAGCAGTAGTAACTGTAGAAGTTAAACATGACGGAACAGCGAAAGCTCTCATCACTAACGTAACTGATCCAGCAGACAAAGAGTTCAACAACAAGGTGACTCCACCAGAAACTCCAGAATTCAACCCAGAGAAGTATATCCTGAATGAATCTAAATTCGATATTACAGGTAACAAACTTGTTGATGATGATAAAGAGTTGGCAGACAAGGTAGCGGATACTAATAAAGATCCATATGCCGATAAGGATGATAACAACGAAGCTCAAAATATCAATACGAAGACACTTAAGAAGGGTGATAAAGTATACTACCAAGTATGGTTGGATACAACTAAGTTCACTGAAGCTCACAATATTCAATCTGTAGGTGTAACAGATAAATATGACAGCGAAAACTTAGACGTCAACGTAGCAGATATTAAAGCATACGACTCTGTAACAGGAGAAGATGTGACAGCTAAATTTGATATCAAGGTTGAAAATGGTGTGATCACTGCAACTTCTAAGACAGACTTGACTAAGTCACTTGGAGATGCAGAAAACACTCCAGTAATCGACACTGCTAAATTGGCATTCGGACGTTACTACAAGTTTGAAATCCCTGCAACTATCAAAGCAACAGCTAAAGATGGTGTAGATATCGAAAACACTGCTTCACAAACTGTTCACCAATACGATCCAACTAAGAAATCTGTTGAAAAACCAGAAAAACCAACAGAAAAACGTGTCGTTAACATCCCAACTAAAGTTGAATTTAACTTCACTAAGAAACTTGAAGGACGTGAGCTAAAAGAAGGTGAATTTAGCTTCGTACTTAAAGATAAAGATGGAAAAGTTATTGAAACAGTTAAGAACGATGCAAAAGGAAACATCAAGTTCTCTGCATTAGAGTTCAAACGTGGAGAAGAAGGAACTTACACTTACACTGTGGAAGAGGTTAAAGGTACTGAAACAGGAGTTGAATACGATAAGATGGTAGCTACAGTAACAGTAACTGTTACTAAAGAAGGCAAAGTCTTAACAGCAACTTCTCAATTACCGGAAGATACTGAGTTCAACAACAAGGTAATTCCACCGAAACCACCAGTAACACCACCAACACCACCGGTGACACCACCAACACCACCGGTAACACCGCCAACACCACCGGTGACACCACCAACACCACCGGTAACCCCACCAACACCACCGGTGACACCACCAACACCACCGGTAACACCGCCAGCACCAGAACTTCCTTCTACTGGTGAAGAACAATCAGCTTCTGCTGCATTGTTAGGCGCTGCTCTTGGTTTGGTTGGACTAGCTGGCCTTGCAAGACGCAAGAAAAACGAAGACTAAACAAGTGGTAGACACTAACGATTCACACTAGGATCGGAAATGGTTTAGTTTTCCACAAGGAGGCCTCGCTCTAAGGAGTGGGGCCTTTTTGTTATTTCTTGAAAGCATTGAAATCACGTCTTGCAATATGATACAATAGAGGATATTTACAATAGTTAGGACAAAGATATGCTTATTTCGATTATTTCACAAGGCTTGATCTGGGCTATTTTGGGACTGGGGATTTTTATGACCTTTCGTATCTTGGATTTCCCAGATATGACTACAGAGGGCTCTTTCCCATTAGGGGGAGCCGTTGCGGTCACTCTGATCACCAAAGGGGTTCATCCTTTGCTAGCCACCCTAGCCGCCATTGGTGCGGGGTGTTTGGCTGGATTAGCAACAGGTCTTCTTTATACCAAAGGGAAGATTCCGACGCTGTTATCAGGGATTTTGGTGATGACTTCCTGTAACTCAGTCATTCTCTTCGTGATGCAACGAGCCAACCTGGGCTTGCTGGGCTACTCAAAAATTCAAGATATGATTCCTATCGCGAGTGGCGTAAACGAGATTATCATTGGGATCATCTTTGTGACCCTGGTGATTGCCACTATGCTCTTCTTTTTGGATACTAAATTGGGGCAGGCCTATATTGCGACAGGAGACAATCCTGAGATGGCTAAAAGCTTTGGGATCCATACCAGCCGGATGGAGTTGATGGGGCTAGTGGTTTCTAATGGGATTATTGCCTTGTCAGGTGCCTTGATGGCCCAGCAAGAAGGCTATGCAGATGCTTCTCGAGGGATCGGAGTCATCGTCGTTGGTTTGGCTAGCTTGATTATCGGAGAGGTTCTTTTTTCAAAACTAACCTTAGCAGAACGTTTGCTCAGTATCGTTATTGGATCAATCATTTATCAATTCTTGATTTGGGCTGTGATTGCCATCGGTGTCAATACTAGCTACATCCGTATCTTTAGTGCTATCATCTTGGCGATCTGTCTCATGATTCCAACCTTTAAAGAGAAACTGCTGAAAGGAGTCAAACTCAGCAAATGACCGCAATTGTAGAATTAAAAAATGCCACCATCGTGGTGAACAATGGCTTGAATGAAGAAAAAGTCATTTTGGACAATGTCTCTTTGGAGATTCATGAGCATGACTTTATCACCATTCTTGGGGGCAATGGTGCTGGGAAGTCAACCCTTTTCAATACCTTGGCTGGGACCCTTCCGCTAACCAGTGGTCAAGTCTTGATCAAGGGGGAGGACGTGACGCACTATGGTCCGGAAAAACGGGCCAAATACCTATCTCGTGTCTTCCAAGATCCAAAGATGGGGACAGCCCCACGTATGACAGTGGCTGAAAATCTCCTGATTGCAAAATTCCGAGGAGAAAAACGGGGCTTGGTTCCTCGTCGTCTTGCCCAGTACAAAGACGAATTTAAAGAGGTTTTGAGCCAGATCGGCAATGGTTTAGAGAGGCATGTCGATACGTCGGTAGAATTCTTATCTGGTGGACAACGTCAGGCTCTGAGCTTGTTGATGGCTACCCTGAAACGGCCAGAACTCTTACTTTTGGACGAACATACAGCTGCCCTCGATCCCAAGACGAGTCAAGCCTTGATGGAGCTGACGGATCGATTTGTCAAAACGGATCGACTGACTGCCTTGATGATTACCCATCATATGGAAGATGCGCTCAAGTACGGGAAACGCTTGATTGTCATGAAGGATGGAAAGATTATCCAGGACTTGAATCAAGAGGAAAAGGCTAAGATGGCCTTGACTGATTACTACCGTTTCTTTGAGTAAATTTAGAAACTAGTTTCAGCGTGTAATCGCTTGCAATACTGATATTAAAGGAGTATACTATAGGTGAAGATAAGGGAGAAGGGGTTGATACCAATGCCTTATAGATTCATACATTAGGTTACTTCGTTTTAGGTTTGCCTTCGCTGACACTTGATCGTGCTTTTTATAAAAAAGCCAGAACGTCGGAAATGTTAAATCGGTTGAGCCGTCAAGTAAGTCTGCTTAACTTACTAAATGACATTGAAATACGTGGAAATAGTAGTGGAAGCTTTAGATGGTTTTCGAACTTCGGTATGCTCAACTGAGTGCTTTGTAACAAAACTGAAAGAGAAATTGCAAAGAAAACCACTGGTATGTAAAAACGTACCATGAAAAGAAATGAAAATCATAACTGTTGTTTTCGTTAGCCTAAATGGTTAATCGCCTCTTGTCAGTGAAGCAGACCAGACCTCTAGTCCCGTAAGACTGGAGGTCTTTTTATCTGTCGTGGTGGAAAGTCGAGGTGAGGTCAGTGGGATTGCCATATGCACATGAATATAGCTGTCGAGATCACTTTAAAGAAAGAGCAATGGAACGATTTGGGGTCGATGAAGAGCAGTTGAGACGTTGGGTCAATCAACACGTGCCCTCGCTTCATCATTTTGACAGCAGTTTTGATCAACGGCCCGATACGGAAGCCTATGTAGCAGAGGACGGTGTCGTCTTTGTGTGTGATCTGAAGAATCGGGAATTTATTACTTGCTTCCAAGCGGTCAATTTGACGGTGGATGAAGAACAGAAGGAAGTCTGTCAAGACATTCATCGTGAGAATGTGCTCGCTTATAAACATAGCCAGAGCAAGCTCCTGAATCGCTACCGGTTAAAAGAAGCCAAAGAATTGCTGGCCAATATTGATGAGCATGTTGATCGGTTTTATAGCTTGTCTCAAACCCTTAAGAAGGGGGCGCTCAGCGATCGGAATTACCAGCACTTAGAAGAACTGCTAAACGAGTTTCATGTCATCAAGGCGGCGATACGGGTGATTGAGAATAAGAAAAATGACTATCATACGGACTAGGGTCTCTTTTTGACAAAGTTGACAATCTAGGCTATCGTCTTTGGTCTTAATAAAGTGAGAGTGGGACAGAAATCGGTAATTCGTTAGGATTGGATTTCGTCGTCCCACCTCCGCAAAGTTGAGTAGGGCTGTAAAAGCTGATGAAACCAGCGTAGTAGAGCCCACTCAACCACTGCGTCTTGCTCGACAATCCAAAGACAATTGAGAGGCTAGGACTTTTGTCCCAGCCTCTTTTGTTTGATCTGACTTTTGAAAAAATCGTGAAAAAATAGTATAATGTTCTAGATATGCAAGAAATTTGCAAAACTGTAATTCGACTTGGTGAGCCAAGGACCGTAAGTATGAACCATCATATAAAGGAGAAAACATGAGTAACATTAAGTTGATTACTTTAGGTGGAGTCCGTGAAAACGGGAAAAACCTCTACATAGCTGAAGTAAATGACTCTATTTTTGTTTTGGATGCTGGTCTCAAGTATCCAGAAAATGAGCAACTAGGGGTCGATGTTGTTATTCCCAACATGGATTACCTCTTTGAGAATAGCGATCGTATCGCAGGGGTCTTTTTAACGCACGGGCATGCGGATGCCATCGGAGCACTTCCTTATCTTTTAGCGGAGGCTAAAGTTCCAGTATTTGGGTCGGAGTTGACCGTCGAGTTGGCCAAGCTCTTTGTCAAGAGTAACGACAGTGTCAAGAAGTTCAATGACTTCCATGTGATCGATGCCAATTCAGAAATCGATTTTGGAGGAACCGTTGTTTCCTTCTTCCAGACAACCCACTCTATTCCAGAAAGTTTAGGAATTGTCATCAAGACTCCTGAGGGTAACATCGTCTATACAGGAGACTTCAAGTTTGACCAGACAGCGAGTGAGTTTTATGCGACAGACTTTGCTCGTTTGGCAGAGATTGGACGCGAAGGCGTGCTAGCTCTCTTGAGTGACTCTGCGAATGCTGACAGCACTGTTCAAGTGGCTAGCGAGCAAGAAGTTGGAGATGAAATCCTGGATACCATTGGGGACTGGGATGGCCGGGTCATTGTTGCTGCTGTTGCTAGTAACCTATCACGGATCCAGCAGGTCTTTGATGCAGCTGCAGAGACAGGGCGTCGGGTTGTTTTGACTGGATTTGACGTAGAAAATATCGTCCGGACAGGGATTCGTTTAAATAAGCTTTCTTTGGCCAACGAAAAATTATTGATCAAGCCAAAAGAAATGTCTCGTTTTGAGGACCATGAATTGATTATTCTTGAAACTGGACGTATGGGTGAGCCGATCAACGGACTTCGTAAGATGTCCATTGGCCGTCACCGCTATGTCGAAATCAAGGATGGTGACTTGGTCTATATCGTAACAACTCCATCTATCGCCAAAGAAGCGGTTATGGCACGTGTAGAAAATATGGTCTACCAAGCAGGAGGAGTCGTCAAACAGATTACTCAAAGCTTGCGTGTATCAGGACATGGAAATGCGCGTGATCTGCAGTTGATGATCAACTTACTGCGTCCGAACTATCTGTTCCCAATCCAAGGGGAATACCGTGAATTGGATGCCCATGCAAGGCTTGCTATGGAAGTGGGGATTTTGCCTGAAAATATCTTCATTCCGAAAAAAGGCTCTATCATGGAATATGACAATGGGGACTTCGTCCCAGCTGGTAGCGTCTCTGCAGGAGATGTTCTCATCGATGGGAATGCCATTGGAGATGTTGGGAATGTCGTTCTCCGTGACCGGAAAGTCCTTTCAGAAGATGGTATCTTTATTGTGGCTATTACGGTTAACCGTCGTGAGAAACGCATCATCTCGAAGGCAAAAGTTCACACCCGTGGCTTTGTCTACGTGAAGAAGAGTCGCGATATCTTGCGCGAAAGTGCAGAAATTGTCAACCAAAGTGTGGAAGAATACTTGGCTCAGGACAGCTTCGATTGGGGTGAGCTCAAGAGTGCTGTTCGTGATAGTTTGGCTAAATACCTCTTTGACCAGACCAAACGTCGACCAGCTATCTTGCCAGTTGTCATGGAAGTACGCTAAGATTAACATAAGAGGAAAAGTCGATCGTCGGCTTTTTCTTGTCAAAGAAGAAAGAAATGGTGAGGAAAGATAGATGGCAGTAATGCAGATTGAATATTATTCAGAAGCGCTCGCAATGGAATGGGGGATCAACGTCCTCTATCCAGATGCGTCTCGGGTGAAAAATCCGGATGATCAAGATATCCCGGTCCTCTATCTCCTTCATGGGATGAATGGCAATCAGTACTCCTGGTTGAAACGGACCAATGTAGAAAGGATCCTACGTTCGACCAATTTGATTGTCGTTTTGCCTAATACCAATAATGGTTGGTATACAGATACACAGTATGGTTATCCCTATTACACAGCCATCGCAGAGGAATTGCCTAAGACCCTGGCACGTTTCTTCCCCAATATGACTAAGAAGCGGGAGAAGACCTTTATTGCTGGTCTATCGATGGGGGGCTATGGCTCTTTCAAACTGGCTCTTCAAACCAATCGCTTCTCGCATGCCGCTAGCTTTTCTGGTGCTCTTAGCTTTGAGGGGCGTCAATTGGCAAACACCGACCTTGGAAGTGCAGCTTATTGGCAAGGGGTCTTTGGAAAGCTAGAAGATTGGACGACAAGTCCTTACTCCTTGGAAAGCATTGCGGAGAAGTACTCAGATAAAAAGACGGTCTTATGGGCTTGGTGCGGAGAGCAAGATGCTCTGTATGAGGCTAACAATATAGCTGTGGATCATCTGAAGGACCTCGGCTTTGATATTACATACAGCCATGGACCAGGAAAACATGAATGGTTTTATTGGGAGCGGGAGTTGGAACATTTCTTAGCAACCCTGCCGATCAATTTTGAACTAGAAGAACGACTCGATTAGGAAGCTACTCCTTGGGAGATATGCTATAATAGAGTGAAAAGTACCTGGGCCAGTTAGATGAGAAGCCCAGAATCAATGAACAATTAGGAGAAACATACGTGACTAAAGATATTCGTGTGCGTTATGCACCAAGTCCAACCGGACTACTACACATCGGAAATGCTCGGACAGCATTGTTTAACTACTTGTATGCGCGCCACCATGGTGGAACTTTTATCATCCGTATCGAAGATACGGACCGTAAGCGTCATGTCGAAGACGGAGAACGTTCACAGCTTGAAAACCTTCGTTGGTTAGGTATGGACTGGGATGAAAGTCCTGAGACGCATGAAAACTACCGCCAGTCTGAGCGTTTGGAACTCTATCAAAAATACATTGACCAACTCTTAGCTGAAGGAAAAGCCTACAAATCTTATGTAACAGAAGAAGAGTTGGCGGCAGAACGTGAACGCCAAGAAGCAGCAGGTGAAACACCTCGCTACATCAACGAATACCTTGGTATGAGCGAAGAAGAAAAAGCAGCTTACGTTGCAGAACGTGAAGCAGCGGGCATCATCCCGACGGTTCGTTTGGCAGTGAATGAGTCTGGTATCTACAAGTGGCATGATATGGTCAAAGGTGATATCGAATTTGAAGGTGGCAATATCGGTGGGGACTGGGTCATTCAGAAGAAAGATGGTTACCCAACCTACAACTTTGCCGTTGTCATCGATGACCACGATATGCAAATCTCTCACGTTATCCGTGGAGATGACCACATTGCCAACACACCAAAACAGCTCATGGTCTATGAAGCGCTTGGTTGGGAAGCGCCTGAGTTTGGTCACATGACACTTATCATCAATTCTGAAACTGGTAAGAAGTTGTCTAAACGGGACACTAACACCCTTCAATTTATCGAAGATTACCGTAAGAAGGGCTACCTTCCAGAAGCAGTCTTTAACTTCATCGCTTTGCTTGGTTGGAACCCTGGTGGGGAAGATGAGATCTTTTCTCGCGAAGAGCTCATCAAACTTTTTGATGAAAACCGCCTTAGCAAGTCTCCAGCAGCTTTCGACCAGAAGAAACTAGACTGGATGAGCAACGACTACATCAAGAATGCAAACCTTGCGACCATCTTTGAAATGGCTAAACCATTCCTTGAAGAAGCAGGTCGTTTGACAGACAAGGCTGAAAAATTAGTGGAACTCTACAAACCACAAATGAAGTCGGTGGACGAAATCGTTCCATTGACAGACCTTTTCTTCTCAGACTTCCCAGAATTGACAGAAGCTGAGCGAGAAGTCATGGCTGGTGAAACGGTTCCGACTGTACTTGAAGCCTTCAAAGCAAAACTTGAAGCCATGTCAGACGATGAGTTTGTGGTAGAAAATATCTTCCCACAAATCAAAGCAGTCCAAAAGGAAACTGGTATCAAAGGGAAAAATCTCTTCATGCCAATCCGTATCGCTGTTTCAGGTGAAATGCATGGTCCAGAATTGCCAGATACCATTTACTTGCTTGGACGTGAAAAATCCATCCAACACATTGAGAAAATGTTGGCAGAAATTTCTAAATAGGAATCAGCTTTCGAAAACATGCTGTTCATTTCTAAAAAGTCATCGATTCGATGGCTTTTTTGCTGAGTTAGAGCATAGATATAGCCAAAATGATTGAAAATAGGATTCAATCATGTATAATCAAGAGAGAATAATTTTTGAGGAGAGAGGGGCATTCTTACCTTGCTAAAAAAAACATGGAATAGAGTGACGAGATTTAAATTAATAAAATCGGGGAAACATTGGATTCGAGTAGCCTGTTCGAATGCTTCTTTTTTACGACCTAAAAAAGAAAGAGATGTTTCCAATCATTCTAGTATGGATGCTCCAAGCTCCATAGCCTTAAAAGGCTTGATTGCTACTGGATCCATTATGGGTGCGATGTCAATCGTGCATCAAGCAACTGCTGATGAACTAGCAGGTCCAACTATACAGTCAGAAGTAGCTTCAGAAGTGGGAGTGGTTGGTAAAGATAGCTTGGTGTTGAGCAGTGTGGAACAGTCGTCAATGACAAGTCTGTCTACGAGCGAGTGGTCTTCATCAGACTTACAGAGTGGGTCTCTTTCTACTACTATGTCCATGAAGCTTTCTGAAGCACCCTCTACTTCAATGACGGAAGTTAGCGTCCTTTCAAATGGGGTTCAAGAGGCTGTAACCGTCTCAGATCCTGCTAGGAACAAACAGCTTCAAAGTATAGCTTGGGACCTTTATTCTTATATAGAGCAAGCGAAAGAATTGAAAGGTGGAGAAGGAGTTGTGTTGGAAGCGGAAGAGGCTCTGGAGGCGATCCGTAACCAATTAGCCGATCCGGATCAAGATGGAGAGGCGACTCTTCTTCAGGCCAAGTCTGCTCGGAATCGCTTGGTCAATGCTGTGTTAAGAGAGCAATCAGGGAAGAGAGATCCGCGTACAGGTAGTGCCTTAGAAGCGGACAGTGCCTTTCGTGCTCCTTTTGTCATGAGCGGTCCGGCAAATAATCATCTCATTACAGCTTATAATTTAGATCCAATTAGGTTGCAATACATTGTGAGAGAGCAGAATGGTGGCGTCATTCTCACTTATATGGGCTATGCTCCCAATAGTGAACGGGTTGAGGGGGTTCTCGTTCCCAATGCAACCTTGAAATCGCCTTTTGCTCCCATGTTGATTGAAGGGAAAGTAGGAGGTACAGAGGTTGTCGAACCTGGGAAGACTTATACAATCACGGTTCGTTTTACCAATTCTAGAAATCAGTTCCTCGACCGTTCTTTCCGCATTAAAGTGTTACCTCAAAATGATGGTATCCGAAATCCAATTGCTCCAGTGACTTCTAATACTCAGGTGACTGATTTGACCAATCTGACTGAGTCTGAAAAAGTGCAGATTTGGGAAAAATTCAAGGCAGCAAATCCACGTCTACTGGCGTCTAAAGATTTTAAGAGCTATTCAGTCTCTGCTGGCGGAGACATTACGGTTGTCTTCAAGGATGATACGTCCAATACTGTAAAGGTGCCTTTGACAGAGGATCCTCGAACGCAGTCGCTCTCGGTGAGTTATTCCCAGAGCGTATCGGAAGCGCAAAGTACGTCTCAAATGCAGTCACAATCGGCCAAATTATCAGAGTCTTTGTCTGAGAACTATTCAGAATCGGAGAGTGCATCAACATCAATCGTTGCTTCTCAAAGCACCTCGCTCTCTACAAGTCTCTCGGTATCACAAGCGGCATCTCAATCTTTGAGTGTTCTAGAATCAGAGAGCCTTTCGGAATCTACTTCGGTTTCAGAGAGTGAGTCTGCATCAGTCAGTGTGGTGCTCTCAGAGAGTCAGTCAAAATCTGTAAGTGGATCAGAATCGTTGAGTACCTCTGTATCAGCCAGTGCTTCTCTTTCGACTTCTAAGTTAGAGTCGGTCAGTCAGTCTGTATCGGCAAGTGTTTCGGAGTTGGTTTCAGACTCGTTGAGTACTTCGGTTTTAGAAAGTGAGTCAGTTTCGACTTCAGAATACGAGTCGATCAGCCAGTCTGTATCGGCAAGTGTTTCAGAATCAGTCTCAAACTCGTTGAGCACTTCGGTTTCCTCCAGTGAGTCATTTTCGACTTCTAAGTCAGCATCAGTCAGTCAGTCAGCGTCGACAAGTGTTTCGGAATCGGTTTCAGACTCGTTGAGTACTTCTGTATCAGCCAGTGAGTCAGTTTCGACTTCCGAGTCAGAGTCAGGGTCGGTTAGTCAGTCTGCCTCGGCAAGTATTTCGGAGTCGGTTTCAGACTCGTTGGGCACTTCGGTTTCCGCAAGCAATTCAGTTTCGACCTCTAAGTCAGAGTCGGTCAGTCAGTCGGCATCGGCAAGTATTTCGGAGTCGGTTTCAGACTCGTTGAGCACTTCGGTTTCCTCCAGTGAGTCAGTTTCGACCTCTCAATCAGAGTTGTTCAGCCAGTCGGTATCATTAAGTATCTCCGAATCAGTTTCAGGATCGTTGAGCACTTCGGTTTCCACAAGTGAGTCAGTTTCGATTTCTGAGTCAGAGTCGGTCAGTCAGTCGGTGTCATTAGGTATCTCCGAATCAGTCTCAGGATCGTTGAGCACTTCGGTTTCCACAAGTGAGTCAGTTTCGATTTCTGAGTCAGCGTCGATCAGTCAGTCTGCCTCGGAAAGTATTTCGGAGTCGGTTTCAGACTCGTTAAGCACCTCGGTTTCCACAAGTGAGTCAATTTCGACCTCAGAATCCGAGTTGATTAGGCAGTCAGCGTCGGTAAGTGTTTCAAAGTCAGTCTCCGAATCCTTGAGTACCTCGGTTTCCACAAGTGAGTCAGTTTCGATTTCTGAGTCAGAGTCGGTCAGTCAGTCTGCCTCGGAAAGTATTTCGGAGTCGGTTTCAGACTCGTTGAGCACTTCTGTTTCCACAAGTGAGTCAGTTTCTACCTCAGAATCCAAGTCAATCAGCCAGTCAGCGTCGGCAAGTGTTTCAGAGTCAGTCTCCGAATCCTTGAGTACCTTGGATTCTACAAGAGAGTCGGTTTCAACTTCCCAGTCCGAGTCGATCAGTCAGTCTGCCTCGAAAAGTATTTCGGAGTTGGTTTCAGACTCGTTGAGTACTTCGGTTTCCGCCAGTGAGTCATTTTCGAGTTCTGAGTCAGCGTCGATCAGCCAGTCGGTGTCAGTAAGTATCTCCGAATCAGTCTCAGGATCGTTAAGCACTTCGGTTTCCGGCAGTGAGTCAGTTTCGACCTTTGAGTCAGCGTCGATCAGTCAGTCTGCCTCGGAAAGTATTTCGGAGTCGGTTTCAGAATCGTTGAGTACCTCGTTTTCCGCAAGCAATTCAGTTTCGACCTCTCAATCAGAGTCGATCAGCCAGTCTGTATCGGCAAGTGTTTCAGCATCAGTCTCCGAATCCTTGCGTACCTCGTTTTCCGCCAGTGAGTCGGTTTCAACTTCCCAGTCCGAGTCGACAAGCCAGCTAACATCAGCCGTGTTATCAGAGTCAGTCTCCAAATTAATGAGTACCTCAATTTCTGCAAGTGAATCTATGTCGGCTTTCCAATCTGAGTTGGCAAGGAGTTCAGATTCTATCTCGAGTTCCTTGAGTCAATCTGCTCCAATAAGCGGGTCTGTCTCAACATCGGAGTCTAGGTCTGAATCAGTCAGTCTAACCGAGTCGTCATCGGAATCCTTGAGCGGTTCAATCTCAACTAGTGAAACCCTTTCAGAATCCTCATTTGACTCACATAGACACTTAGAGTCAATCAGTCATTCTCAGTCTCTTTCAAGGTTGAATTCAACAAGTGAGGCTCAATCTGATGGGGCTCCGGGATTACTCATCCAGTCCCTATCCAACAAAGAAAGCTCTTCGAAAACCGTTCTTCCGGCAACTGGTGAAAAGAGATCTACAGCATCAACCTTATTTGCTACTCTTGCATCTTTCATTGGACTAGCTCTATTGGGGCGCCGTAAAAAAGAAGAGGAAGAATAATGATATTTCTCTGTGAGGAAACCCCCGTCTAGTATTCAAAGTGTCTGCAAAAGAATCTCATTTTGAGGTTCTTTTTTTGTTTTTTACCCTACTAAATTTTACGGATTTTATTAAAAGAAAACGGAATTGCTTTTGGGGAGGAAATTTTTTGAAATTTAAATTGTTATCTACCTCAAATTACTTGAATATGTATAGTAATGATGTAT
Organism: Streptococcus viridans; assembly: GCF_900636365.1. NCBI lineage: Bacteria > Bacillati > Bacillota > Bacilli > Lactobacillales > Streptococcaceae > Streptococcus > Streptococcus viridans. The sequence continues at coordinate 1,792,128 of NZ_LR134266.1, read as the reverse complement.
AATATTAATGACTATAATGTTGAGGGGATATTCATGTTTTTGAAAAGTTTGAATGGAAAAGTTAGGGAGATGGATCGAACGACTCGTTTCAAGTTAATCAAGTCTGGGAAGCATTGGGTTCGATCTGAAAATTCTACTTTAGGTTTATTTAAAATTGTTCGTGGAGAAGTAGAAACAACAGTTGTAATAAAGTCAGATAAGGAGCGGGATGGGATCCGTTCTACAAGTCAATTCGTACTGAAAGGATTATTGGCGACAGGAGCAACTGTTGGTGCCACCGCTATTATCAATACGGCCTATGCGGATGAAGCAGGTGTTGATGTGGTGACAACCTCTGAATTACAGAAAGAAACCTTAGCAGAAGCTAATAGCTTAGTGATTGGTTCAGTATCTGATGCAAGATCACTGTCAGAAGAAAGTCTAGAATCGACAAGTGCTTCGGCTTCTTTAAGTGAGCAAGGTTCTGAGAATCTTGCTGTGACTCTGAGCGAATCTACCTCAGAAGCTGCGACGACATCAGAGTCAAGCGTGGAAACGACAGAAACGGTTCTAGGAGCAACGGATAAAGTTGGTCTGGAACAGAATCTGTCAGAGGCGACCTTATTGACCCAGATGGCCGAAAACTATGCTTCAAACCTTACAGATGCGAATCAGAAAGCAGCTCTCTCGGTTGCGATCGCTAAGGTGCAAACAGAATTGTCAACTAGTACTCAGTTGCTTCATGAAAATGTGGCAACGCAAGCATTTGTGGATCAGCGTCAACGGTTAAATAAGTCTGTTGACGAGATGATGCTTGCTTTGAAAGCGACAGGTTTTGTGGGGAATAGCAGTGTAAACGGTAAACCTGCTATTGTAGCTCAGTTAGCCCCAATTTATGAAACAGTAAGAGATTCTAATGAGTTATCAGAAATTACCCCTGATTTGGAAGACCGAAACGGAGCTAACATCGAAGATGTTGCTTTGAAATTTGCAGGAGTAGAAAAGGATCCGCATTTAGATAAATCTGTTACAAATCTTGATCCTGAGGCTCTCAAATCTCTTTCTGAGACTCATGATGTGACGCGCTATACTTTTGCTATTTGGGATTTCGTTAATCGAGTGAAGCCGGATCCTCTGGATTATTATGCAACCTTATCCGTCGATCGTAGCTCGATTGGTTCAACTACTCCTAAAGGTGTCGATGTATACTTCCGCTTGGTTAAAAAGTCTAGTGGTACGGAGGTTTATGCTCAAACAGTTAAAGCAAATAGTGTGGTTGAGTTTGATTTACCAAAGGAATTAGTTGGTTCAGATACAAACCGCCAATACAGGGTCTTTTACTCAATTTATAATGATGGGAAACCTGGAGTTATACGGATGCAAAGTGTAAGTTACCAGACTCCTAAATTTATGATTCAACAGCTTTATGATGTGCTAGAACCTAAAAATGTAGGTCTTTATGCACCATCGACAGTAGCATCCATTGTTCCATCACGAAGTGCTGAACATGTTACCTATTACAAGCTCATTCGGGACAAGGGAGAATTCCGACAAGGAGCTTACGTCCCGAATGGCAGGGAAACTGTTTTGGCTTCTTATGCCCAGGTTGGTATTGAAGGTCAGGAGTACACAGCTTCAGCTGCTCGACAATTGGATGGTTTTGTTCAAGTTCCGCTAGTAGACTACCATCAGAATAAAATGTCTGGTATTTTTGATCTTAGTGAAGTTGGGAAACAGACTGTCGAAGCATATCGAGGAGGGGCAAGAGACCACTATATTAAGCTTGTCCGAGAAGTGACGAGTCCAAATGGCGATTTCACTTTAAAATACTATGTGTTGGATCCTTCCAAACAGAGAAATTACCGGAAAGGTGATAACGGTACAGTATTTGACCTTGCAAATTATACCTTAGTCTATGAAAAGGCCTTTAGAAATGATCATTGGAATGAAACCTTTGAACATCTTGAGACGCGAGAGGTAAAAAGTAAGAAAGAAGATTATTCTCTTACAGTTACTCCTGAGTTTTCAGATGGAAAAAACTTTAAGCTAAAGATCTCAGGTTGGTTCTCCTTGACAGAGAAGGTAAGCTATACAGATGAAAAAACGGGTAAGGAATACTCTTTCCGAAAACCCTATACTTCCGCTCCAGAAAATCAGGCCAAGCTGAGTGGTAGCCATATTGTAGGAGATGATGCATCTCTGCAAGGTGCTGATGGCTTTTCTAAGTTTTATCATACAGTTTCGACTGGTGTTAGTTACTCGCCATCGAAGAGTGTGAATTACTATTACCGAAGAATGAATGCTTCTGAATTGGCATCTCAATCACTCAATCATTCATCTTCTCATTCGATATCAGCGCAAGCTAGTCTGTCATACTCAGAAAGTAACTCGCAAGTAGTTGCTTCAGAGTCTCAATCTCTGTCTGCATCTGTTTCTCTATTGGATCGTCAATCAACGTCATTATCTGAGTCGATGTCAACTAGTGACTCGGTATCAGATAGTCTATCGATTTCACAGGTACTTGAATCTCAATCGTTATCCTCTTCTCAGTCTGATTTTCTGAATAACTCAGAGAACTCAGCCTCAGTAAGCAGTTCTCTATCAGCTTCAGAAAAATCCGCTTCTGAATCATTAAGTGGGTCGCTGTCTGTATCGGAATCGGTTGCTTCGGCATCGACAAGTGCATCGGTCTCAGCGTCAGAGGTAGTCACTTCGGAATCTGCAAGCAGTTCTCTATCGGCCTCAGAGAAGAGAACTTCTGAATCATTGAGTGGTTCCATGTCTGTGTCAGAATCGATTGCTTCGTCATCGACAAGTGCATCGGTCTCAGCGTCAGAGGTAGTCACTTCGGAATCAGTAAGTAGCTCTCTATCAGCCTCAGAGAAATCCGCTTCTGAATCATTGAGTGGTTCCATGTCTGTGTCAGAATCGATTGCTTCGTCATCGACAAGTGCATCGGTCTCAGCGTCAGAAATAGTCACTTCGGAATCAGTAAGTAACTCTCTATCAGCCTCAGAGAAATCCGCTTCTGAATCATTGAGTGGTTCCATGTCTGTGTCAGAATCGATTGCTTCGTCATCGACAAGTGCATCGGTCTCAGCGTCAGAAATAGTCACTTCGGAATCAGTAAGTAACTCTCTATCAGCTTCAGAGAAATCCGCTTCTGAATCATTGAGCGCTTCCATGTCTGTATCAGAATCGATCACTTCGTCATCGACAAGTGCATCGGTCTCAGTATCAGAGGTAGCTGTTTCGGAATCTGCAAGCAGTTCTCTATCAGCTTCAGAGAAATTCGCTTCTGAATCATTGAGCGCTTCCATGTCTGTGTCAGAATCGATTGCATCAGCCTCAACCAGCACATCAGCTTCGGTAGCTCAAATGGAATCTTCTGAACTTCAATCAGCCTCAGTCTCTGAGTTGACTTCGAAATCAATCAGCGTTTCCATTTCAGCAAGTACATCCGAATCTGAATTGAATTCTAAGTCTGTTTCAATTAGTAACTCTGAATCAAGCTCACGCAAGCAATCTTCTGAATTTGCGTCCGTTTCAGCTTCAGAGTCAGTATCAACCAGTGAGTCTGTATCAGAATCGATTGCTTCGGCATCGACAAGTACATCGGTCTCAGCGTCAGAGGTAGTCACTTCGGAATCTGCAAGCAGTTCTCTATCAGCCTCAGAGAAGAGAACTTCTGAATCATTGAGTGGTTCCATGTCTGTGTCAGAATCGATTGTATCTGCTTCAGCAAGCAGCTCGTTGTCAGTCTCAACTAGCACTTCAGAATCTGTAGCTCGTATGGAATCTTCTGACCTTCAATCTGCATCAGTATCTGAGTTGACTTCGGCATCTACTAGCATTTCAGGTTCAGTGTCGTCAAGTGCATCAGTATCCGTCTTAAATTCCGAAACAGTTTCAAACAGTGTATCTGAATCAAGCTCACGCAAGCAAGCTTCTGAATTAGAGTCAACATCAACATCTGATTCAGTGTCAACTAGTGAGTCGGTATCAGTAAGTAGTTCAGAATCTAATTTGAATTCTACATCGGTTTCAACAAGTGCATCTAAGTCAACCTCAAACAATCAGGCCTCTGAGTTGGCGTCTGTTTCAATGTCTGGTTCAGCTTCAACAAGCGTATCAGACAGTGTCTCAGTTTCAACAAGTGCCTCCGAGTTAGTGTCAACCAGCACTTCAGCATCTGAAACTCAGATGGAATCTTCTGACCTTCAATCCGCTTCGGTATCCGAGTTGATTTCAGAATCAGCTAGTGTTTCAGTTTCAGCTTCGACAAGTGCGTCCGAATCGGAAATGAATTCAACATCGGTTTCAGAAAGTGCATCCGAATCTGCCTCAAACAAACAAGCCTCTAAGTTGGCGTCCACTTTAGCTTCAGAGTCAGTCTCAACTAGCACTTCAGCTTCTGTAGCTCAAATGGAATCTTCTGAACTTCAATCTGCATCAGTATCTGAGTTGGCTTCGGAATCAACCAGCGTGTCAATTGCGGCATCGACAAGCATCTCAGAATCCGTCTTGAATTCAACATCCGATTCAATCAGTACATCAGAATCTACCTCAAGCACGCAAGCCTCTGAGTTAGAGTCAGCATCAACATCTGATTCAGTATCAACCAGTGAGTCTGTATCAGTAAGTAGTTCAGAGTCTGTTTTGAATTCAACATCGGTTTCAACAAGTACCTCCGAGTTAGTGTCAACCAGTGAGTCTGTATCAGTAAGTAGCTCAGAATCTGTTTCAGAAAACGCATCTGAATCAAGCTCACGCAAGCAATCTTCTGAATTTGCGTCCGTTTCAGTTTCCGAGTCAGTATCAACCAGTGAGTCTGTATCGGTAAGTAGCTCAGAATCTGTTTCAATTAGTAGCTCTGAATCAAGCTCACACAAGCAAGCTTCTGAATTTGCATCCATTTCAGCTTCAGAGTCAGTATCAACCAGAACATCAGCGTCTGTAGCTCAAATGGAATCTTCTGAACTTCAATCAGCATCAGTATCTGAGTTGACTTCTGAATCAATCAGCGTTTCTGTTTCAGCATCGACAAGTGCTTTAGAAGCTAGTGAGTCAGTTTCAAGTAGCGCATCAGAATCGGTTTTGAATTCCGAGTCAGTTTCAGTAAGTACATCTGAATCAAGCTCACGCAAGCAAGCTTCTGAATTTGCGTCCGTTTCAGTTTCCGAGTCAGTGTCAACCAGTGAGTCTGTATCGGTAAGTGGCTCAGAATCAGTTTCAACCAGTACCTCTGAATCTGCTTCAGAATCAACCAGCGTGTCAACTTTGGCATCTACAAGCGCATCCGAATCTGAATTGAGTTCTAAGTCTGTTTCAATCAGTACATCTAATTCTGTCTTGAGTTCAGTATCCGCTTCAACAAGCGTATCTGAATCCGTCTTGAATTCTGCATCCGTATCTGAGTTGACTTCAGAATCCGTTTCCGCGTCAGCAAGCGTATCTGAATCGGTCTTGTATTCAGCCTCAGTTTCAACAAGTACATCAGAAACAACTTCGAGCAAACAAGCTTCTGAATCAGAGTCAGCTTCCGTATCAGAGTCCATCTCAACCTTGGCTTCAGCATCGCTTCAAACGAGTGCTTCTGATCTGTCTTCGACTTCGATAGATAGATCGACTTCGTCTAGTCATTCTATGTCACTGACACCAAATTGGTCATCCGTTTCGACCTCGGCTTCAAACGTGGTAAACGAATCTACAGTGGTGTACGAGTCCGCTTCGACGATTCTTCAGGAGCCGGTGAGCACACTTGTTTCATCAAAAGCAAGCCAGCTCTCCTCAGAATCGACTTCTCTTTCAACGAGTCGTTCTACCTCTAGTTCGACAAGCCAATCCCATTCACAAAGTCAAGCGACTCCTCAGATGAGCTCTTCTGGTGAGAAATCGGCTGCTTCTGTATCTGAAGCAAAATCGACGTCGGACTCTCTGGGAGTGACGTCACGTGAGCTGTTTATCACGCTTGTAGTGGCTTTCTTTGCAGGTTTGGCCTCATTCTTCCATCGTAAAAAGTAAATACAATCCTCTTTCTTAAAGGTGAGAATTTGCTTCTTTCGATTCTTCTGATATACCGGCAGATCCATGAGAGGATTTGTCGGTTTTCTTTGAGAATGTCGGGTGAAAAGCCTAGTGAAATATGGTATAATGAATGGAGAAAAGCTAGATGAATAGTGGTTCTTCAGATCATCTTCTGAAGAACTTTTTTTCTCTTATAGATCAGGGATCGTTTGGGTGAAATGGTCAAGTTTTACGCGAGTATTTGATGCGCGGATTTAGTTAGGATAAGCATTCGAAAGAAGGGGGAGTAGAAGAGTAGGATATGATGAAACAATCTGGAGTTAGGAATCGATTATTTTGGACGATCCTATTCGTCTTTGTTTATGTTTTAGGAAGTAAAATCACTTTACCCTTTGTAGACCTAGCGAAGGTTCTAAATGTGAACGAAGGTACCGCAAGGGGGCTGGAGTTGACGAGTGCTATCATGGGTGGGAACCTTCGTGGCATGTCCATCTTCGCTCTTGGACTTTCTCCCTGGATGTCTTCCATGATCTTGTGGCGGTTGTTTACAGTATCTAAACGTCATAACCTGGAGAGGACCAGTTCGGACCTTGTGGAGCGACGGAAGATGTATCTGACACTTGCTTTGGCTCTTGTTCAATCTTTGGCCGTTTCCCTCTATCTCCCGTTAGAAACAGACCTGAGCCCTCTTCTAGTCGTCTCACTCAATGCCTTGATTATGATAGCAGGTACTTTTTTCTTAGTCTGGTTAGCTGATTTAAATACCGCACTAGGCTTGGGGAATTCTATTGTGATCATGATGGCGGGGATGCTCCTCTACTTGCCAGAGGATGTCCTTGGGACCTTGTCAAAGAGCGGGCTTCCAGCATACAGCCTCCTGTTTCTATTGCTCCTCTTATTCGCATTTGTTTTTATGGTCGTATGCATCGAGTATGCTCGCTATCGGATCCCTGTGAATAAGCTGGGGATTCACAACAGTTTGAAAGCTCACACGTTTTTAGATGTTAAGCTCAATCCAGCTGGGGGCATGCCCTTTATGTATGCCCTGACCTTGGTTTCTATCCCGCAATACATCTTTTTGCTGGTCCAAGTCATCAATCCCCGTGCTTCATGGGCTACCACTATCGCTAAGGAGTTGGTCATTGGAGAGCCGGCGTGGATATTGCTCTACAGTCTGATGATGGCAATTCTGTCCTTTGCTTTTGCTTTTGTGACGGTCAATGGGGAAGAAATCGCCGACAAAATGATGAAAAATTTAGAGTATATTGATTTCGTTTATCCTGGAGAAGAGACGCGTAGGTACATCAATCGAATTGTCTTCCGCTTAACGGTCTTTGGGACGCTTTATTTAATCCTGTTTACCGTGTTGCCCTTCCTTCTTCTACTTTGGGATAGAGGGCTCCTGCGTTTGGTCATGGTTCCAGGAAGTTTTCTCATGTTTGTGGGGATGATTTCGACGATCCGGGAGGAAGTTCGAGCTCTTCGCGTGAACCAAGGCTACACAAGATTGTTTTAGGAGTTGCTATGTATTACTTTATACCAGCCTGGTATGGCAGCGAGCGTATTTGGCACAATACGACGATGCCTTGGTATTGGTCGAAAGATATGATTGAATTTGATGAGACTATTCATCAAATTCGCGTCTTCCATGAAGCGGGAGTGGATCGGAAATTAGTGCTTCCACACTATTGCCCACAACTGCGTTACTACCTCCACCGGCAAGATTTGTTGGAAACAGATTATCTATCGACTTTTGATCACATTCAGGGAGTTTCCCCTCATCAAGAGATGGTCCCAATTCAGATTGAGGATTTGGAATGGCCTGCTCACACAAGCTTTACTTATACGCCGTTTCAAATAGTGGCATTCTGTCGCGGTCAGGAGATTGCTAGTATCGATCTGGGGATAGACGGGAATATCTTATCAGTTAGACGGGTAAAGGATAAGGAAACGGTTTATGTGCAGTATCTGGATGACCGAGGATTTATTTCCAGTGTCATTTATTACAAAGAGGGAAGTCCCTTTTTCCAAGACTATCTAACCCCCGAAGGAGAATGGGTTTTAAGAGAGTTGTTGACTGATGCTAGCCATATGGTTTTTGTCAATGAAGCTTTTCAGAAGCAGTTTAAACGAGAAACCTACCCGGACATGGGAGAAGTAGTTGCTGAAAAAATGAAAGCCAGCCTAGGAGACCTAGTGCCGGATCAAGATCGTCTGGTGATCGCGGCTCATCCAGCCAATCTACCCTTTGTTCAACAAGTGGGACTAGGTGTTTCAAAGGTTCTCTCTTTTTATGGACAACGCCAGCCATTATCTCAAGAGGATTCATCGCTTCATTTTTCTTTAAAAGAGGTTGACTTGGTGCTGACAGATAGTGAAAAAACGAAACAAGCCTTGCTTGGTCTTGCCCCAAGTCTCGCTTCTAAGGTCCATCGACTGACGTCCTTTGATTCGCGGTTGAGACTGGGAAGTAGTCAGGAAAGGAAGGAATCGAAAATCTTTTTCTACCTGGATGAAAAGAATCTCCCCTCTCAATCCGTTTTACAGAAAGTGTTTGAAATCTTAGGGAAAAATCCTTTATTTGAAGTTGTTTTCGCGATCTACAATGCTTCTGATGAAGCAGTAGCAACACTGGATCATCAGTTAGAAGACTTGGCTAGAGAGAGGGGGATAGCTTCTATAGGTGTTCAGGTTGATTCTCAAGAACTGGGAGAAAACCACCTCCTTGAAGATGCCCCTCTCTTTGAAAAGAAGCAAGATCGTTATCGGGTTCGAAATTTCTTTAATGAGAACGACATTATCAAAGAACTAGAACAAACTCGCTTAATAGTAGACATAAGTGAGGAACCCAATCTGTACACACAAATTGCAGGCATTTCGGCAGGGATTCCTCAGATCAATCGGACCCAAACGGAGTATGTAGACCATTTAAGGAATGGGTATGTCTTGGAGGAGATGGAAGAAGAGCTAGAAAAAGCGATGGACTATTTCCTGAGGGACCTTAAACCATGGAATGAGTCGCTGATTTATTCCGTCGAAAAGATTCAAGAATATACAGGCCAGCGCTTGATTGCCAAATGGGAAGGATGGATGAAAAACTAGGATGGACAGGAAGTTGGAAACGGGCCATATTCTTCAAATTGGACCTACAAATTGGCAGGAAGAAGTGACAATTCCAGAAGGTCTTACCTGGCATTATTTTTCTATTCAAACACCTCTAAAGATAGAGGACTACATGACGGAGCAAGGTATCAAGCAGTTTAAGGCTTTGGTGCTGGATCATCCCGAAAGGCTATTGAGCTTCAAAGAAGAATTGAGTCTATTTCAGCCCTACACCGTTTTCTATGATCAAACATATGATCAAGAGTCAGTTACAGAAGAAGTGGATCATCTGAGACAGCTGGTTCAGGCTAAGGCTTGGAATTTTTCTGATAAGGCTCACTTCCTCTATCAACTCCATCGTTTCCTTTATGACGGACAGTATGGGGATGCCTTTAGTGTTAGAGAGTTACGAGTTAGAGCTGACTTTGTAGGCAGGCAAACGGTTAAAGGCAAGCATTTTTTAGAACTTGATGGCTCTTATGGAGAGGAGTTTACTCCCATAGCCCAGTGGGTCAACACCTATTCTTATGATGGGGCCATTCCTACGGATCTATGGCTAGAGTACGAAAAAACTCCTGACTGTCAGATCCAGTTGCGGGTCCAATTTTTCCAGAGTGGGACCTTGGGATCTTTAGCGAAGGAGCTTGTCTATTCAGAAGTAGATTTGGAAAGTCCGGTTCTGATTGATGAGCTTGGTCGTTATTACCTAACCTTTTCACTGGAAGCGAAGGGGCAGGGGCGACTCGTGATTGGTGCTCTGCACAAGCGCTTCTCCCATGGGCCTTTTGGAGAAATTGCTCTTGGTTCACAGACTCTCAGAGACAGCAAGCATCAGGAAATTTTTGCTTATTTCCATCCAGGAGACCTGAAGCCACCTCTGAATATCTATTTTTCTGGCTATCGTCCTGCAGAGGGCTTTGAAGGCTTTGTCATGATGAAAAATATGGGAGCTCCCTTCATTCTCTTTTCAGATCCGCGTCTAGAGGGAGGATGCTTTTATCTAGGCTCTCCAGAGTTAGAAAAGAAGATTCAGAATTTTATCGATTACCATCTCCAATCTTTAGGTTTCGGTCCAAAAGAATTGAACTTTTTAGGTCTATCGATGGGCACTTATGGAGCCCTCTACTATGGAGCCCCTTACTCGCCTCATGCGATTCTGGTTGGGAAACCAATTGTCAACCTTGGGGATGTAGCTGCTAATCTGAAGTTTAAACGGCCAGATGAATTTGGAACCTCACTCGATATGATGCAATTGTTAGTCGGTCAAGTGACGAGTGCAGGGATAGAGGCCTTGAACAAGCGTTTTTGGGATCGCTTTCATAAAGCAAAGTTGAAGGATACCATTTTAGCCTTGGCTTATATGAGGGATGATGACTACGACCAGAAGGCTTATTCAGATATTTTAGAAGCTCTTTATCACCAGCCTATTCGGATCATTAGTTCAAGTCGGCCGGGTCGCCACAATGATGCAACGGAAACCATCATCGAGTGGTTCTTGACCCAATACAGAGAAATCATGGAAAGAGATTTTGGAAGAAGCGGATGATTAGGATGAGAAAGCAAAAAAATCGTCCCCTTTATTGGGGGCCAATCTCTTCAGCAGATTATTTATGGGGGTCTGTGATAGAAAGACTAGCAGAAGATCAGATTCGGTTTATGAATCCTTTGATGCCTTCTGGTCAAGTCTTAAAAACTTGGAAATCTCTCACAAGCTATGGGGAGGACCGGATGGCACCCAGTCTCCCACTTTTACAGAGAGGCCAGACCTATGTAGTTGAAGTTCAGATGACTTCTTGCCCTGCTCATACGGTTATGCTAGAAGTTGTTTGCCAGGACCGTTTTGGAAAGATAGTGGACCGGCAAGTCAGTACAGAAGGGCAAGTTAAGTTTGTGTATCCAGAGCAAGCCTATTCTTACCAAGTGCGTCTCCTCAGTGCAGGGATGCAAGAGTTTACCTTTCACCATATCACGATTTCATCGATTTCGTCAGAAAAATGAGATATTCAGATACGGACCAAATAGATTGCAGTAAATGAGGACCTAGTGGATTCTATAAAATTGAAAAAAATAAAAAAGATCTTAAACGAGGTGAATAGCTGGAAAGATCGAATGTCCCAGTTGACAGACCAGCAGTTACAAGAAAAGACAGAGGAATTCCGCCGTCGTTTCCGACAAGGGGAGACACTGGACGATTTGCTAGCAGAAGCTTATGCAGTCGTGAGAGAAGTCTCTCAGCGAGTCTTAGGGATGTTTCCTTACGATGTTCAAGTCATGGGAGCGATCGTCCTCCACCAAGGAAATATCGCTGAGATGGGAACTGGGGAAGGAAAGACCCTAACGGCAACCATGCCCGCCTACCTGAATGCGATAGAAGGGAAGGGGGTTATGGTGATTACCCCCAATACTTATCTGGCAACTCGTGATGCGGAAGAAATGGGGAAGATTTATCGTTTTCTAGGTTTGACGGTCGGAGTTCCACTTCAAGACACTGAGAGTGAACTCTCCCCGGCTAAGAAGCGGTTACTCTATCAAGCTGACATTGTCTATACCACCAATAGCAGCTTGGGCTTCGATTATCTTTCAGAAAATTTAACTGCCTCTGTTGATGGTCAATTCCTAGCAAATTTGAACTATGCGATTGTAGATGAAATCGATTCTATCTTATTGGATAGTGCTCAGACACCCTTAGTGATTTCGGGCTCTCCTCGCGTGCAGTCCAATCTATATGGGATTGTAGACACCTTGATCCGAACCTTCAAAGAAGGTGAAGAGTACAAGGCCGACGGGGACAAGAAACAGGTGTGGTTGACCCCAAAAGGTGTAAAAGCAGCCGAGGCTTTTCTATCCCTGCAGCATTTGTATGATCCTGAGCACCGTGATCTTGTCCGCCATATTCGTCTGGCTTTACAAGCACATCAACACTATAAAAGGGACAAGGACTATGTCGTCCGTTCCAATAAAAAAGGAGAACAGGAGCTTGTCCTTTTGGATCAAGCAACGGGGCGTCTTATGGAATTGACTCGTCTTCAAGGGGGACTTCATCAGGCTCTTGAAGCCAAGGAAGGACTTTCCTTGACACCAGAGACACGGGCCATGGCTTCGATTACTTACCAAAATTTGTTCAAGATGTTTCAAAAACTTGGTGGTATGACGGGAACCGGGAAGGTTGCAGAAGCTGAATTTTTGGAGACCTATGCCATGTCAGTGATTCAGATCCCAACCAATCGAAAACGTATTAGGCAGGATCTTCCAGATGAGATATACCAGACCTTGCCAGAAAAAGTCTATGCCTCTATGGCCTACATCAAAGAAGTTCATGCAAAGGGAAACCCGATTTTGATCTTTGCCGGTTCGGTTGAGATGTCTGTCTTGTATTCAAACCTTCTTCTTCGTGAAGGAATTCCCCATAATCTGTTGAATGCCAATAAGGCTTTTCGTGAAGCGCAGATTATTGCTGAATCTGGTCAAAGAGGCGCAGTGACCGTTGCGACCTCGATGGCAGGTCGGGGGACAGATATCAAATTAGGGCAGGGTGTAGCTGCCTTAGGTGGCTTGGTTGTCGTCGGGACGGAGCGGATGATGAATCGCCGGATAGATCTCCAGATTCGAGGACGATCAGGACGTCAAGGAGATCCTGGAAAAACCAAGTTTTTTGTCTCTCTGGAGGATGATTTAATCAAACACTGGGGGCCAAACTGGATCCAAGATAGGTATCAAGATTACGACGTAGAGGATCGACTTCGAAAAGCCAAACCTCTAACCCGGAGGAAATACCAACGCATCGTCGCTCAAGCTCAGGATGCGAGTGAAAGTGCTGCGCAAGCTAGTCGTCGCTTGACCTTGGAGTTCGCAGAGAGTATGAACATTCAACGCGATTTGGTTTATAAGGAACGGGATCGGTTGATCAGGCTGGACAGACGTTTGGATGGACTGATCGAGAAAATTGCTCGGGAAGTGTTTGCCCAAGTGGCTAAAAATAAGAAGTATCAAGACCCGATTGCCTTCTATCACTATATTTTAGATCATATCAGTTATCAGGTTAATCCTGCTCAGATCCATCAAGCCTTTCCTTCCAAGCAGGCAAAAGAGGATTTCCTCTGGGAGCTAGCCCGCTCGGAGTTGCTTGCTAAATATCAAAGGCTGGAATCCGATGAGGTAATTGCTCAGTTTCAACGGATGGTGCTCTTAAAAGCTATTGACGAAAATTGGGTGGAACAAGTGGATTATTTGCAACAATTACGTGTGGCCTTGTCTGGTCAGTACGCCAGTCAAAAGAATCCACTGGTCGAATTTTACCAAGAAGCCTCTTTATCTTTTGATCGGATGAAGGCTTTGGCAAAAGAGCAGATGGTTCGCAATCTCTTACTCAGTCGAGTAGAAATCAATACAAAAGGGGAAATTGTCCTGTATTTCCCATAAAAGAGGATTTATGACAGTATACAATATCAATCTTGGGATTGGATGGGCCAGTAGTGGCGTCGAGTATGCACAAGCCTATCGGGCCAAGTTGCTAAGACAGATCCAAGAACCTGCAAAATTTATTTTTATGGATATGATATTAGCAGACAATATTCAACACTTAACAGAGAATATTGGATTTAAAGACCATGAAATCATATGGATCTACACCCATTTTACGGATATCAAAATTGCGCCAACCACTTATACGGTGGATCAAGTCCTGGCTGGGTTCGCTGGGAAGCCAACGCGAGAAGAGACCACAGGGAAGGTGAAGCGCTATTTCTATGAAGACCAAGACAGTTTTTTGACCTGCTATCTTCGGGACGAAAAGAGTCCTTATGTAGAGCGCTGTGAGTATGTTTCCAGAGGGATTCTAGTCAGAAAAGACTATTTTTCCTATACTCGCTACTGTACAGAGTACTTTATCCCTAAAAATAATCAAGCCAACTTGATTGAACGACGTTTCTACAATGAAGATGGAAGTGTGGCCTATCGGATGCAGTTGGCAGATGGTCAGGAGATTTACCGTTTTCCAGATCGTTATCTCTTCGGTCGGCAGGAATTGATTCGCTACTTTATGCAAAGTCTCAACTTGACCAAACAAGATCTGGTGATTTTGGATCGGGAGACTGACATCGGCCAACCTATTTTTGAAGAGGCCCAAAAAGCTCGTCTAGGAGTCGTGGTCCATGCGGAGCACTATAGTGTCAACAGTACTGATGATCAATATATTTTGTGGAACAATTATTACGATTACCAATTTACCAATGCAGATAAGGTGGACTTCTTTATTGTTGCGACCGATCGCCAAAAGGAAGTTTTAGCAGCGCAATTTGCAAAATATACCCATCATTCTCCTGTTATTTACACCATTCCGGTAGGAAGTCTTGCCAGTCTACCGCAAAGTGACTCTCGTAAACCTTTTTCTTTGATGACTGCTTCGCGTCTGGCAACAGAAAAACACATCGACTGGTTAGTACGAGCAGTTGTCGAAGCAAAAAAAGAGCTACCGTCCCTTTCTTTTGATATTTATGGAAAAGGCGGAGAGGAAGAGAAATTGCGGTCTCTGATTGAAGAGTTAGGAGCGACGGACTATATCCAGCTCAAAGGGCATATGGATTTGACGGCTATTTACAAAGATTATGAAGTCTATCTATCGGCTTCAACTAGTGAAGGCTTTGGTCTAACCTTGATGGAGGCGATTGGTTCTGGTCTTCCAATCATTGGCTTTGATGTACCCTACGGCAGTCAGAACTTTGTTAGAGATGGGGAGAATGGCTACTTGCTTCCGACTGACCCAGACCAGGTTGTGGACAGGATAGCGAGGTCCTTCGCTGAAATGATCTGCTTGCTATACCAGAGTCAAAAGATGACTTCTATGCGTCAAACATCTTATGCGCGTGCAGAAGATTTTCTAACCAGTAAGGTTGAAAAAGCTTGGACTCAATTGATTGAGGAGGTGACCCATGCTGAACGTGTTTGATCGGTTTTCGCGCGAAAGCCAAGATCTGCTCTATTCTTTACAAAGAGCAGGTTACACGCATCCAACAATCGTCTTGGAACCAAATGGTTTTTTACCTGATGGAGTGGAGTCGCCCTTCCTTTACTTTTTAGGTCGACCGACAGGTGAAAAACGGGGGTGTTTCTTTAACGAAATTTTAGTCCCTGATTTTTGGGAAATCACTGGGGATGCGTCTGGTGGACGGATTTCTTATTACGGCCAAGAAAAAGCGCGTATCTATTACCAAGGAGCGACTCATAAGCGAATCGTCGAGCGGGTAGAGTGGTTCAATCAAGAGGGACAAGTAAGGACAGTGGATCACTATGATCAATACGGTCGAAAAATAGCGGTAACCAGTTGTGATGGTCAGGGCAATCCCTTGTTAACCACCTACTTTGAAGGAGAGATGGAACGCCTGACAGAAAATCATCAAACAGGTGATTTGATCTTGACGCTGGATCATGAGCCCATGCGGATCTTCAAAAATCGACTAGATTTCTACGTCTTTTATGTCCAAGTCCGAGGCTTTGCTTTGGATCAAGTGCTCTTCAATACGCTGGCACAGTCTTTTGCTTTGAGTTTGCAACTCGGCAAAATGGGGATTGCAGGTCGAGATTTCTTGGTTTGGCAAGAGCCATTACAGGATAGCTTGCCAGGCAATATGCAACTGATCCTAAACAGTCCAGAGATACGGACGAAGAAGATCTTCATCCCTCAAAGAGAGACCTATCGCCGTGCCCTACAGTTGGTATCAGCAGAGCAAGAGGACTTTTTTGCCCCTCTTGGTTATATCTACGATTTTGCTGTCAAAGACGATATCCGTAAGGATGCTTTTGTATTAACAAATTCAGATCAGATTGAAGCCTTACCTTATTTGCTAGAGCAATTACCGGATGTGACCTTCCGAGTTGCTGCTGTGACAGAAATGTCTCCAGAACTTATGTCTCTGGTTCGCTACCCCAATTTGGTCTTGTATCAGAATATTAGCCAGGAGCGGATCAAGGGACTCCTTCACAAGTCTAGTATCTATCTAGACATCAATCATTTTGGGGAGGTACAAGGGATTGTTCGTCAGGCCTTTGAATACCAACAGCTAATCCTTGGCTTTGAACAAACCTTACATGACCCGCCTTATCTTGCTCAGGAAAATGTCTTTAGGCAAGGAAAAAAAGATGAACTCGTGGCACGCATCAAAGAAATCTATCAATCAATAGAGAACTACCGACAAGCAGTTTCAAATCAAATTGTACAGTCTAACGCGATCGAACAGGAAGTATTCCGTTCGAGATTCCAAGAAGGGATAGGTGATAGAAATGCCTGATCAGAAGAAGGATTTGTTTTATAAAGAAGTAGAAGGACGGATGAATGCGCTGAAGCGACGATCCGCAGAAAAAGAAAAAGCAACGCGCTCAGAAAACGTCAATCTGACTTTAAATGTCATCATCGGCCTCGTTATCTTGTTGGGGGTACTGCTCACCCTTTTCCGAGTATTTGGAGGCTAAGATGGACATGCTATTTGTTGTGCTGATTTTCCTTCTATCAATCAGTCTAATCTTGTTGGTAATCTTTCAACCTCGTCAACAACAAACACTGTCAACAGATGCGACCAGTAACTTAGGGAAGCCAAGCTATTGGCTAGCCCGTCGAGGGATCAAGCTAGCGACCTTGATCGTTAGTGTCCTCTTCTTTTTAACCTTGTTTATCTATCTGTTCCTTTCACGGGTATAGAAGGATAGGAAGAACCTTTCTCTTGAAGTAGCGACTTTGAATGAGAGCGGAAGTAGGATTGACATGTCTCAACCTTTTCTTCTTGGTGATAACTATTTTTTATGGAAGGTATATGAAATATATATTTTTCAAGCTTTCTATTCTATGATAGACTAAGTGTCACCAAGAGAAAAAAGAGGTACATTTATGACAACATTCCAGATTCATACAGTTGAGACAGCACCAGAAGAGGTAAAAGAGGTTCTTGAAACCGTCCAAAAAGATAATAACGGCTATATCCCGAATCTCATCGGTCTTTTAGCAAATGCACCAACAGCTCTGGAAGCCTATCGTACAGTCGGTGCGATTAACCGCCGTAACAGTTTGACACCAGTTGAACGTGAAGTGGTCCAAATCACTGCAGCTGTGACCAACGGTTGTGCCTTCTGTGTGGCAGGGCATACAGCTTTTTCGATCAAACAAATCCAAATGAACGATGACCTTCTTCAAGCTCTGCGTAATCGTACTCCAATTGAAACCGATCCTAAATTGGATACCTTGGCTAAATTCACCCTAGCAGTAATCAACACCAAGGGACGCGTTGGAGATGAGGCCTTAGCTGAATTTTTAGAAGCCGGTTATAGTCACCAAAATGCTTTGGATGTGGTTCTAGGTGTGAGTCTAGCTAGTCTCTGTAACTACGCCAATAACCTAGCCAACACACCAATCAATCCAGAATTGCAACCCTACGCGTAAAAGAACCAAGTTTGTGCATGAAATGATGGAGCCAAGCTTAACAATAAGGAAATGAGAAGTAGCTTTTATGCCTACTTCTTTTTTGATATGGTTCCTTCTCTTTTATGGTATACTGAAAACGATAAAATATTTGGAGATCAAGATGAAAAAGATTCCTTTAGCATTTTCAGGTTGTCTATTAGGTTTAGCAGGAGCGGGAAACCTTCTGTCTGATACTTTCCCAGTTCTGGCTCATTTATTCAGTTTGACGGGTTTGATCCTATGGGCTTTCTTTTTGTGTCACCATCTGATCTACTGGCAAGAAACCAAGATCGAACTTCAAGAACCAGCCCTTCTATCTGGAATGGCGACCTTTCCCATGGCTGGGATGATACTATCGACTTATCTTTTCCGACTCTTTCCGACATTTGGAGGACTCGCCCAGGCAGTTTGGTGGTCTGCTTTCCTCTTAGATTGTAGCTTGATTTTCTACTTTACCAAGAGCCATATATTGGCAAAACCAAGAGCCAATGCAACCCCTAGTTGGACCGTCCTTTATGTGGGGATTGCTGTGGCAGCCTTGACCTATCCAGTGGTAGGAGTGGTTGAGTTGGCCTATCTGACTCTCGGGTTTGGCTTTGTCTTAACCTTGATTCTTTACCCGCTGATCTATCAGGGATTGAAAACCGCCCCTTTACCGAGCCACTTATTGGGGCAAGAAGGCATCTATTGTGCGCCCTTTTATCTTCTGTTAGCGGCCCTGGTTCGTGTGGGTGGAGCCAGTCTACCGGTTTGGCTGTTATCTATCATGATCGGTCTCTCTCAAGCTTTTTATTTCTTCGTTTTAACGCGTCTGCCCAGAATGATAAAAGAGGGCTTTCAACCAGCCTTTTCAGCCTTAACCTTCCCAACGGTCATCACAGCTACTTCCCTGAAAATGGCCCAAGGTCTATTGCAAAGTTCTCTGTTAAGGCCCCTTGTCTGGTTTGAGACCATTCTTTGCCTAGCCATTCTTGTGTCGGTGCTAGTGGGTTTTATGACTTACAGAAAAGGGTAGAGGGAAGCTGATGGGCGACTACAATAAGTTTGTATTCCAATAAAAACTAGAGGTGAGAGACGGCTGTCTCGACCTCTTTTTTGTCCACTTTCTAATTGAATCCTAGGAATGATTATGGTAAGATGCAATAAATCATTTTTAATCCCTTGAAAGGAATGTATGAAATTTTTAAAAACAAAGGCCAAGTTCTTTTATCCACTTTTACTACTGGTCTTTTATATCTTAGTTCGACCACAATTTCGCGAGTTAGCCCAGCTGGTCAGCAACCAAGTCGGCCAAGCCCTTAGCTATTTTTGGACCCTTCTCTTTTTAGAGGCAGGATATCTGATGCTTGTTTTTTCATTGGTGAAGAAATACAGTCCACGTACCGTTTTTCAATGGGCAAAGAAGAAACAATTCCTTCCCGCTATCTACGCTACTATATTCACAAGTTGTGCCATCTATTGGTTAGACTACTTTCTCAGTGGGTTCACCAAAGGTCGTCTAGCTATTTATCATTCCTTTCCAGTGAATTTAGAAGCTATAGGCTCTCTCATCCTATTCATATTAGTGGTCGTCATTCGACCGATGACAGTGGAGTTGATCTTCCGTGGGGCCCTTGTTCAAACTTATTTTAAAAATTGGCCCCTCTATGCTAGTGTATGGGGACCGGCACTTGTCTATGGGGGAATCCAACTCTTTTACCATCCGTTTACCATCATGAGTTTTTTGATCTATATCATCCCTTCCCTGTTTTTTGGATTACTGAATGAAAAGACGGGCTCCTTGTATTATCCTATCCTTGCTCATATCGGCTTGAACTTCATTTATAGCTTGCCCATCATCTTGTCCATCATCCAGCATCTCTTCTCCTAGTCGTTTTGACGATACTGGAGAAGGCTTCAAACCAAGGGCCAGAAGGTCGTTGGTTTTTTTTGAAATTATGGTATAATAGAATAAATTTAAAAGAGGGAGTGGGAGTTTGAGAAAAAGCTATCGTGTCAAGCGAGAAAAAGATTTCAATGCCATTTTTAAAAGTGGTATGAATTGTGCGAATAGAAAATTTGTGATCTACCGTTTGCCGCAAGAGCAGCCCCATTTCCGTGTCGGCTTATCCGTGAGTAAAAAATTAGGAAATGCTGTGACACGCAACCGAATCAAGCGCTTGATTCGTCATGTTTTAATGAAGCACCAGGATCATCTTGTAGCAGATGATTTTGTTGTGATTGCTCGAAAGGGAGTTGAGGAACTGGATTTTGATCAGGTCGAAAAAAATCTAGTCCATGTATTAAAATTAGCGCAAGTCTATCATCAGGAAAGGTAATTACGTGAAAAAGAAACTAAAAATAGCTAGCTTACTCGGAGGAGCCCTCCTTTTATTAACTGCCTGTGGAACGTCTGAAGTGACTTCTCAATCATCAGGAGTGTGGGAAAAATTCGTCTACTTCTTTGCAGAAGTCATCCGTTTTCTTTCTATCGGAGGAAACATCGGAGTTGGGATTATCCTCTTCACTCTCTTGATTCGGACGATTCTTTTACCAGTTTTCCAATACCAAATGACCTCCTCGCGCAAAATGCAGGAGATTCAGCCTCTAGTGAAAGAAATCCAGGCCAAGTACCCTGGGAAAGATTTGGAAAGTCGCACTCGTATGTCAGAGGAAATGCGGGCCCTCTATAAAGAAAAAGGAGTCAAGACTTCTTCTGCCTTCTTGCCATTGTTCATTCAAATGCCAGTCTTGATGGCCTTATTCCAAGCCTTGAGTCGGGTAGAATTCCTAAAAGTCGGTCATTTCCTTTGGTTGGATATGAGCGCAACAGACCCAACCTTTATTTTGCCAGTTTTGGCAGCGGTCTTCACCTTCTTTAGTACCTGGTTAAGCAACAAAGCCATGCCAGAAAAAAATGGTGGAATGACGGCCATGATGTATGCAATGCCAGTGATGATTTTCTTCTTCGCCATGTACTCAGCCAGCGGGGTTGCACTCTATTGGGTAGTTTCCAATGCTTACCAAGTTGGGCAAACTTACCTGTTGAACAATCCCTTTAAGATCATTGCGGCGCGTGAAGCAGAGCAACAGGCAATCAAAGATATAGAAAAACAAAAACGACGTGCATTTAATAAAGCACAGAAAAAGAAAAACTAAGAAGGAGTTTGACAGATGGTCCAATATACAGGAATCAATGTTGAAGAAGCCATTCAAAATGGTTTGAAAGAATTAGATATCCCGCGCATGAAAGCACATATTACGATCGTTTCTCGTGAAAAGAAAGGCTTCCTCGGTCTCTTTGGTAAGAAGCCAGCTGTGGTAGATATCGAACCGATTGCAGAAACTACGGTTACAAAAGCCAATCAACAAGCTATTAAGGGAGTTCCTGAGGAAATTAATGCTCAAAACGAACCTGTCAAGAGTGTCAGTGAAGAGACTGTTGATTTGGGTCGCGTGGTAGCTGCGATTAAAAAAGTTGAAGAAGAAGGCCAAGAAGTTTCGGAAGAGGTGAAGGCTGAGATTCTTAAACATGAGAAGGCTCCTGAAACCATTCTTGAAGAACAAGGTCATGGGGAGATTCTCGATTCAAGTCTTAAAGAAACTGAGTCACGCAAAACGTCTGATTTTGCTGATTTGGGCATTGAAGTTGAAGAAAGCTATGACATTGAAAAGGTTGTCTCTGATGTTACTTCTTATGTTCAAACTGTTATTGATGAAATGGATGTAGAAGCTAGCATTTCAAGTAGCTACAACCGTCGAACCATCAATATGCAGATTGATACCAATGAGCCAGGTCGTGTAATTGGTTACCACGGGAAAGTTCTCAAGGCCCTTCAATTGTTGGCACAGAACTACCTTTACAATCAGTATTCTAAGAATTTCTACATTGCTATCAACGTCAATGATTATGTTGAACACCGTGCAGAAGTCCTTCAAAGCTATGCGCAAAAATTGGCAAGTCGTGCTCTAGAAGAAGGTCAAGCACAACATACAGATCCAATGTCTAATAGCGAACGCAAGATTATCCACCGTATCGTATCGAAAATGGATGGAGTAACGAGCTATTCAGAAGGGGAAGAACCAAATCGTTACGTTGTCGTCGATATTGAAGGTTAATCTGCCGTCTAAAAAGGAAGATTTCAAAAGGGAGAGAGGAGTGTAAGCTTGGTCTCTCCTTTTCTATTTGAGAAAGGAAAATCGGAATGTATAGTAAGATGAGAGACTTTTTGAATTGTCAGGGAATCAAGTACCTAGCTCCTGCTAAAGCAGGTGAGGATGGAGAGCAAATGTTGGCCTATCGAGAGATGGGGCAAGAAGCTCGCAAGGAGTTCACTCATTTGGTTAGTGATTTTCAGATGATCTTTCCGCGTTTAAAACAAGACAGGACCAGTCAGTGGATGAATCAAGCCCAAATCCTTCGCCCTCATTTTTGGGCTTATCTCCAAGGAGAGGGAGAAATAGCGGATCCGATGTTTGCCTTGCGACTTTATGGGGATGCGAAGGACTTTGGTGTATCCTTGGAAGTAAGTTTTATCGAACGCAAGAAGGATGAGGAGAGTCTACAAAAGCAGAACCGAGTTTTAACTCTTCCGGTTTCTTCGCTAGTCTATTATCTAGCCCAAGTCGAAGGTGTCAGTCAACGATTCCAAGGGACAGAGGCCAATCGCCTGAGTCTTCTCAAAGGTGTGGAAGCTGGCCAGGTCCGAAAGGTCTTGGTAAAGGTCGATGTGAATCTATCGCAAGCGACTAGCCGAGATGCCATTCTTGAGGAATTAAAGAAAGGAATGGCTAGCTTGCGTCCCTACTATGAAGCAACTCGTCAAAGGATAGAAGGAGATGCCCGATAAAAGCGGTATCATTGAACCAGACCCAACAAATTTTTCATAGCTATTGACAAACAGGCTCGAATCAGATAGAATAGTAAAGTATGTTTAGTAACTGATCACATTATAGCCGGCTAAACGAATACAAAATCTATGAGGAGGTATTCATCGTGAAACGTACTTATCAACCAAGTAAACTTCGTCGTGCGCGCAAACATGGTTTCCGTCACCGTATGGCAACTAAAAACGGTCGTCGCGTATTGGCAGCTCGTCGTCGTAAAGGACGCAAAGTTTTGGCTGCGTAATTCAGATAAAAACCTAAAAACCAGTAGAAACTCGAGACTACTGGTTTTTGTTTTGCCGAAAGTGAATTTAGAGGCTCTTTCTGCTATAATAGAAAGAAGAAAAACTCAGAAGAAAAGGAAAATCATGCAGATTTTTGATACCCATACTCACCTCAATGTTGAAGAGTTTGCAGGGAGAGAAGAAGAGGAATTAGAACTAGCAAAAGATATGGGAGTCATTGCCCATAATATTGTTGGCTTTGACAAACCGACCATTGAGCGAGCATTAGAATTGGCAGACCAGCACCCAGAAGTTTATCTTACCCTTGGTTGGCATCCTACTGAGGCGGGCGATTATAGTCCTGAGGTAGAGGCCTATCTACTGGAACAGCTGAAACATCCCAAAGTCGTTGCCCTAGGAGAAATCGGTCTGGACTACCACTGGATGACAGCACCTAAGGAAGTTCAAGAGAAGGTCTTTCGCCGTCAGATTCAACTGTCTAAGGAACTGGACTTGCCTTTTGTAGTGCATACGCGTGATGCGCTAGAAGATACCTATGCCATTATCAAGAGTGAAGGAGTGGGTCCACGCGGTGGGATCATGCATTCCTTCTCGGGAACCTTGGAGGAAGCGAAGCGCTTCATGGATCTGGGAATGATGATCTCTTTTTCTGGCGTGGTGACGTTTAAGAAGGCGACAGACATTCAGGAAGCAGCCAAAGAGTTACCTTTGGACAAAATCTTGGTCGAAACAGATGCACCCTATCTGGCACCAGTTCCTAAGCGGGGCCGTGAAAATAAAACAGCCTATACCCGTTATGTAGTAGACTTTATTGCAGAGCTTCGTGGAATGACTAGTGAAGAAGTAGCTCAAGCCACCTATGATAATGCGAGAAAGGTATTTGCCCTTGACTGAGAAAAGAAAAATACCAGAAGTGATTGTTGTTGAAGGCAAGGACGATACGGCTAATCTGAAACGCTATTATGAGGTGGATACCTATGAGACACGTGGATCCGCCATTAATCAAGATGACCTCGAACGAATTGCCACCTTGCAGGAGTTGCGTGGAGTCATAGTTTTTACGGATCCTGATTACAATGGGGAGCGGATTCGTAAGATCATCATGCAAGAAATTCCGCAGGCTAAGCATGCCTTTTTAAATCGTGGCGAAGCAGTACCCAAATCCAAAACCAAGGGCCGTTCCTTGGGAGTAGAGCATGCCAGCTTTGAAGACTTAGAAAAGGCCCTAGCTGGACTGGTTGGCTCCTATGAAGATGAGCATTTCTTTGATATTACCAAGTCAGACCTGATGCGACTCGGCCTGCTGATGGGCAGTGACAGTCGCAAACGACGGGAATATCTAGGCGAAGCCTTGCGCATCGGCTATTGCAATGGCAAACAACTGCTCAAACGCTTGGAGTTGTTTGGGATTTGTTTGGCCCAAGTAGAAGAGGCTTTGGTTCGTTATTAAAAATAGGAATAGAGGTAGAAGATGGGATTGTTCGACCGGTTTACAGATAAGAAAAAAGTGATGGGCTTTTCGTTAGAGAATGTTCAAGCAGAACACCAAAAGAACCCGCGACATTTTTTGATTCCGAGTCAAGAAGAAATCGACCAATTGAAGCTTGGAGATCAGGTTCGCCTTATCTTTGTGCTAGATACAGTCTTGGAGAATGGGTGTCGGGCAGAACGTATGTGGGTCGAACTCACTGAAATCCGCGATGAGAAGTTTAAAGGACGTTTAACCAATCAACCCGCTTTTATTACCTCCATCCAGCTTGATGATGAGCTAGATTTTGCGCGGGAACATATTGCAAGCCTGATGGTCCCTCCACTGAATCTAGATACGCAAAAAGGGGCCATAATTACCAAGGATTGCTTTCTGAAACGTGAGATTAATTGGGCCATTCACGATGAACCTCATCACCCACAAGATAGTGGTTGGCAGTTCTTTACAGGCTTTGAGTCTCAAGATGACTTGGATGATCCATCTAAGATCACCATTATCAGTCTTGAAGACGCCCTGGAAATGGAGCCCTTGTTGGAAACCGTCTTAGATAAGAACGGGGAAGCTTATGTTTATCAAGCGGAGCAGAATGCTTTTGTGGAAGACTGTTAGGCTAGATTGTAGAGAAACACAAGAGAAATAGAGTGATTATTTCTTACACTAAACGGATTAGAAAAGAGAAAAAATGAGAATTGCAGATTATAGCGTGACCAAGGCAGTGCTGGAGCGTCACGGCTTCACCTTTAAAAAATCCTTCGGTCAGAACTTCTTGACCGATACCAATATCCTTCAAAAGATTGTGGATACTGCTGAGATCGATAAGCAAGTCAATGTCATCGAAATCGGTCCAGGAATTGGAGCTCTCACTGAGTTTTTGGCAGAAAATGCGGCAGAAGTGATGGCCTTTGAGATTGATGACCGCTTGGTTCCCATATTAGCGGATACCTTGCGTGATTTTGATAATGTAACGGTTGTCAACCAAGACATCCTCAAGGTGGATCTCAACCAGTACATCGCAGAGTTTAAAAATCCAGAGCTTCCGATCAAGGTCGTAGCTAACCTTCCATACTACATCACGACTCCGATCCTCATGCACTTGATTGAGTCTAAAATTCCTTTCCAAGAATTTGTGGTTATGATGCAAAAAGAGGTGGCAGATCGCATTTCAGCAGAGCCTAATACCAAAGCTTATGGGTCTTTGTCCATTGCTGTCCAATACTATATGACGGCTAAGGTGGCCTTTATCGTACCACGTACCGTCTTTGTGCCAGCGCCAAACGTCGACTCAGCCATTTTGAAGATGGTCCGTCGTCCAGAGCCAGCTGTGGAAGTTAAGGATGAAGATTTCTTCTTCACTGTCAGCAAGGCTAGCTTTGTCCACCGTCGCAAAACGCTTTGGAACAACTTGACTAGTCGCTTCGGTAAGACCGAAGAAATCAAAGCCAAACTGGAAGCTGGGATCCAAGCAGCTGGATTGAAACCATCTGTACGAGGAGAAGCACTTAGCTTAGAAGATTTCGCCCGCTTGGCAGACAGTCTTCTAGAAGCAGGAATGAAATAATAGAAAAGACATGGACTACAAAGCCCATGTCTTTTTGAGTGATGGAAGGAAAGGACGGGATTTGAACCCGCGCGTGAAGAAAAATCCACTTGCCGGATTTCGAGTCCGGTGCTGTACCGAGCTGAGCCACCTTTCCAAGATGCGGAGAAAGGGATTTGAACCCTCACGCCCGAAGGGGCACATGCGCCTGAAGCATGCGTGTCTGCCGTTCCACCACCTCCGCATAGTTCTATTATACTCTTTTTAAAAGAAATGCCAAGAAAAAATAGCATATTTCTTTTTATCGAACCTATAGAGGAAATAGAAAAAGGCTGGGAAAATCCAGCCTTTTCTTTCTTTTACTTATTCATAACTTAGTTGAGGATAGAGTTCTTCTTGTTCTGCAGAGGTATCTTTGAGAATAAAGATGGCCCATAAGAGAGCAAGGAGAAAGACGACTAAGCCAGGGATCCCGCCTTCAGGTCCAAACTCACCACCTGTGATAAAGGTCCGGTTTGAAGTCGTGAAGTACATAAGAGAGGATTCACTATCAAAGCCACTGACATGGAAGCCGTAGACATTGCCCATAATGAAGTTCCAGGCGAAGTGGAAGCCACAAGGTCCCCAGATATTTCCTCTCTTTAAGGCATAGACAGCTGTGAAGAGACCGAAAACGAAGAGGTGAACCGTTGAGAGCCAAGAAGCTCCGTTGTTGTTCAAGTGGAAGTAGGAGAACATGGTAGAAGAAATGAGGATAGCTAAGTAAGCATTCTTATGATAAGAAATAATCGGAATCAACCAACCACGGATATAAATTTCTTCTGCTGCCGTTTGAAAAATATAGCCAACCAGAACCAAGATCCAAGATACGAGGAAAGGAAGACTAAATTGAATGCGATCGAAACGAACATCACCAGTAATAAAGAAGACGATTAATACCGTGGTAATCATAATGGCGCCGACCAAGACTCCCTTAGCGAATTCGGACAGTCCATTTCCTTTGGAAAAGCCCATGGTCCGAACCGGTCGTTTTTCAATGAGTTTCACCCAGAGGAAGAAGGCTATGATGGTATAGAGGAAGGACAAAAGATCCAGAATATTCCACCAGTCGGGAATCCAACTTTGTTTGTTCAAAAAGAAGTTTGTGGAAGCAGTACTGATCGGAGACATGTACTGGGTGATGTAATAGAGAATAAAGGGAGCTAAAAACCAAGGGGTTAAGAACTTCCCTTTCTTTACATTAGAAACGAGAGGGTTACTCTTAGAAAGAAATGAAAAACTCATAAAGGACCTCCTTATAACTGGCAGGGATTAGTAAGAAAGTCAGAAATCAGGCACCAAAAAGAGGGCTTCTTTCATTACTAATCAGGTAGCTTCGTCAAGAAATGTATCAGTCTCCGTCACTTCCTTTCTATAAAATAGTTTGTACTTCCCACAAGAGGCATATATATTATGTCCGTCTCCTCTATTATAAACCTATCTGAAAACGTTTACAACCCCTTGTCTGCATCTTGCTCAAAAAAACTGAATGGACTTCTTTTTTCATCTCCAAGTAAGCAAGCGCTATCGTATATTTTTTGATATAATGGTAGTATTAACTTTAAAGGAGTGCTAGTTGCAAGGAACGATTGTTAAAGCCTTGGCCGGTTTTTATTATGTGGAGTGCGAGGGGGAAATATACCAAACACGCGCCCGAGGAAATTTCCGGAAAAAGGGACAAACTCCCTATGTTGGAGACAAAGTAGAATTTTCAGCAGAAGAAAATTCGGAAGGCTACATTTTAAAAATATTCCCGCGAAAGAATAGCTTAGTCCGTCCACCGATTGTTAATATTGATCAGGCTGTTGTCATCATGTCTGCCAAAGAGCCCGATTTTAATGTTAATTTATTGGACCGCTTTTTGGTCCTCTTGGAGCAAAAGGCGATTCATCCGGTTGTATATATTTCAAAAATGGACTTACTAGAAGATCCAGCTGAGATGCTTCCTTTCCAGGAAGTCTACCGCCAAATGGGTTATGACTTTGTCACGGACAAGGAAGAGCTCTTGCCTCTCTTGAAGGATCAGGTGACGGTCTTTATGGGCCAAACAGGAGTGGGGAAATCAACCCTCTTGAATACTTTGGCTCCGGAGTTGGAGCTAGAGACAGGAGAGATTTCCGATAGTCTTGGACGAGGCCGCCATACGACGAGAGCTGTCAGTTTCTATGATCTCAATGGGGGCAAAATTGCGGACACCCCTGGCTTTTCCTCTTTAGATTATGAAGTCGATAATGCGGAAGATCTGAATCATGCTTTTCCAGATATCGCCAAGGTAAGTCAGGAATGCAAGTTCCGTACTTGTACCCACACACATGAACCATCCTGTGCCGTCAAGCCTGCTGTTGAGGAAGGAATCATAGCTTCCTTCCGCTTTGAGAATTACTTACAGTTTTTGAGTGAGATCGAAAATAGACGAGAAACCTATAAAAAAGTATCGAAAAAATTACCCAAATAAGGAGATCTGAATAATATGAAAATAAACAAATTAGCCCCTTCTATTTTGAGTGCAGATTATGCAAATTTTGAAAGTGAATTGAAAAAATTAGAAGCATCTGGTGCGGAGTACGCTCACATCGATGTGATGGACGGCCACTTTGTGCCTAATATCAGCTTTGGAGCTGGTGTAGTTGCTAGTATGCGTCCTCACAGCAAGCTAGTGTTTGACTGCCACTTGATGGTTACCAATCCTGAGCAACATATTGAAGAGTTTGCGCGTGCTGGGGCAGATATCATTAGCATTCATGTAGAAGCGACTCCACACATCCATGGTGCCCTTCAAAAAATTCGTTTGGCAGGTGTGAAACCAAGTGTGGTCATCAATCCAGGAACCCCTGTTGAAAGTATCCAACACATCTTGAACTTGGTAGATCAAGTACTTGTTATGACTGTCAACCCAGGATTTGGTGGGCAAGCCTTCCTGCCAGAAACCATGGATAAGATTCGTCAATTGGTTCAATTGCGTGAAGAAAAAGGCTTGGATTTCGATATTGAAGTCGATGGGGGAATTGACGACAAGACGATTCACGCTGCGAAAGAAGCAGGAGCAAACGTCTTTGTAGCAGGTTCCTATGTGTTTAATGGAGATGTGAATGAACGAGTTCAAACCCTTCGAGCAGCCATCCAAGACTAAGGTTGCGATTGTAGCTGGAGGCCGAGTGGAAGCCGTTCCGCTAGACTTGGATGTTTATGTCGGAGTGGATGCAGGATGCCTTTTCCTATTAGAGCAAGGATTGGAACTATCTTTAGCAGTTGGAGATTTTGACTCTGTCGAGCCAGAGGAATTCCAGAGTATTCAATCTGCGGCTCACGAATTACGGACTTCGGTAGCAGAAAAAAATGATACGGATCTGGAATTGGCGATTAAGGAAGTATTAGCAGGTTGGCCTCAGGCGGAAATTCTAATCTTTGGAGCTTTTGGTGGTCGCCTGGATCACCACTTGGCCAGCGTTTTTTTGCCCAGCGATCCAGAGATTGCACCCTTTATGTCGCAACTGTGCTTGATGGACCAACAAAATTATCTCTGCTATCGTCCAGCAGGTCGCCATACCATTCTGCCTATAGCAGGCTATACCTATGTAGCTTTTATGCCAGTTGAGGGAGCTTCCATCCAGATTGAAGGAGCCAAGTATCCCTTAAATCAGACCAATTATTTTAAAAAGGCTATTTATGGTTCCAACGAGTTTATCAATCAGCCGATTACCTTAACCCTTGATCGAGGCTATGCCCTTATTATTTATAGCAAGGATGGGAAATAAGATGGAATTAATCCTTTTTGTATTAGGAGTGGGAAATATGGTCTTGCTCTTCTTACTCTACCAGCAACGGGCAACGGATAACAAACAGGTCCGTGACTTACTAGAAGATCAAGAAGATCATCTTTCGGATCAGCTGGATTACCGATTTGAGAGAGAGCGACAAGCTCAGCAAATCACTGGCCAGCAGATAGAGATGGCGATCAGTGACCGACTAATGGAATTACGGACAGAAATGCATCAGCAAACGACTGCTTTACGAGCAGAACTTGCTGAGAATTTCACTAAAAACCGAGACAAAACGGACGAGCGGATGCAACAGATTCAAGCTTCCAATGATTTGCGGTTGGAGCAGATGCGTCAAACGGTCGAAGAAAAACTAGAAAAAACCTTGCATAGTCGTCTCCAAACCTCCTTTGAGACGGTCTCCAAACAATTGGAATCGGTCAATAAAGGCCTTGGGGAAATGCAGACGGTCGCTAGAGATGTGGGAAGTCTCAATAAGGTCCTCTCCAATACCAAAACCCGTGGGATTATGGGAGAACTCCAACTGGGCCAGATTATCGAAGATATCCTAACTCCCGCCCAATACGAGAGAGAGTTTGTAACAGTTCCCAACTCCAGCGAACGCGTCGAGTATGCCATCAAGATGCCTGGTCAGGTCAGAGGGGAATACGTCTATCTGCCAATCGACTCTAAATTTCCTCTGGAGGGTTATTACCGACTGGAAGAAGCCTATGAAGGTGGAGAGAAAGAGGAGATTGAGCGGTGTCGCAAGCTCCTATTGGCTAGTATCAAACAATTTGCCAAGGACATTCATCAAAAATACCTCTATCCGCCTGCCACTACTAATTTTGGGATTCTCTTTTTACCGACGGAAGGCCTCTATTCAGAAGTGGTCCGCGACCCAGCCTTCTTTGATCGCCTCCGAAGAGAGGAACAGATCGTCGTCGCGGGTCCAAGCACGCTTTCGGCCTTGTTAAATTCCCTATCGGTTGGATTTAAGACTCTTAATATTCAACGAAGCGCAGATGATATTAGTAAGGTCCTTGCTTCCGTCAAGACGGAGTTCCAAAAATTTGGAGGCGTTTTAGAAAAGACCCAACGGCAGTTGAAGCATGCTTCTGGCAACATCGATGAACTCTTAAACCGGAGAACAAATGCTATCGAGCGTACACTCCGAAACATTGAAACGTCAGAGAATCTAGATATAGCAAGCCTATTGAATTTAGAAGATGGAGAAGATGATGGTCAAAATTAATCAAATGAAAAAAGACGAATTATTTGAAGGCTTCTACCTCATTAAGTCAGCAGATGTTCGTCAGACACGGGCTGGAAAGAACTATCTTGCCTTTGTCTTCCAAGATGAGACAGGCACGATTGAAGGAAAATTGTGGGATGCTCAGCCACATAATGTGGAGCAGTTCCAAGCTGGTCGCGTCGTTCATATGAGCGGCCGCCGGGAGGTTTATAATAATACGCCCCAGGTCAATCAATTAACCTTGCGGTTGCCTCAAAACGGGGAACCGTCTAACCCAGCAGACTTTAAAGAAAAACCTCCAGTGAATCCAGTCGATTTGAAAGATTACCTGTCGGGGATGATTTTCAAAATAGAAAATCCAGTTTGGCAACGTGTGGTTAGGGCGCTCTACAGCAAGTACGACAAAGAGTTCTACTCTTATCCTGCGGCCAAAACCAACCACCATGCCTTTGAGACAGGCTTAGCTTATCACACAGCCACTATGGTCCGTTTGGCTGAGAGCATCTCTCAGGTTTATCCTCAATTAAATCAAAGTCTTCTCTATGCCGGAATCATGCTCCATGATCTTGCCAAGGTACTGGAACTCTCAGGCCCTGAAAATACGGAATATACGGTTCGAGGAAACCTCATCGGGCACATTGCTCTGATCGATGAAGAAATTACCAAGGTCTTACAAGAGTTGAAGATTGATGATCAAAAAGAAGATGTGATCGTGTTGCGACATGTGATTTTGAGTCACCATGGTCTACTAGAATATGGTAGTCCGGTTCGTCCAAAAATCATGGAAGCGGAGATCATCCATATGATTGATAACCTAGATGCAGAAATGATGATGATGACTTCTGCCTTGGCTTTAGTGGGCCCTGGTGAAATGACCAATAAGATTTTTGCCTTGGATAACCGTTCCTTCTATAAGCCGAATTTAAAAGATTCCTAATAAACAGGAGCCAAAAAGGTCACTCTAAGTTTGTTAGTAAAAAAACGATAAACGAATGTTGTGAGACTAACAATGTTCGTTTTTTGGTATAATATGGTATAATACAATAAAAAACTATGTGGAGAGAAAATGAAGCTAAGAAGAAGTGAGCGGATGGTTGTGATCTCGAATTACTTGATTAATCATCCCTACGAATTGACGAGTTTAAATACATTTGCCGAAAAATACGAATCTGCCAAATCCTCTATTTCTGAAGACATTGTCATTATTAAACGGGCCTTTGAAGAGATGGAAATTGGAAACATTGAAACTCTTACCGGTGCAGGTGGAGGGGTCATCTTTACTCCTTCCATTTCTGATGCAGAATCAAAAGAAATTGTTCAAAATTTGTGCAATCAATTGTCAGAAAGTAATCGGATTTTACCAGGTGGATATATCTACCTTTCGGATTTGCTAAGTGATCCAAAAATCTTAAATAATATTGGGCGCATTATTGCCAAGGCCTTCCGAGATCAAAAAATCGATGCTGTTATGACGGTGGCAACCAAGGGAGTCCCATTAGCAAACGCGGTAGCCAATGTCTTAAATGTTCCTTTTGTCATTGTGCGTCGCGATTTAAAAATTACAGAAGGCTCAACGGTCAGCGTCAACTACGTATCTGGTTCTAGTGGCGATCGGATTGAGAAAATGTTCCTATCCAAACGTAGTTTGAAGGCTGGAAGCCGTGTTCTGATTGTCGATGACTTCCTTAAAGGAGGGGGAACCATCAGTGGGATGGTTAGCCTCTTGGCTGAGTTCGATTCAGAGTTAGCGGGAGTCGCTATTTTTGCGGACAATGCTTCGGCTAGAAGTAAAGATTTATTTGATCACAAGTCACTTCTACGTGTGACCAACATTGATGTAGCAGAAAATAAAATTGATGTAGAAATCGGAAATATTTTCGATAAGAGCTAAGGCTGGAGAGGGAGAAAGGAAAATGAAAACAATTTTAGACCGTTTTGATCGTAGTCCCCTATGGCTTCGATTGGCAACGATATTCATCTTGACAGGAGTTCTTGTCGGTGGGCTTTATACAGTTCGTAAAAATTCTGCAGACCAAGTTACAGTGGTGAAACAAGAAACCAAAAAAACAGGTTCTCTTCCTATTAAGAAGAAAGACCCTAAAAAAGTCAAAGAAGAAGAGGAAGCCAAAATAACTGAAGCGGCTGAAAAAGCAGTTGCTCATTTTGAAACGACTGCAACTCAAGAAACCTTAACCGCTGCCCAAGAGGCCGTAGAAAAAGTGAAGGACGAAACCAAGAAACAGGCCTTCCAAGCTCGTATTCAATATATTGTAGACTACTATGGCATGCAAACCAACCAGAATACTCAATCAACTGATCTGAATCAAGCTAACCAAATAGGGCAACCTCAACAAGTGGTTCCAGCAGAAGTCCCTCAGTATCAGTCCAATGAGGTTCCTCAGGTTTCGAATGCAACAATTCCAGCTGTAACGCAACAATCTGAACAATAATGTAGCGCGGTTTTAGGAAGAAGCAATCGTGCAAAAAAGAGAAAAAAATCTTGACAGTGAAAGTACCGCTATGTTACAATAATAGACGGTACTTTTTACTTTTGGTCTCTCAAGAGTGTACAGGGACGTGCTGACAAATGTTGCAAAAGTACACACAGATGGTAGCTGTCACCAAGTGTATCATCACCAAAAATAAAAAAATACAGGAGAATGTAGATGCCTACAATTAACCAATTGGTTCGCAAACCGCGTAAATCAAAAGTAGAAAAATCTAAATCACCAGCTTTGAACGTTGGTTACAACAGTCATAAAAAAGTTCAAACAAACGTTTCTTCACCACAAAAACGTGGTGTTGCAACTCGTGTTGGAACAATGACACCTAAAAAACCTAACTCTGCCCTTCGTAAATTCGCTCGTGTACGTTTGAGCAACTTGATCGAAGTTACTGCCTACATCCCAGGTATCGGACACAACTTGCAAGAGCACAGCGTGGTGCTTCTTCGTGGTGGACGTGTAAAAGACCTTCCAGGGGTACGTTACCATATCGTCCGTGGTGCACTTGATACTGCAGGTGTTAACGATCGTAAACAAGGCCGTTCTAAATACGGTACTAAACGTCCAAAAGCATAAGGAAAGGGGATAAAGAGAAATGAGTCGTAAAAATAGAGCTCCAAAGCGCGATGTATTGCCAGATCCGCTTTACAATTCACAACTAGTTACTCGTCTTATCAACCGCGTTATGCTTGATGGTAAACGTGGTACAGCAGCT
Organism: Streptococcus viridans; assembly: GCF_900636365.1. Taxonomy (NCBI): domain Bacteria; kingdom Bacillati; phylum Bacillota; class Bacilli; order Lactobacillales; family Streptococcaceae; genus Streptococcus; species Streptococcus viridans. The sequence goes on along the minus strand of NZ_LR134266.1, from coordinate 1,758,166 downwards.
TCAATCGTTTACGGTGCTTTTGAGCAAATCAAAGAAGCTACTGGAAATGACGCGCTTGAAGTATTTGAAACAGCAATGGAAAACATCATGCCTGTACTTGAAGTACGTGCACGTCGTGTTGGTGGATCTAACTACCAAGTCCCAGTTGAAGTTCGTCCAGAACGTCGTACAACACTTGGACTTCGTTGGTTGGTAACCATCGCTCGTCAACGTGGTGAGCACACAATGGTTGACCGCCTTGCTAAAGAAATCTTGGATGCTGCAAACAACACTGGTGCAGCTGTTAAGAAACGTGAAGACACTCACCGTATGGCTGAAGCTAACCGTGCCTTCGCACACTTCCGCTGGTAAGATCATGATGCTAGGAACGGTAAGGATGCAAGGTGAAAATAGGAAACTGACGCAGTATTCGACGAATACAAGGAAGTTTATCTTTTTCACACAGCATCCCGTTCCGGCTCAAATCGGCTAACTAACTTTAGCCCGAGTACAATTCAGCTTACCATCTTGCAAGTTGAAACCAACCAAACAGGATAAACAATGAGAACGGGTAGGTCCTGCCTATCCGTTTTTGTTAAATCATGTTATAATAGTATAGAAATAAAAAATATAGGAGAACAAAACCTCATGGCACGCGAATTTTCACTTGAAAAAACTCGTAATATCGGTATCATGGCCCACGTCGATGCTGGTAAAACAACTACAACTGAGCGTATCCTTTACTACACTGGTAAGATTCACAAAATCGGTGAAACTCACGAAGGTGCGTCACAAATGGACTGGATGGAGCAAGAGCAAGAACGTGGTATCACCATCACATCTGCTGCGACAACAGCTCAATGGAAAGACACTCGTGTTAACATCATCGACACACCAGGACACGTGGACTTCACGATCGAAGTACAACGTTCACTCCGCGTTTTGGACGGTGCTGTAACGGTTCTTGACTCACAATCAGGTGTTGAGCCTCAAACAGAAACAGTTTGGCGTCAAGCTACTGAATACCGTGTTCCTCGTATCGTATTTGCGAACAAGATGGATAAAATCGGTGCTGACTTCCTTTACTCAGTAAGCACACTTCATGATCGTCTTCAAGCAAACGCACACCCAATTCAATTGCCAATCGGTGCTGAAGATGACTTCCGTGGAATCATCGACTTGATCAAGATGAAAGCTGAAATCTACACCAACGACCTTGGTACAGACATTCTTGAAGAAGATATCCCAGCCGAATACCTTGAACAAGCTCAAGAATACCGTGAAAAATTGGTTGAAGCAGTTGCTGAAACTGATGAAGACTTGATGATGAAATACCTTGAAGGTGAAGAAATCACTAACGAAGAATTGAAAGCTGGTATCCGTAAAGCGACTATCAACGTTGAATTCTTCCCAGTATTGTGTGGTTCAGCCTTCAAGAACAAAGGGGTTCAATTGATGTTGGATGCAGTTCTTGACTACCTTCCAAGCCCACTTGATATCCCTGCAATCAAGGGTGTGAACCCAGATACAGACGAAGAGGTAGAACGTCCAGCATCTGACGAAGAGCCATTTGCAGCGCTTGCCTTCAAGATCATGACTGACCCATTCGTAGGTCGTTTGACATTCTTCCGTGTTTACTCAGGTGTCTTGAACTCAGGTTCTTACGTATTGAACACTACTAAAGGTAAACGTGAACGTATCGGACGTATCCTTCAAATGCACGCTAACACTCGTATGGAAATCGAAACAGTTTACTCTGGTGATATCGCTGCTGCTGTTGGTTTGAAAGATACAACAACTGGTGACTCATTGACAGATGAAAAAGCGAAAGTTATTCTTGAATCAATCGAAGTTCCAGAACCAGTTATCCAATTGATGGTTGAGCCTAAATCTAAAGCAGACCAAGACAAGATGGGTATCGCTCTTCAAAAATTGGCTGAAGAAGATCCAACCTTCCGCGTTGAAACAAACCCTGAAACAGGTGAAACAGTTATCTCTGGTATGGGTGAGTTGCACTTGGATGTCCTTGTTGACCGTATGAAACGTGAATTCAAGGTTGAAGCCAACGTTGGTGCTCCTCAAGTATCTTACCGTGAAACATTCCGTGCTTCTACACAAGCACGTGGATTCTTCAAACGTCAATCTGGTGGTAAAGGTCAGTTTGGTGATGTTTGGATTGAATTTACTCCAAACGAAGAAGGTAAAGGATTCGAGTTCGAAAATGCGATCGTCGGTGGTGTGGTTCCACGTGAATTCATCCCTGCAGTAGAAAAAGGACTTCAAGAATCTATGGCAAACGGTGTCCTTGCTGGCTACCCAATGGTTGACGTGAAAGCGAAGCTTTACGATGGATCATACCACGATGTCGACTCATCTGAAACTGCCTTCAAGATCGCTGCATCTCTTGCCCTTAAAGAAGCAGCTAAATCAGCTCAACCAGCAATCCTTGAACCAATGATGCTTGTAACCATCACAGTTCCTGAAGAAAATCTTGGGGATGTTATGGGTCACGTAACTGCTCGTCGTGGACGTGTAGACGGTATGGAAGCACACGGTGCAAGCCAAATCGTTCGTGCTTATGTGCCACTTGCTGAAATGTTCGGTTACGCTACTGTCCTTCGTTCTGCAACTCAAGGACGTGGTACTTTCATGATGGTATTTGACCACTACGAAGATGTACCGAAATCAGTACAAGAAGAAATCATTAAAAAAGCTAAAGGTGAAGCATAATTTTACCATCTAGCTAAAAGCTTTCCTCTTAGGAGGAGAGCTTTTTTGATTCGAAAAGAGTATAACACCTCTTCCTCATAAGAGATAGTGAAAATGAATATGAAAGTTTGTGTAATATTTCTAATCCTAATGAAATCAGTTGCATTTTAGGGGAAGAAAGTATATAATAATATTGTTGAAAGATGATTTGTAACCTATCAAGTTACTCTTTTCACATAAAAAATTTTTTGATTTTCATAAGGAGGAAATCACGAATGGTAGTTAAAGTTGGTATTAACGGTTTCGGTCGTATCGGTCGTCTTGCTTTCCGTCGTATCCAAAACGTAGAAGGTGTTGAAGTTACTCGCATCAACGACCTTACAGATCCAGTTATGCTTGCACACTTGTTGAAATATGACACAACTCAAGGTCGTTTCGACGGTACTGTGGAAGTTAAAGAAGGTGGATTCGAAGTTAACGGTAAATTCGTTAAAGTTTCTGCTGAACGTGATCCAGAACAAATCGACTGGGCTAACGACGGTGTAGAAATCGTTCTTGAAGCAACTGGTTTCTTTGCTAAGAAAGAAGCTGCTGAAAAACACTTGCACCCAGGTGGAGCTAAGAAAGTTGTTATCACTGCTCCTGGTGGAAATGACGTTAAAACAGTTGTATTTAACACTAACCACGACATTCTTGATGGTACTGAAACAGTTATCTCAGGTGCTTCATGTACTACAAACTGCTTGGCTCCAATGGCTAAAGCTCTTCAAGATAACTTTGGTGTTGTAGAAGGATTGATGACTACTATCCACGCTTACACTGGTGACCAAATGATCCTTGACGGACCACACCGTGGTGGTGACCTTCGTCGTGCTCGCGCTGGTGCTGCAAACATCGTTCCTAACTCAACTGGTGCTGCTAAAGCTATCGGTCTTGTAATCCCAGAATTGAACGGTAAATTGGACGGATCTGCACAACGCGTTCCAACTCCAACTGGATCAGTTACTGAATTGGTTGCAGTTCTTGAAAAGAACGTTACTGTTGATGAAGTGAACGCAGCTATGAAAGCAGCAGCTAACGAATCATACGGTTACACAGAAGATCCAATCGTTTCTTCAGATATCGTAGGTATGGCTTACGGTTCATTGTTTGACGCAACTCAAACTAAAGTTCTTGATGTTGACGGTAAACAATTGGTTAAAGTTGTTTCATGGTATGACAACGAAATGTCTTACACTGCACAACTTGTTCGTACTCTTGAATACTTCGCAAAAATTGCTAAATAATTCATCTGTATGATGAGAGGAGGGTGACCTCCTCTTTTTTTGTACTTTTTTTAGTTCCTCCTCACCTTATTATAGGATTTGCTAAAATGAATTGACAGACTCCTCTTTAAAGCGGTAAACTAAATCTGAGTGAAGATTTCCAATCAAACAAAAATGTAAGCGATTCCACATAAGCAAAGAAGGAGTGTTTTAGGAGATTGGAAATTAGTAAAATAAGATGGAGGTCAAGATGAAAGGTCATCAATTTGAAAAACAACAACGTTTTAGTATCCGGAAATTCAGTGTAGGAGTTTGTTCTGCACTGATTGGATTGGCATTTTTAGGAACGGGGGCTGTCTCAGCGGATGAGAAGCATGCTACTAATGAACAACCCTTAGAAGCTTCCACAGCAAATACGGAAGATGTCAATCATTTGATCAGAGAAGCGGGTGTCTACACTGCAGATGCTGTCTTGCCAACTACAGAATCAGCAAAACCAACTGAGGAGGCAACTCCAGCAACAACAGAGGTTGGTCCTTCAAGTACAGAAGCTAGTACGACGACAGATAGTCTAGCTGTTTCAGCAACTGAACAACCAAAAGTAGCAACAGAAAAAGTGGAAGATTTACCAACCAATGAAGAAAAACAATTAAGACCAAAAGAGGTCAAATTTGATACTTGGGATGATTTGTTGAAATGGGAACCTGGTAAACGAGTGGATGATGATTTGAACCGAGCAAGTGTTCCCCTTGCTAGTCGTTTTCAAGGGAAGCAAATTAACGAGCAAGCCAACCCGGATGCAAAAATTCAAGCCCTATCTAACATGAACTCAAAGGCTAAGGATCATGCTTCCGTCGGTGGGGAAGAATTTAAGGCTTATGCTTTTGACTACTGGCAATATTTGGATTCCATGGTCTTTTGGGAAGGACTTGTCCCTTCAGCAGATGTGATTGATGCTGCTCACCGAAATGGGGTTCCCATCTATGGAACACTCTTTTACAACTGGTCAAGTAGCATCAAGGATCAAGAGCGCTTTGCAGAAACCTTGAAAGAAGATAGTGAAGGATCTAAAACCTTCCCGATTGCTCGGAAATTGGTTGATCTAGCGAAATACTATGGTTTCGATGGTTACTTTATCAACCAAGAAACAACAGGGAGCCTAGTAGAGCCTTTGGGGCCAAAATTAAGAGATTTCCTACTTTATACTAAGGAGTATGCGAAGAGCATCAACTATCCGATCAAGTACTCTTGGTATGACGCCATGACTTATGAATATGGTCGCTACCACGAAAATGCACTGGGTGAGTACAACTACAATTTCATGCAACCTGAAAAGGGAGAAAATCCAGTTGATACCTTCTTTGCCAACTTTAACTGGGGCAAAACAGAAGTTGATTATTCCATCAGTACAGCAAAATGGATTCAGCGCAATCCTTATGATGTTTTAGCGGGACTGGAACTTCAAAAAGGAGGTTCTTATAAGACCAATGTCGACTGGAATGCGATTTTAGATGAACATGGCAAGTTACGCCTTTCTCTTGGTCTTTATGCACCAGATACCATTACAGGTCTAGGAAAGACGGGAGAAGGTTACCATACCCATGAGGATTTATTCTGGACTGGCTTCCAAGGAGATCCAACCAAAGGAAAACCAGCAGACCAATCTTGGTACGGCATGTCTAATCTAGTAGTGGACAAAACCCCAATCACTAGTGAAGATTTCAATACTTCCTTTAATACTGGTCACGGAAAACACTGGTTTGTCGATGGCAAGATTTCTAAAGAAGGGGAATGGAACTACCGTTCTGTTTCTGGCTACCTTCCAACATGGCGCTGGTGGGTAGAGCATAGTGAAGATAGTACACCATTGAAAGGGCGCTATGATTTTGATCAAGCCTACAATGGAGGGAACTCTCTAGCCTTTGAAGGCGATCTGAAAGCCAATAGCAGTCAAAATGTCATGCTCTATTCGACCAAGATTCCTGTGACAGAAACGACAAAATTGAGCGTCTCTCACAAAGGTGGAGTCGGAGCAACTGCATGGGTGGCAGCTGCTACAAAAGAAGACTACTCCGAATATGTATGGAAAGAATTGACGCCAAGCGCAGATTGGTCTACTCAAACTTTTGATTTGGGAGACCTGGCTGGCAAGACCATTTATGCGATTAAATTCTTCTTTGACCATGATGCAGATGTCAAAGACTACAAATTTAATCTCGGTCAGTTGTCGATTACGTCGAACCAAGAAAAACCAGCTGCGCCTTCTGAAGTAACCGTGCAAGGCAAACGCCTGCAAAATGCGCAAGAAGCAGAAGCAGTCCTAAATTTTAAGGGAGTTGCAGATGCAGATTACTATGAAGTCTATGAGAAAGATGGCGATAACTGGCGTCTCTTAACAGGTTCTTCTGCTACAACCGTCTATCTTCCAAAAGTTAGTCGTTCAGCAAGTGCTGAAGGGACCACCCAGGAACTCAAGGTTGTTGCTGTTGGTAAGAACGGCCAACGTTCAGATGCGGGAACTGTGGCCTTTGATTGGGGCATGACAGTGTCAGATACCAGTCTTCCAAAAGCCCTAGCACCAAACGTGGTCATCGGAGCCAAAGTCATCGGTTCAAGTTTCCCAGATGCAGATGGTAGTGAGGGCATCGAGGGGATGTTAAATGGTACCATTACCAGTCTTTCGGATAAATGGTCTTCGGCTCAATTGAATGGAACCGTCGATATTCGCTTGACACAACCACGGACCATTGTTCGTTGGGTTATGGACCATGCGGGAGCTGGTGGAGAATCTGTCGATGATGGCAAGATGAACACTCGTGACTTCGATCTTTACTACAAGGATGAAGCCGGCGAGTGGAAGCTCGCAAAGGAAGTTCGTGGCAATAAAGCCCATGTGTCTGATATTACACTCGACCATCCGATCAAGGCTCAAGACTGGCGTCTCCACGTCATTACAGCAGATAACGGAACCCCATGGCAAGCCATCCGGATTTACAACTGGAAGATGTATGAAAGTCTGGATACTGAAACGGTCAACATCCCGATGAAACATGCTGCAGCGCAGAACCTAGGCAATCATTTTGTTCAAGTTGGTTTCAAAGATGTCCCAGCCAATACCACACTGACCCTTTATGCGGATAAAGAAGCAACTAGCCCAATTGCGACCATGACAGCTAATCAAGCTGGAAATCTGATCTTTAAACCGCTGGCTTTTGAATCCACCCCATCTCTTCTATACTATCGTGCGCAAGAACCTGGTAAAGATATCAGTAATGTCTTGGCGATTGAAGTTCCAAAGAATGATAAAGAAATTGCTGGACTTCAATTTGAAGAAGGTTTGACCAAGAAGGTCTACCGGGAAGGCGATGCCCTTTCCTTGAAAGGAGCAACACTCCGTGTTCATTATAAAGATGGCCAAGCAGATCAACTGGTCAACCTCACCAACTCAGGAGTAGAGATTCATGGATTTGACAGTAGCAAACTTGGAGAACAACACCTAGAAGTTTCCTACCTTGGTCAGAAATTGGATAAGACTCTCACTGTTTTTGTGGTCAGTGCAGAGGAAGCAGGTGAAAAAGCAGTTGCTGGTCTAGAATTGACCGACAAACCAAAAGTAGAATATATCGTCGGAGAAGCATTTGAAAAAGAAGGCGGACGCTTTACAGTTGTTTTTGATGATGAAACAACCGAAACGCACGCTTTGACCGATGAAGGGGTGGAAGTAACTGGCTTTGATGCGACCAAGGAAGGCCGTCAAACCATCACCATCCATTACAAAGGCGCTAGCACAAGCTTTGATGTCCTCGTCAATCCAAAACCAGCTCTCAACGATGAATACCTCAAGCAAAAATTGGCTGAAGCTGAAGCTGCAAAAGCCAAAGTAGACTTCACATTTGCCAGTCCTGAAGTCAAAGAAGCCTTGTTGGCTGGAATGGCTGCTTCTGAAAAAGTCTTGAAAGAGCACGATACCAGCACACAAGATCAGGTCAATGAGGAGTTGAACCAATTGACCGCTCTCTTGAAAGCCTTAGATGGACAAGCTAATCTAGTCAAAGAGAAAGAAGCACTTTCTGCTCTGACAGAAGAAGCGACAGCTCTATTAGCAAGCAAGCCAAATCACCCTTCTGGTGACGCTTTGCAGGCACTGGTTGAGAAAAACAAAGAACTCCTAGACTCTTCAGAGCTCACTCCTGAAGCGCTCGCAACCGCAAAAACAGGTCTAGAGACTTTGATTGCGCTCCTGAAAGAAGATAAGCCAGCGGTCTTTGTAGACCCTGCGACTGGAGTCGAAGTTCAGTTCTCTAACTTGGAGCCGACTGCTATTAAGAGGTTGAAAGTTGCGAAAGTTGAAGCCAATCAGGCAGAAAAAGAAGAGCTGAAGGGACGAGAAGCGACTCTCTTTGATATCGAAGGAGTCGATGCAAGTGGTCAGGATGTCGATACCCAGCATCCATCACTTGTAAAAATCCCTGTGGATAAAGATAAAGAAGTGGAGCAAGTCCTCTTCTTCCCAGAAGGTCAAGCTCCTCAATCACTTGCCTTTGAGCGAGAAGGAGATACCGTTATCTTTATAGCTCCTCACTTTACCCACTATGCGATTGTCTATAAGACACCAAGTCCAGTGGTACCGGATCAACCGATCCAACCAGAGGAACCGGCTAAACCAGATCTGCCTGTTCAACCAAATCAACCAGTCCAACCAGAGGAGCCTGCGACACCAGATCAACCAGCTCAGCCGGAGAATCCAACAAAACCAGAACAACCGGATGGCAATCAACCGTCACCAGAACTATTGAATCCGACGAAACCAACTGATCCATTGAATCAAAAGGAAAACGGACCAGATCTTCTGGATCAAGGAGTTCAACAAGTTTTGAGTCGCTATATAACACCATCTAAAGAAGGAACTTCTCAACAAGAGCAAGCTAGCAAAGATACTGACAAGGAATTGCCAACAACGGCAAGTTTAGAGGCTACGTTTGCAGCAGAAGCTGTTTTCCTAGCAGCGCTTGGAGGTTTCCTCTTGGCCGGTAAGAAGAAAGAAGAGTAACTTTTTAAGAGTCTTTAAAAGTTAAATTCAATCGTAAACCTCCTTTGTAAAAAACAAGGGAGGTTTTATGATGCAGATTCTAATAGAGGAGCATGACTCCGGACTTGCTAATAAGAGGTAGAAATCCACTATTTTTCTACCTCTTTTACAGCTTTTGTGATATAATTATCATGTATAAAAAATAGAAGGAGTCATATCCAATGGCAAAATTGACTGTTAAAGACGTTGACTTGAAAGGGAAAAAAGTTCTCGTTCGTGTTGACTTCAACGTTCCTGTAAAAGATGGCGTGATCACAAACGACAACCGTATCACTGCTGCTCTTCCAACAATCAAGTACATCCTTGAGCAAGGTGGACGTGCAATCCTCTTCTCTCACCTTGGACGTGTAAAAGAAGAAGCAGACAAAGAAGGTAAATCACTTGCTCCTGTAGCGGCTGACTTGGCTGCTAAATTGGGTCAAGAAGTTACATTCCTTCCAGGTGTTACTCGTGGTGCTGAATTGGAAGCAGCGATTAACGCTCTTGAAGATGGACAAGTTCTCTTGGTTGAAAACACTCGTTACGAAGATGTTGACGGCAAGAAAGAATCTAAAAACGATCCTGAACTTGGTAAATACTGGGCATCACTTGGAGATGGGATCTTCGTAAACGATGCATTCGGTACAGCTCACCGTGCACACGCATCTAACGTTGGTATCTCAGCAAACGTTGAAAAAGCTGTTGCTGGATTCCTTCTTGAAAACGAAATTGCTTACATCCAAGAAGCTGTTGAAGCTCCAGAACGTCCATTCGTAGCGATCCTTGGTGGTTCAAAAGTTTCAGACAAGATCGGTGTGATCGAAAACTTGCTTGAAAAAGCTGATAAAGTTCTTATCGGTGGTGGGATGACTTACACATTCTACAAAGCGCAAGGGATCGAAATCGGTAACTCACTTGTAGAAGAAGACAAATTGGATGTCGCTAAAGCTCTTCTTGAAAAAGCAAACGGCAAATTGATCTTGCCAGTTGACTCAAAAGAAGCAAACGCATTTGCTGACTACACTGAAGTGAAAGACACTGAAGGTGAAGCAGTAGACCCAGGTTTCCTTGGTTTGGATATCGGTCCAAAATCTATCGCTAAATTTGATGAAGCATTGACTGGTGCGAAAACAGTTGTATGGAACGGACCTATGGGTGTATTTGAAAACCCTGACTTCCAAGCTGGTACAATCGGTGTGATGGATGCGATCGTGAAACAACCAGGCGTTAAATCAATCATCGGTGGTGGTGACTCAGCTGCCGCAGCGATCAACCTTGGACGTGCAGACAAGTTCTCATGGATCTCTACTGGTGGTGGAGCTTCAATGGAGCTTCTCGAAGGTAAAGTTCTTCCAGGACTTGCAGCCTTGACTGAAAAATAAGACGGTTCCTCATGAACCATAGAAGAAGCACCGAAAGGTGCTTTTTTTAGAATGTATACAAACTAATTTTTATATAAGATAAGTGATTCTGTATCGAAATAAAATGTGATCTCATTTTTGAAATTAATCAAGAAAATCCCGAAACTTTCCGCCGTGAGAAAAGTGCTTGAAACATTTGTTTCAAGGACTCGGGAGTTTTGAGAGTAAAACAGTTTGGGAAACTGTTTTAGCCTGAGCCCGAAAATTAAAGAGCGAGGGGGTTCAAAACTAATTGAACACGGGCTGCGGATTGTGTCAAAAAGATAAGTTTTCCTAGAATCTAAAGATTCTGCGTCAAACTTCCTATTTTGACTTTATCCGCAGACGCCCTTTGTATCTTTATTAGTCATGGAACTTCCTGGATTGCTGAAATCATCCACTGGATAATTTCACCTAACCTCCGTACTCACCTAAGGAAAGTTTTTAAGATGACTTTATAGATTAGAAGGAAGCTAGTCGATCTTCATTTCCCTGCTTGAACCTTTCTGGAAATATGTTAGAATAAAAGAGATAGAAAGATAGGGGACAATGGATTACTTTAAACGACATAAATTTGACCGTTCCAAATTTCGATTGGGAATGCGAACCTTCAAAACAGGGATAGCCGTTTTTCTGGTTCTATTGATTTTTGGTATCTTTGGCTGGCGAGGCTTGCAGATTGGGGCACTGACAGCTGTCTTTAGTTTGAGAGAAGATTTTGATAAGAGTGTTCACTTCGGAGCTTCGCGCGTGATGGGCAACAGCATCGGTGGTTTTTATGCTCTGCTGTTCTTTATGATTAAGATCCTCTTCCACAATGCTTTTTGGGTAACCCTGATTTTTGTGCCCATTGCGACCATGTTAACCATTATGACCAATGTCGCCATGAACAACAAAGCTGGAATCATCGGTGGAGTTTCAGCCATGTTGATCATTACTCTCTCGATTCCAACAGGAGAAACTTTCCTGTACGTTTTTGCCCGCATCTTTGAAACCTTTATCGGCGTCTTTGTTGCGATTTTAGTCAATTCAGATGTGGATCGGATTCGAGATTTTATAAAAGAAAAAAGAAAAACCATGTGAGATTATATGACATTTTAATCTTGACATCGGTTTTTTTTCGGTTATAATAGAAGGGAAAGGAGGTCGGGTATGAAAGAAAAAGAACTAAGACGAACGTTAGCGGTCTTTCCAATTGGTAGTGTTATGAAATTGACAGATTTAACAGCTCGTCAGATTCGCTACTACGAAGATCAACAACTCATTACCCCAGCTCGTACAGAGGGCAATCGTCGGATGTTTTCTCTCAACGATATGGATCGCCTGTTGGAGATTAAGGATTACTTATCTGAAGGCCTTAATATTGCAGGAATTAAAAAACGGATTGCTGAGAAAGAAGCTAAACGTCAAGCAGCTAAGATTGTCAGTGAAAAGGATGTCCGCAAGGCTCTTCACCGCGACATTCTCCAGCAAAGTCGCTTTCATACGACCTCATCGTCATATGGTCAGTTACGCTGATCATTCTTTTTGCTTATTGCTTTATTCATAAGGAGACACACATGTCAATTACTGTTGAAGATATTCGCCACGAAGTCAAAGAAAAGAATGTAACCTTTATTCGGTTGATGTTCTCAGATATCTTAGGGACCATGAAAAACGTTGAAATTCCAGCGACAGATGAACAGTTGGAAAAAGTTCTATCAAACAAGGCTATGTTTGATGGATCTTCTATTGAAGGGTTTGTTCGGATTAATGAATCTGATATGTATCTCTATCCTGACTTGGACTCTTGGACGGTTTTCCCTTGGGGAGATGAGAACGGTAGTGTTGCAGGATTGATTTGTGATGTCTATACAACAGAAGGGGAACCTTTTGCAGGAGACCCACGTGGGAACCTCAAACGTGCTCTTCGTCATATGGAAGAAGTTGGCTTCAAATCTTTCAACCTTGGACCAGAACCAGAGTTCTTCCTCTTTAAGCTCGATGAAAATGGAGACCCAACTCTTGAGGTGAATGACAAGGGTGGCTATTTTGACCTGGCTCCGACAGACCTTGCCGACAACACTCGTCGTGAGATCGTTAATGTCTTGACTCAAATGGGATTTGAAGTAGAAGCTAGTCACCACGAAGTGGCAGTGGGACAACATGAGATTGACTTTAAGTACGATGAAGTTCTTCGCGCATGTGACAAGATCCAAATCTTTAAACTCGTTGTCAAAACTATTGCTCGCAAACATGGTTTGTATGCAACCTTTATGGCTAAGCCAAAATTTGGGATCGCTGGTTCAGGGATGCACTGTAATATGTCCTTGTTTGATGCCGAAGGAAACAATGCCTTCTTTGATCCAAATGATCCAAAAGGAATGCAGTTGTCAGAAACAGCTTATCACTTCCTTGGTGGTTTGATCAAGCACGCATACAACTATACAGCCATCATGAACCCAACGGTTAACTCTTATAAACGTTTGGTGCCAGGTTTTGAAGCTCCTGTATACATCGCTTGGGCAGGACGTAACCGTTCCCCATTGGTGCGCGTGCCTGCTACTCGTGGAATGGGAACTCGTTTGGAACTACGTTCTGTTGATCCAATGGCCAATCCTTATATTGCTATGGCTGTTCTTTTGGAAGTTGGTTTGCATGGGATTGAAAACAAAATCGAAGCACCCGCTCCGATCGAAGAAAATATTTACATCATGACAGCGGAAGAGCGTAAAGAAGCTGGGATCACTGACCTTCCATCTACCCTTCACAATGCTTTGAAAGCTTTGACGGAAGATGAAGTAGTTAAGGATGCTCTTGGTGAACATATCTATACCAGCTTCTTAGAAGCCAAACGCATCGAGTGGGCAAGCTATGCAACCTTTGTTTCACAATGGGAAATTGATAACTATTTGGACTTGTATTAAGCAAATCCATACAAAAATGAGAGTGGGACAGAAATCGGTAATTCGTTAGAATTCGATTTCGTCGTCCCACCTCCGCACAGTTGAGTAGGGCTGTAAAAGCTGATGAAATCAGCGTAGTAGAGCCCACTCAACCACTGCGTCTTGCTCGACAATCCAAAGACAATTGAGAGGCTAGGACTTTTGTCCCAGCCTCATTCTTTTTATTTAATTTTCTTCATCTGGTGTCAAAATCATCGGGATAATGATGGGTTCACGTTCCGTGCTTTCGTAAAGGAAAGGACGAAGGGCGTTGACAATAGCACCATGTACGGTTTGAATGTTGGCATCCTTGTTCTTCAAGGCGATACGAATAGCATTGAAGAGGATGCGTTGGCTTTCACGGATCAAATCTCCGGATTCACGCATATAGATGAAGCCACGGCTGAGAATATCTGGTCCAGCTAAAATCATTTTTGACTTGAAGTCAACTGTTGCAACAGCAAGCACGACACCGTCTTCGGACAGGTCTCGCCGGTCACGAAGGACAGCAGCACCGATTTCCCCGATGCGGTTTCCATCGACATAGATGTCTTGAGCATTAAAGCTTCCTGCGATACGAGCAGAGTTGGCTGTAAGGGCGAGGACATCACCGTTACTCATGATGAAGATATTGTCTTTTTCTACTCCGCAATCACGAGCAAGTCCGGCGTGGATCTTCTGCATCCGGTATTCACCATGGACAGGCATGAAGTATTTTGGTTTGATCAAGCGGAGCATGAGTTTTTGTTCTTGTTGCCCCCCGTGTCCAGACGTATGGATGTTGTTGATCTTCCCATGAATGACATCGACACCCGCTTCAGAAATCGTATTGATCAATTTGTTAACGCTGGTTGTATTCCCAGGAATCGGACTAGATGAGAAGATAACGGTATCTCCCGGTTGGAGTTGCACTTGGCGGTGGGTGCCATTAGCAATCCGAGACAGGGCCGCCATGGGCTCCCCTTGGCTCCCTGTACACATAATGAGAATTTCGTTTGCCGGGTAGTCTTTGATCTCACTTGGTTCAATAATTGTTCCAGGAGGTACCTTGATATAGCCCAGCTCAATCCCGTTGACAATGGCTTTTTCCATCGAGCGTCCAAAGACAACAATCTTACGCCCGGTTTTAACAGCGGCATCTGCAGCCTGTTGGAGACGGAAGATATTGGATGCAAAGGATGCAAAGATGATGCGTCCATGAATGCCTTCAATGATCTTCATAATGGATTGGCCAACGACTTTTTCAGAGTTAGTAAAGGTTGGGACTTCCGCGTTGGTTGAGTCAGAAAGCAGACAGAGGACGCCTTCCTCTCCAAGTGCAGCCATCCGGTGAAGATCGGCCGGTTCACCAACGGGCGTGAAGTCAAATTTAAAGTCTCCCGTGCAGACGATTTTTCCTTGAGGTGTGTGGAGAACAATCCCCAAAGGTTCTGGAATGGAGTGGGTCGTACGGAAGAAGGTCGCTTTAATATGCTTAAAGGTCAACTCCGTATTTTGGTTGATTTCATAGAGTTTAGCACCGCGAAGGAGGCCATGCTCTTCCAATTTTCCACGAATAAGGGCTAGGGCCAAAGGTCCAGCATAGATGGGCACATTGGCTTGCTTCAAGAGGAAGGGAATTCCTCCAATATGGTCTTCGTGTCCGTGAGTAATCAAGACCCCTTTGACACGGTCGATATTTTCAACGATATAGGAATAGTCAGGAATAACGTAATCAATCCCTAACAAATCATCTTCAGGAAACTTGATCCCAGCATCTACAATGATGATTTCGTCTTGGTATTCAATCCCATAGGTATTTTTACCAATTTCCCCGAGACCTCCAATGGCGAAAACACCAACTTCTTCAGGTTTTAAGGTATATGCCATGGATTAGAACTCCGTAATTTCAAATGCGCCAGACTCTTTTTCATATTCTAGGTGTTGGTCTGACAAGAGGGTGATAAATTCGATGTTGTATGATGTATTTTCTTCAACGATGCGACGAGCTTCAATGCGTCCTTCCAGCTCATTCTTCGCATCAATATCGAGATAGAGGGCATGAGTCGTTTCACGACGAGGGTTGCGTTCTTTTGTTTCTTGGTAGAAAACTTTGTAAATCATTTCGTTTCGGTTCCTTTCATTTGTTCGGACTGTAGCAGAAAAGAAACAGCTAGTAGCTAGCTGAGACACCTATTCTTGCTTTCTTTTGTCCTGATTCGATATAATTATTATTCATTATACCATAAATAGGCTCTAAGGAAAAGATGCAAGCGGTTCTGAGGGCAGAAGGAAGCGCTTTTTTAGAAGGGATAGAGAGCAGCTGATTTCACAGTCTGGGGGTGCTTCCTCTACCGTTTGGCGTCTATTTGTAGTATAATATGAGACAGACAATGAGGAGAAAATATGAAAGTATTAGCATTCGACACCTCCAGTAAGGCCCTATCCGTTGCCCTTTTGGAGGAAGAAAACTTATTAGCAGAGTTGACACTGACAATCAAGAAAAACCACAGCATTACCTTGATGCCTACCATAGAATTTTTGATGGCGAGCATTGATTGGAAACCGACGGATCTGGACCGCATCGTCGTAGCAGAGGGACCAGGATCCTATACTGGCTTGCGAATTGCGGTAGCAACGGCTAAAACTCTAGCTCAAACACTAAAGATTGATTTGATAGGGGTATCTAGTTTACTAGCCTTGGTACCAGAAGAGATAGAAGGTCTGGCCATTCCAGTAATGGATGCCCGTCGCAACCATGTCTATGCGGGCTTTTACCAAGAGGATCAGCTGGTCTATCCGGAGGCTCACCTCTCTTTTGAAGCGGTATTAGAAAGAGCAAAGGGAGCTGAAAAGGTGACCTTCCTTGGGGAAGTGAAAGCCTTTGGGGAGCAGATACAAGAAGCCTTGCCACATGCTCAGATGCTAGAAACCCTACCGGATGCGGTACGGATCGGTCGACTAGGACTTACAAAAGAAGCTGTCTCCGTTCATGGTTTTGAGCCCAACTACCTCAAGCGGGTAGAAGCTGAGGAAAACTGGCTCAAGGACCATCAAGAGTCCGGTCAGTCCTACATCAAACGCCTATGATTCGAATTGAGAAGGAAGCGGGGCGATTCGATTTAGCCCCTCAGTTGGTAGAAGTCTTAGACGATGTCTATGGACAAAGCCCATGGAACTTGGAGCAAGTCCTAGCAGATCTTGGTCAACCTCAAAATTGGTATGCCTTCGCCTATAGTGGGGAAGAATTGGTTGGCTTCTTGGCCATGCAAGAAAATCTCTATGAGCTAGAGGTCGTCCAAATTGCTGTTCGAAAAGAGTGGCAAGGTCGCGGGATTGCGGGTCAGCTACTAGAAAGCCTTCCTCAGGAGAAAGAGGTCTTTTTAGAGGTGAGAGAAGGAAACACTCCAGCTCGGACTCTCTATCAGAAGCAAGGATTTAAAGAAATTGGTTGCCGGAAAGGGTATTATCATGCACCTACCGAAGACGCCATTATGATGAAAAGGGAAGCAGATGAAGGATAGATATATTTTGGCATTTGAAACATCTTGTGATGAGACCAGTGTCGCCGTCTTAAAAAACGATACAGAGCTCTTGTCCAATGTCATTGCCAGCCAGATTGAAAGCCATAAACGCTTTGGGGGAGTGGTTCCAGAAGTTGCCAGTCGGCACCATGTCGAAGTCATTACGGCCTGTATTGAGGAAGCGCTAGAAGAAGCGGGCATTACAGAAGAAGAAGTCACAGCGGTTGCGGTAACTTACGGCCCAGGTCTGGTTGGAGCTCTTTTGGTCGGCCTTGCTGCGGCCAAGGCCTTTGCCTGGGCCCATGGGATTCCTTTGATTCCTGTCAATCATATGGCTGGCCACTTGATGGCCGCTCAAAGCGTTGAGCCTTTAGAATTTCCGCTCTTGGCCTTGCTGGTTAGCGGAGGACACACCGAGTTGGTCTATGTCTCGGAGGCGGGTGATTATAAGATCGTTGGGGAAACACGTGATGATGCGGTTGGTGAGGCCTACGATAAGGTCGGTCGCGTCATGGGCTTGACCTATCCGGCTGGTCGTGAGATTGACGAGTTGGCGCATAAGGGTCAGGATATCTACGATTTCCCCCGTGCCATGATCAAGGAAGATAATTTGGAGTTCTCATTCTCAGGGCTCAAATCAGCCTTTATCAATCTCCACCACAATGCCGAGCAAAAAGGCGAGAGTCTGTCCAAGGAAGACCTATCGGCTTCCTTCCAAGCAGCGGTGATGGATATCTTGATGGCCAAGACCAAAAAAGCCCTGGAAAGATACCCGGTTAAGACCCTGGTGGTGGCGGGAGGAGTCGCGGCTAACCAAGGATTACGTGAACGCCTGGCTTCTGAGATCACAGATGTTAAGGTCATCATTCCTCCTCTGCGCCTCTGCGGTGACAATGCGGGGATGATTGCCTATGCCAGTGTCAGCGAATGGAATAGGGGAAATTTTGCTAGCTTAGATCTCAATGCTAAGCCTAGCCTTGCTTTTGATCCGATAGAAGAGAACTAGAATAGTTAAAGAACAGACATAAATGACGGGATTACGATTCCCGTCTCTTTTTTGTTATAATAGTTAGCATCATAAAATGGAAAGGAAGAAGGAGTGGAGAAGAATTTTCAACAGGGGGTCAGGGATGCCCTTCCGACAGCCTTAGGTTATATCAGTATTGGCTTGGCTTGTGGTGTGGTAGCATCGACCTATCTCTCCCCTTTAGAAATGGGATTGATGAGTCTCTTAGTTTACGCAGGGGCTTCTCAGTTTGCCATGATTTCTTTGATTGCCGTTCATTCGTCCCTCATGAATATTGCCTTAACTGTCTTTTTCATCAATTTGCGCAATATGCTCATGAGTCTGCATACCTCCCCTGATTTTAAGGAGGCTAGCCTAGTTCATAATATTGGAATTGGTAGTTTGTTGACAGATGAAAGTTATGGGGTTTATTTAAGCGAAAAATTGAAAAATGACCGGATCACTGTTCCTTGGATGCATGGCAATAACGTGGTCGGTTATCTAGCCTGGGGCTCATCAACTATTTTGGGGACAGCGTTGGGGTCCCTCTTACCCAATCCTAGTGCCTTCGGCCTAGACTTTGCACTAGTTGCCATGTTTATTGGGATTTTTGCTGGTCAGTTTCAAGGGATGCGCTTGACGGAAAAGCTAAAAACCATGCTCCTTGTTTTAGGTGCTGTGGCCTTTAGCTTTTTCCTCTTGACCTTCTTTTTGAGCCAATCCTTGGCTGTTTTAGTAGCTACTTTAACAGGTTGTTTCGTGGGGGTGATGTGTGATGCGCGTGAATAGTTGGGTTTTCTTGGTTATTTTGATGTCAGCAGTGGTCACCTGGATTCCACGTATTCTGCCCTTCGTTTTGGTCAAATACAGGGGCCTACCAGATCCAGTCCTGCGTTTTCTAAAGTACCTTCCCATTGCCATCATTTTTGCCCTGATTCTTTCCAGTCTAGTTGAGGGGAAGGTGGGCCAGCTCCCTCAGGTTCGATGGTTGGATCTGCTAGCAGCCGTCCCGACCATGCTGGTAGCCTTTCGTTACAAAAACCTAATGGGCACTGTTCTATTTGGCATTGTTTTGGTTGCTCTCTTACGATTGCTTGTCGCCTGAATCTCCTGAATTTTTAGATAGATTACTTTTTATTACGAATATTACAAAAGTATTTCAAAAACACTTGACATTGAGTAATATTGTAATATAATAGTTTTTATCAAATGAAGTGAGGGATCATGATGATGAAAAAATGGACAAGTTTAGCACTTTTAGGATTGACTTCTGCAAGCCTACTCGTAGCCTGTGGTTCAAAAAAAGAAGAGAACAAATCTTCTGCCAAAGAAGCACAAACGACGGTGAAGTCTAGTCAGAAAAAAGCAAAGGCAGCTTCTTCTGGAAAGAAAGAGACAAAAGCTACTGAAGCGAATTCGCAAGAAGGGGCACAAGCTGCTTCTAAAGATGCAGCAAACTCAGGTCAAACCGATGCAGGATCTAGTTCAGCAAGCACTAACAAGGCCATAGATTCGTCTCAAATGGTGCCAGAAGAGCTGGTAGGGACTTGGACAGGAACAACTGAAATTGCCAAAGATGTCCAAATGACCGTGGCTGCAGATGGAACGGTCACTACAACAGCGAACTTTTATCAAGCTGATTTGAATCCCGTACGTACTGCAACGACAAAAGCCAAGGCAGTTCAAGCCTCTGGTAATGTCTATTACTGGGAAACAGACGAACCTGGAGCTTTTGATGCCCTTCTTCCAGGTATTGCTGGACTTGGAGGAGCCAATATGAAGGTAAAACCCGGTTTCATTTTGGAAGAGGGCCATTATACACCGATTGTATTTGTAACAGGACTTAATGAAGACTTTGATTATAGCAAATACAATGATTTCCGTGTTTCTCTTACAAAATAAAGAAAAATCCACGAATCCCCATGGACTCGTGGATTTTGTTTTAGAGAAATTGTGTAATAAAGACAATGAGGATGACAATTGGAATCACAAAGCGAAGCAAGAAAATCCAGGTCTTGAAAAGGAAGCGTTTGGATTTTTCATCTCCCACCTTGAGTTCTTCTTGAGCTAGGACTTGATCAAAGAGATAGCCTGTAAATAGGGAGAGGCAGAGAGCTCCAAAAGGCATGAGGAGGTTGGAAACCAAAAAGTCCATGCAATCAAAGAAGGATTTTCCAAAGAGGGTCCACTTGGATAGTACTCCATAGGATAGGGTGGATGGAATCCCAAAGACAAAGGTCAGAAGACCAATGATTTGGCTCCATTTAGCCCGCTTTTTGTTGTTTTGGTTGGTGACGTTCCCGACATTAATCTCTAACATGACGACGGATGAGGTAATAGTCGCAAAGAGAAAGAGAAGCAGGAAAAGCAGGTAGAAGAGAGTTCCAAAAGGCATCTTATCAAAGACTTGTGGAAGGACTACAAAGAGGAGCCCCGGTCCACTAGTAGAAGGGATTTGAAAGGCTGACATAGCTGGGAAGATCGCCAAGCCCGCCATGATGGAAACGGCAATATTCATGAAGACGACGGAAATCCCGGATTGAACCAGGTCAGTGTCCTTGTCCAAATAGGAAGCATAGGTCAACATGGCCGTCACCCCTAGAGAGAGGGCGAAGAAAGATTGGCCCAAGGCATAGAGCAGACCTTGGCTAGTCATCTTGGAGAAGTCTGGCTTGAGGAAATAGGCGACTCCCTCCCAAGCGCCAGGTAAGGTCAAGGAACGACCAATCATGACTAAGAAGATAATGAAGAGAAGTGGCATCATGAATTTTGAGGCCTTTTCAATCCCTTGTTCCACCCCCTTA
Organism: Streptococcus viridans; assembly: GCF_900636365.1. NCBI lineage: Bacteria > Bacillati > Bacillota > Bacilli > Lactobacillales > Streptococcaceae > Streptococcus > Streptococcus viridans. Next base: position 1,737,508 of record NZ_LR134266.1, on the reverse strand, counting down.
GAAACAATCAAGACATTGAGGAGGATGAAGATGGCCTGGGCCCCAAGAGCTAACCAGGGATTTGAAATAATCTCCCCAAAGAGCTGGGTGTAGTCGTTAACTGTAAGAAGTTGGAATAACTCTCCCAAGGCAACCCCTAAATAAATCAAGATCCAGCCACCGATGACACTGTAGAAGGAGAGGAGGATAAACAGGGCAAAGGCACCGATCCAACCGATCCCATCATAAAGGCGACGGCCACCGAGTTTTCCAAAGGTTTTAATGGCAGAGACACCAGCTGCACGCCCTAGAGTAAATTCAGCCAGTAAGAGGGGAAAACCGATGAGTAGAGTTGCTATCAAAAAAACGAGAAGAAAACTTCCGCCCCCGTTAGCAGCGGTCATATAGGGGAATTTCCAAACTGCTCCAAGCCCAATTGCAGAACCTGCAGAAGCTAGGATGAAGCCAATTTTGGAACCCCATTGAGATTTTTCAGACATCTTTAAAACTCCGATCTATTTTTAAATAAGAAAAGGCTACTTGAGTTATCAAATAGCCTTCTCTCAATGGCTCTTTAGGAGCCTTCTGTGTGATTGATAGACTTGATTATCCTATCATGATTTTTAAAGACTGTCAAGAAAGCGGTTTTCATGTTTTTATAGGTTTCTCAAAAAAGTTAAAAAATTTTCGCAAAAACACTTGACTCTGACCTAAGGGGAGGGGGTATACTATCATTGTAAGGAGCAAATCATGTACCAAATAAAAGAAGCTGCGCAGCTTTCAGGTGTCTCTGTCAAGACCCTGCACCACTATGACAAGATAGGACTCTTGGTCCCCTTAAAGTCGGAAAACGGCTATCGAACTTACAGTCAAGAGGATTTGGAACGCCTTCAGGTCATTCTTTACTACAAATATCTAGGGTTTTCTTTAGAGAAAATAGCAGAGCTATTAAAGGAAGAAAGAATAGATTTATTGCCCCATTTGACTAGGCAGTTGGACTATCTAACTCGAGAAAGGCAACATCTGGATACTTTGATTTCCACCTTGCAAAAAACGATTCAAGAACAAAAAGGAGAAAGAAAAATGACCATTGAGGAAAAATTCACTGGATTTAGCTATCAAGATCATCAAAAATACCAGCAAGAAGCGGTGGAGAAGTATGGCCAAGAAGTCATGGATCAAGCCCTCGAACGCCAAAAAGGTCGTGAAGATGAGTCTACGGCTGCCTTTAACCAAGTCTTTCAAACTTTAGCACAAAATCTTCAAGCTGGTTTACCTGCAACAGCAATTGAAAACCAAGAGCAAGCAGCCAAGCTCTTGCAAGCCATTCGTACTTATGGATTTGACTGCTCTATTGAAGTCTTTGGACATATCGGTAAAGGATACGTCTATAACCCTGAGTTCAAGGAAAATATTGATAAATTTGGACCTGGAACAGCCCAGTACACATCAGATGTGATTGCCCACTATGTTGAAAAACAGAGCAAATAATCGGCGGAGGACTCTCCGCCGATTATTTGCTATTTTAAATCATAAAGCCAGTCGTCACCGTCTTTATAGTAGAAGAATTCACTGAGATCATCTTACAAAAAAACACGAAGCATATCAGACATATCATTGGTTGCAAGTTTTAGATGAGATAGATTTTCAAACTCTTCCCACCAGACCTTTCCTTCGTCTGAAGACTGGAGCTCACCAGTAAAGTGTTCGGTCTTGTAAAAAAGGACGACATAACGGTAATCCTCATCATCGTACCAGTCCTTGATACCACAGAGTTGGTGTTTAGAAATGGTTAGACCCGTTTCTTCTCTCACTTCACGAATGACCGCATCGACAAAGGATTCGCCACGTTCAACATGTCCGCCAGGAAAAGTAATGCCAGGCCAGTCAGGACTAACTCGATCTTGAACCAGAACCTTGTCCCCATTTTTAATCATGCACATGTTGACAAATTCAACTGACTCTCTTCTGTTCATTTTTCACAACCTTTGATATTTAATCATAATGCAGACTTCCTGCCACCCAACCAGTGCAGAGGGCAGAAGTGATGTTAAAGCCACCTGTGTGAGCATTGATATCAAGTACTTCACCAGCAAAGTGAAGGCCAGGAACTAATTTGCTTTCCAGAGTTTTAGGATTAATTTCCTTGAGACTAACACCACCTTTAGTTACAAAAGATTTTGCTAGCGACATCTTTCCAGTCACAGGGATTTTGAGGGATTTGATAGATTGGACAAGTTGGTCAAGTTCTTTTTCTGTTAGTTGTTTGACTTTTTCTGGATATCCTTGAATAAAGAATTCTGCCAAGCGTTCAGGGAGCATGGTTTTCAAAGCATTTTTCAAGGATTTTTCACGGTTTTCTTCAAGAAATGATAGCAAATCACTTTCAGAAAGTTGTGGCAAGACATCTAGGGAGAGGATTTCACCACCCTTGACAAAGCTAGACATGCGAAGGGCGGCCGGGCCTGACAAGCCAAAGTGGGTAAAGAGAAGGTCATGGGTGATGACATGCTTGCCATAGCTTAGAGTCACATCGTCCAGTGAAATTCCCTGCAAGGCCTTATGCGGAAAATCCGTCAATAAAGGACTCTCGGCAGCTTCGAGCTCGGTAATAGTATGTTTGAAGTGACGAGCGATATCGTGGCCAAAGCCGGTAGAGCCCGTCGAAGGGTAGGACTTTCCACCGGTTGTCACAATCAAGCGGTTTGCAGTCCAGGTCTCATCTTTGGATTTGATGACAAATTGTCCGTCGATTTTCTTCACAGAGGTTACCTCTACTTGGCAGCGGACTTGACCGCCAAGCTCAGCAATCTTATCAGTCAGCGCTTGAATAATCGTCTGGGAACGATCTGAGGCTGGAAAGACACGACCATGGTCTTCGACCTTAAGTTTGACCCCGTTTTCTGTAAAAAAGCGGATGATATCATGATTGTCAAATTGAGAAAAGACACTGTAAAGGAAGCGTCCGTTGCCTGGAATGCCTGCTAGGAGATCGTCCAGGCTCCCATTGTTGGTCACATTGCACCGACCTCCGCCAGTCCCAGCTAACTTCTTTCCTAGTTTGCGGTTTTTTTCCAAGAGGAGGGTTGCTTGCCCGTAGAAGGCACTGGAGATGGTGGCCATCATGCCAGCAGGGCCTCCTCCAATGACAATGGTATCGTAGTGGTTCATAAGGTCTCCTTTTTCTCGTCTCATTTCATTTTCCAGTTCATTGTAACATAAAAAATGAACCCTGTCCCCAGGCTCCACTTTTTATGAATTAATTGTCTTCGTCCGGATTTTGACGGAGGTGGATAGAATAACGTTTAGGTGGGTAAATTCCAATTTCAGGACCCCAGCGTGGGAAGAGCTGATTAGTTTTCTTCCCAGCAGCGTACTTGGCTTCTGCCGCCATTTCCCAGAGCTCTTCGTAGAGATCTCCTAGCAAAAAGTCAAGCTCTTGATAATAGAGGTCTGGCTTTCCATAGTCATTAAGGCTTAGTTCCATCAAACCATAGACTTGTAGTTTATGGTCCATGAGTCTACGTCCGTCCACCTTGTTAGAGTGGACAATGATGCGTCCGAAGGGATCATTTCTCCGGATGCGTTCGAGCTCTTTGTAGGCGTTGATTCCAGAATTTCCTTGACAGGAGAAGAAGTAAATGTTTTTCAAGTCATAGTCAATATAGGAGATATTTCCATTATAGACCAGCTTGACTGGTAGATTACGAACCCGTTTTTTCTCTAGATAGTTGTTAATATGTTCGACCAACATCTTAGAGGGATAATTGTATTCAATGACATAGATCATAGATTCTTTCCTTTGCTATTGAGTAAATAACTGAGCTATCTTTCAGTTACGATTAGTATACAAGCTTTTGAAGTCAAATAGGGGGAAAAATCTATTTGGTTGATTTTTGAAGCTATTCGGTTCATTTTGGAGGAGCAAAGGAGAAAAAATCGCTAAAGGAATACGAAAAAAATGGGGAAGTGGGGACGAAGAAGGGCATCATTTTTTAAAAACACAAAGAAAATTTACCGAAATATTTCATTTGTGCTATAATCAAGGGGAAGTGACGTCATGGAAAGAAGGGTATCATGAGTTTAGAACAGTTAGAGCGGAAATCGCTCCAAGAAATCAATCAATCCGTCAAGGTTCCCAAGGGAACTTCTTTTTGGAAGACCTTATTATTGTTTTCAGGTCCGGGTAGCCTAGTAGCAGTGGGCTACATGGATCCCGGAAACTGGATCACCAGCGTTGTTGGAGGGGCTCACTATCGTTACTTGCTATTGTCGGTAGTTCTCTTGTCTTCCTTGATTGCCATGCAATTGCAACAGATGGCTGGGAAACTAGGGATTGTCCATCGGAAAGATTTGGCCCAGACAACAGCGACGCATTTGCCCAAGTGGCTCCGCTATATTCTCTGGTTAGTGATTGAATTAGCTTTGATGGCGACAGATTTAGCAGAAGTCATTGGTTCAGGGATTGCTCTTCATTTGCTGTTCGGATGGCCCTTGCTCTTTTCTATTTTGGTCACCATCCTGGATGTCTTCCTCCTCCTTGGACTCATGCACTTAGGTTTTCGCAAGATTGAGGCCATTGTCTCCACCTTGATTTTGACCATTTTGGGGATTTTTATCTATCTTGTGGTCCTATCAAAACCAGATATAGGTGGAATTTTTGCTGGGTTTATTCCCCAAAAGGAAATCGTAGGCATTGGTCTTCCTAAAGGATCACAAGCCTTGACGCTAGCCCTGGGGATTATTGGTGCAACCGTCATGCCTCATAATCTCTATTTACATTCTTCCATTTCACAAACACGAAAGGTCGATTATGAGGATCCTGCAGATGTTCGTCGGGCTGTGCGCTTCATGACCTGGGACTCCAATATTGAATTGACCCTGGCTTTTGTTGTCAACTCTCTCTTGTTGATTCTCGGAGCGGCCCTCTTTTTTGGCCACGCTGAAGAAATTGGAGCCTTCTCTAGTATGTATGATGCCTTGAAAAACAATGCCATTGCAGGAGCTATTGCAAGTCCTTTTCTGTCCACTCTCTTTGCCGTTGCTTTGTTAGCAAGTGGTCAAAATTCAACTATCACAGGCACTCTGACGGGACAAATTGTCATGGAAGGTTTTCTTAAATTCCGGCTTCCTCAATGGCTTGTCCGTCTCTTTACTAGGATGTTAGCCCTCACTCCTGTCCTGATAGTCGCCTTTCTCTTTGGGGATCAGGAAAGTGTTCTAGATGATTTGTTAGTCTATTCTCAAGTCTTCTTGTCGCTGGCTCTACCATTTTCAATTTTTCCCTTAGTTTACTTTACCTCCAATAAAAAAATCATGGGAGAATTTGTCAATGCAAAATGGAATACCTATTTAGCTTACGGAGTAGCAACTCTTTTGACTCTTTTAAACGTCCAACTCATTGTGACGACGCTCTTTAAATAAAAAATCAGCTTTGTCGGATGGGGAAAACATGCTATAATAGGAGAGAAGTCCCCATCTAGCTAGAAAATGGGCAGAAGTGGGCGGTAACCATTAAACAAGAGGGGCTAACCCCTTGATACGAAAGGAATCTAGAAAATCTTATGATGAATATGCAAAACATGATGAAGCAAGCACAAAAGCTTCAGAAACAAATGGAACAAAGCCAGGCAGAGTTGGCGGCTTCTCAATTTGTTGGCAAATCAGCTCAGGACTTAGTCGTCGCTACCTTGACAGGTGATAAAAAGGTGGTATCTATCGAATTTAACCCAGCAGTCGTGGACCCAGAAGATACAGAAACTCTTTCTGATATGACGGTTCAAGCCATCAATGCGGCCATCGAAGAAATTGATGAGGCAACCAAGAAAAAATTGGGAGCTTTTGCTGGTAAATTACCATTCTAAGCATACAGAGAAAGAGAGTGAGACAGAAATCGGTAATTCGTTAGAATTCGATTTCGTCGTCCCACCTCCGCACAGTTGAGTAGGGCTGTAAAAGCTGATGAAATCAGCGTAGTAGAGCTCACTCAACCACTGCGTCTTGCTCGATAATCCAAAGACAATAGAGAGGCTAGGACTTTTGTCCCAGCCTCTTTTTAGTCGTTAAAAAAATTGGAGAGGTCTAATCCACCAAAAGGAGAGGTAGAAAAGGATTCTTGTTCTGTTAAGAGTTGCCGGGCCCGGTCTGATTCGAGAAAGGCTTCATAAACAAGGGCAGTCATTCGTGCATCTTCTAGACTATCATGCGATTTTCCAGCCACACCTAAAAACTGAGCAACTGTATGGAGCTGCAAGTTTTTGATCCCATGGAGGTCAGAAGGCCGGCGTTTAGACGCTTCCTCAAAGACATCAACAGCATACTGGTCTGTGAACTCCAGCCCATTTTCTGCTAGGATAGGGAGGTCGCTCTTGATGGCATTGTATCCAATGAGGGGACTGTCTGCAACAAAGTCTTGAAACTCTTCTAGGACTTGTTCGAGTGGGGGAGCTTGGAGGATTTTATCAGATGTGATCCCGGTGAGGCCATTGATAAAACTCTTTAGTGGTTTATCCGTATAGGCATAGGAATCAAAGTGGGCAACTTCTTGGCCATCTGCAAAGCGGACGGCAGAAACTTGGATAATGTGGTACTTTCCTTCAAATTGATTAAATTCTAAATCAAAGGAGACATAGTGGCTTAATTCTTTCAAGGGAACTCCTTCATATAATGGGTGTTTTTGGATTTTCTAATTGTTGAGGGGAAGGAAAGGCATAGAAAAAACTGACCGAAGTCAGTTTTTAGCGACCAAAGACGCGTCTCCAGAAGCCTTTACTCTCTTGTTCTTGAACCTTTTCATTGGCTTGATCTAATTCTAATTTCAATGTTTCGCGGTCATTCATTGCCTGAAGGGTTAGCTGTTGTTGTTGGTCGAGCTGTTTGTCTTTTTCAGCGATCTGAACATCTTTGACACGCAACTGTTCGTCCTTTTTAGATAATTGCTCATCTTTGGATTTTAGCTGGTCGTCTTTTGCTTTTAGTTGTTCGTAGAGACGAACGATTTCAGCATTCTTCTCGTCGACTAGAATCTCCATCAGTTCCCGTTGTTTGACATCATCACTGACGGGCTCGTCTTCAAAGATCGTCTTTTTGTAGATTTCTTCTAGCTTGATCAAGCCACTACGGGTTACGACGGTAACTCCCTTATCATTTTTTTCTGTATCTTCAGGATCTAGGGCCTTGACACGGTTGTTGACCGCTTGGCGACTAACTCCTAGAATTTCAGCAATTTCGCTGACTGTTTTTTCGATAGCCATAATATCCTCTAAACTCTTTTTCTATGAAATACTCTCTTAGATATTATCATAAGTAGGCAAGGCTGTCAAATGAAGCAGGGGAAGGGACGACTGGAGAAAAGGCTGGATTCCTTACTCCATTTCAGGAAGGGTCAGGCTAGAATTGGCCAGGTCAATGGTGAGTTGGTAGTCCGTCTGGTCGCGGACGGTGATCTCGAAATCGGTTGTATAAAGGACAAGACGAAGAGTAGTCCCTTTTTCCAGCTTGTAGATGGTTGGTTGGAGTTCAAAGTCGAATTCCATCCATTCCCCTGGGGTTACAGGTTCGACTTGTAAAAGATCATGACGGTTTTGAAGGTTGAGATACCCCTTTGTAATTACTCGTTGGCCGGCTTCCTTGAAGGGCAACTCGGTCAAGTTGTCTAGCATATGGTAACGACCGTTATCAAGGGTACGGACGGATAGGACGGCTGGATAAGGCTGGAGGTACTTCTTGCTTCCTAGCTCCATCAGTTGGGCTGAGAGCAAGCCCTTGTCAGTGCTAGATTGGAGCCGTAGGTGAAGGCGAGCTTTTCCGTTGAGGTGTAGGTCTTTTTCTATCGGAAGATCGATGGTCACTTGCTGGGCCTTATCTTGGTAAAGATCGGTTAAGAAGGTTGGATAGGCCTTGCCATAGCGCTCATAGTCTTCTGTCGCATAGCGGTTTTGGATAACTTTTTCACTGTCACCAAGAGAGAAGGTCCGCTGAGCTGTTTGGTTGCCAAAATCTTCTAAGCTAGTCCAGCTTTGCTCTCCTGTATTGTCCTGCCAGATGACAGTTGGCAATTCATAGCTTGAATCGTAGCCCAGTAATTTTTTAGAAAGTAGGGCGTTCATGCTTTCACGGAAGTCAATGGACTGCCAGTTGTTGAGGTAAACATGGGCACCATTGTGGTAGAAGAGGTGTTTCCTGATGTTTGCTGGAAGAGCCTGGAACATATTATAGACATGGAGGGGTTTGACGTTCCAGTCTTGCGAACCATGGGTGAAGACGACTTCAGCCTTGACTTTGTCTGCCTGTAGGAGGTAGTTACGGTTGTGCCAGAATTGGTTGTAGTCCCCTGTTTTGCGATCCAATTGCTTCTTAACCTCTTCCAAATCAGCGACATGGGCTGCATGGTGGCGGAGATAGTCTCCAGCCCGAAGGGCGCGTGAATAGGTCAACTCAGCGAGCGAATCAAAATCCTCTCCAGGATAGCCACCAGGACTTGTGACAAGGCCATTTTCGCGGTAGTAGTTGTACCAAGAAGAGATACCGGCTTCTGCGATGATCACTTCTAGGCCATCAACCCCTGTGGTAGCCAGTCCATTGGACATGGTTCCTAGGTAGGATAAGCCCGTCGTAGCAACCTTGCCGTTGGACCAATCAGCCTTGATTTGGCGTTGGCGACTATGGTCTGTGAAGGCACGACAGCGTCCGTTGAGCCAGTCGATGACATTTTTATAGGCCTCGATTTGACGGTAATCTCCATTAGTCATCAAGCCTTGGGAGTCCTTGGTCCCTAGACCGGAGACGTAGAGATTGGCGAAGCCACGGGCGAGAAGGTAGTCATTGAGAGTATAACTGCTGTTGATATGAGTGAGGGTTTCTTCAGCCTCAGAGACCAGTTGGGCTTCTCCAACTGGGTCAACGATTTCGAGCGTGGGTTGACTGACTTGGATGCTTCTTGCTTCTTTTTTCTCCAGGTCCACATTCATATTATAGAGAGCCTTGTCACTGGCCTTGTCATTGGTTCCTTGGTGATAAGGGCTGGCAGTCATGACGGCTGGAATTTTTCCTTCATAGCGAGGGCGAATAATATTGACCTTGACCAAATCTGGAAGACCATCCTGATCGCTATCAATTCGACTTTCTACATAGACCACCTCGCGGATCACATCATGGCAGTTAAAAGTGGCTAGACTTTTTCCGTTGAAAAAGTGGTAGCGATTGTCTTCAGGGATTAAGCCATCACTGACCAACTGTTCGATGAGTAAATTCCCTTTGACTGTTCGAGTGTTGAGGAGGTGATAGAGATTCTCTACCAAGTTTCCATATTTAATCGGAAATTGGACTTCTTTTAAGAAGTTATCTGTTTCTTCAAAGTCAATAAAATAGCGGAAACCGAGCAATTGGAGGGCTACTGTGTAGAAAATATTTGGAGACCATTCGCGGTCAGATTGGAAATAACTTAGGAGATCTGTTTTAGAATCCACCACAAGGTTAGAGAGGGGATAGTCTGTGTTTTTATAAGTGAAGAACACTTTGCGAACAAAGCATTCAAACTGTTCTTTTTCTGTAAGATGAAGAGGAAGGTCAAAACCGATTTCTTTTAATTCTTTTAGAATGTCTGCTTGGTCGAGAGCCAAGTAACTATATTGATTGTATTTCATAGGATGCTCCTTTTGTCAGCTTCACTGTTTCTTTACTTCTTATATTATACTTGATAAAATAGTATTTGTCTAAAGACCTTTGATCTATGAAGGAGGGTGCCATGGTGAGAACATTATCTGTTGAAGAAGTTGCAAGAAGGCGGACCTTATTGTTTGGGCTTCTTGCTGTTATTTTTGGGATTCTCATTTTTCGAAACGGTGTTGGCTTCACCAAGTTTTCCTTGGATCTATTAGCTGTTTATTTTTTAGTCGATGGACTAGGAAGTTTTCTCCTGCGCTTGATCTTGCGTCGCAAGTCTATTTCCTATAGCCATTCCATTTGGTTTATTTTTCTTTCGGTTAGTTTGAGTTGGTTGAATCGATTGACCAATTTACCCGTTGATTTGGTGGTGATTTGTTTAGGAGCTTACCAGTTGGGAACAGCTCTGGTCTATGCCATTACATTTTGGCTTTACAAGGCCAATCGGGTAAAAGGAGGCTGGATCTATTTATGGGATGCTCTTTTGAACGGGGCGATTGGTCTAGCAAGCGTCTTGGAACCTGGTTCAGATGGGCACTTTCAATTTATCCTCTTGGGGACTTATCTGGTCTTGTTGGGGATTTCTAATATTCGAGATGGTATTTTATTTGACAAAGACCAACAAGGCCAGGAGTTGAAACGTCGCTTTCGTATTAGCCTACCTGTTATCTTTGCAGCCTTTATCCCAGCTGAGGAGTTAAAACGCTTTAACCAGTTTCTTCAAAAAGGGAGATCGACGGGTCAAGGTGGCCCATATCGGTTGGTGAAAACGGAAGAAGAGGCAAGGGAATTAGAAATTTTGGTTCATACTTCTGATAGCAACCTATTTGGAGCGATTGGGCATGTAGATATTTGTTATCAGGGGAAGGTCATTTCTTACGGAAGTTACGATCCTTTTTCAGAGCGTCTGTTTGGGACGATTGGGGATGGCGTACTTTTTAAAGTGGATAAGGAACCATACATCGAACTATGTAAAAGAGAGAGTCACAAGACTCTGTTTGGCTACAGTCTATCCCTTACGGAAGAAGAGAGTCAGGCAGTGGAGAAACGTCTAGATGAAATTGATCAATTGTTAGAACCTTGGGATCCACCTAGTAGGTTACAGGAAGACGGTCAGACGACCTATGCTTACAAATTGAAGTATGATTTAGGAGCTGAACTATATAAATTTACTTCTTCGCGTTTTAAATCTTATTTTATTCTGTCTACTAATTGTTGCCTGTTAGCAGATTCGATCGTGGGACAGGCGGGAACGGCTGTATTAGATGTGCGGGGAGTGATTGCACCAGGGACCTATCAGGATTATTTAGAGTACGAATTTGAAGCTCCAAATGGCCTGGTCCATACACGAACCGTATATTAAGAAAAGAACGATAGATTCTAAATTTTGAGAAATCTGTCTTTTTTGCACAAGATTTCTTGTAAAAAAAAAGAAAATCTTTTAAAATATAAAAGGCTTGGAGGAATTATGTGCATAAATAAAATTAGTAGTATTTCACCTGTATTAAAAACAAACAATCGAAATGTCAATCAAGAATTTTTTGAAAAGGTCTTGGGAATGAAAACCCTGTTGGAAGATGGGGCCTTATTATCCCTTGGAGACCAATCGAAGACAGACCGTCTCTATTTAGAGGAATCCCCTAGTATGAGAACACGCAAGGTAGAGGGGCCAAAACGCCTCGCCTGCTTAAAGATTCATGTGACCAATCCTCAAGAAATTGAGTGGCTTCTGGCTCGTGGTCATCAAGTTGATCGCCTCTTCAAAGGAAAAAATGGTTATGCCTTCGAGGCCCTTTCGCCAGAAGGAGATCGTATCTTACTCCATGCGGAAGAGCAAGTGGACAGTTTAGTTGAAATCGGGGAAGTTCCAGATTTTCAAGCGAATGAAGAGTTTACAACCTTGACGGAGTTTTTCGTAGAAAAGATGGTGCTTCGTGTGCCTAATGTAGAGATTTCTACAGCTTTTTATCAACAACTACCTGGCTTAGAAGATTATTTAGAGTTAGATGCATCAGATGGTCCAGACCTCACACTTTCAAATGGGCAGACTTGGGACCTTTGTCAGGTCAAGGTCATTCTAGAGCCATTTGTAGCAAGTGAAGTAGCCTCTTGCTTTGGAGATCAGGTGACTTTTGTACCAAAAAGGCAACAATTTGTCTTGGTTGAAGATCCAAGCAAGATTGAATGGTGGTTTGAAGCCTAAGCAAGTCTTTGGCTAATTGAAATGAGTGAAGAAAAATGGAAAAAATCATCCAAAAAATTCAAGAGCAAATAGGAGCAGGCATCTACCCAGGTGCCTCTTTTGCGCTTTATCAGAAGGGAAGCTGGAAGGAGTATTACTTGGGACTGGCTGATCCAGCCAAGCAAGAGCCAGTTATTGCTAGCTTGACCTATGATTTGGCCAGTGTGAGTAAGGTCGTCGGAGTTGGAACAGTTCTTGCTTTTCTGGTCCAACAAGGGCAAATTGATATCGATCGTCCCTTAGCTTCTTACTATTCGGATATGGAGCAAACAGAGGTGACCATCCGTCAGCTCTTGACCCATACTTCTGGGCTGGATCCTTTCATCCCTGGACGAGATGACTTGGATGCTAAAGGATTAAAAGAAGCCTTGCACCGTTTGAAGCTCAAGGACAATCGCCAGTTCCACTATACAGATGTCAATTTTCTTTTGTTGGGCTTTCTTCTGGAGAAGTGGTTTGGTCAGGATTTAGACCAGATTTTTCAGGAGCAAGTTTTTACACCTTGGCAAATGAAGGAGACTACTTTTGGCCCGGTTTCTCAAGCGGTGCCAACCCTTCGTGGAGTACAAGGTGGCGTCGTCCATGATCCGAAAGCGCGTGTGCTGGGGGTCCATGCCGGAAGTGCAGGTTTGTTTTCAACCATTAAAGATATGGAAATTTTCCTGGAGCATTACTTACAGGATCCTTTTGCAGAGATTTTATCGCAGAACTATGCCCTAGAAGAAGGGAAGACGCGCTCTCTGTCCTGGAACCTGGAAGGAGACTGGTTGGACCATACAGGCTATACGGGGACCTTCCTTCTCTATAATCGCAAGCTCCAATTGGCAGCTATTTTCCTATCCAATCGGACCTATGAAAAAGATGAGCGGGCCCAATGGATCCTGGATCGGAATCAACTCATGGAGCTCATCAAAAGAGAAATGGAAGGGATCAGTAAAAATCCTTCCTAAGACGGAGAAAGAAGCGTGGTTTAGCCATCGCTTTTTTTCTTTTTTTATATTAAAATGGAAGGAGAGAAGATTGTATCAAGCAATCTAGAGCATAAAAGAATGAAGATAAATGAGAGACGTATGACTAGATCGATAGGTGTCGGACAAGCACATAGCAAGATTATTTTAATAGGAGAGCATGCGGTTGTTTATGGCTATCCAGCCATTGCCTTGCCCCTCCTTCACATTCAGGTCACTTGTCAGATTGTACCTGCGGAGCGTCCGTGGGTCCTTTTTGAGAATGATAGCTTATCTATGGCCGTTTATGCTTCTTTAGAGCATTTAGGGATTGAGGAGGCGGCTATCGCTTGCCGGATTGACTCCATGATTCCGTCCCAGCGGGGGATGGGGTCCTCGGCTGCTGTCAGTATTGCGGCAATTCGAGCAGTTTTTGATTACTTCAAGCGAGATTTGAGTCAAGAAACCTTGGAAATCTTAGTTAATCGAGCAGAAATGATTGCCCATATGAATCCAAGTGGGCTGGATGCCAAGACCTGCCTCAGTGATCAGCCGATTAAGTTCATTCGAAATGTCGGCTTTAGTGAATTAGAGGTTGATTTGGGTGCCAAGCTGGTCATTGCAGATACAGGTATCCATGGCCATACCAAAGAAGCCATTCAGAAGGTCAAGGAGTTGGGAACAGCAGCCCTCGCTAGTTTCCATGAAATCGGCCTCCTCACCGAGCAGGCAGAAAAAGCTCTTGCTCAAAAAGATGCTCTCAGCTTGGGACGTATCTTGACAGACTGCCATCATCATTTGCAGGCAGTGGGAGTGAGTTGTCCAGAAGCGGATCAATTGGTGGAACTAGCCTTAGCGAGTGGAGCCTTGGGAGCCAAGATGAGCGGTGGCGGGCTCGGTGGCTGTATCATTGCCCTTGCTGCAGACCAGGAACAAGCAGAGATGATCGCAAAAGAACTAAGAAATAAAGGAGTGGAGGAGTTATGGATCGAAAGCCTGTAAGCGTGAAATCGTATGCCAATATCGCCATTATTAAGTATTGGGGCAAGGAAAACAGTGAAGCAATGGTGCCATCAACTAGTTCCATTTCCTTGACCTTGGAAAATATGTATACGGAGACTCGACTTAGTCCTTTGGGGCCTGAGGCCAAGGCCCATGCTTTCTATATTGATGGGGTCTTCCAAAATGAAGCGGAGCAGGCCAAGATAGGAGCAGTCATCGACCGCTTTAAACCAGAAGGGGAGACTGGCTTTGTGCGGGTTGATACCAGCAACAACATGCCGACAGCTGCAGGGCTTTCTTCTAGTTCCAGTGGTTTATCTGCCTTGGTAAAAGCTTGCAATCGCTATTACCAACTGGGGATGACGCAGGCAGAACAAGCTCAAGCGGCTAAGTTTGCCTCCGGTTCGTCCTCTCGTTCTTTCTTTGGCCCCTTAGCTGCTTGGGACAAGGATACTGGGGAAATCTACCAAGTGGAAACGGACCTCAAACTGGCTATGATTATGCTGGTGTTAAACGACCAACAAAAAATTCTTTCTAGTCGGGAAGGGATGAAACGGTGCACGGAAACCTCTACCAATTTCCAAGAATGGATCCGCCAGTCAGCACGGGATTACCGGGATATGCTGGGTTACCTGAAGGACAATGACTTTGAAAAAGTAGGGGAATTGACCGAACGGAATGCTCTTCTCATGCATTCTACAACCAAAACTGCAAGTCCAGCCTTCTCCTATTTGACGGATAAGAGCTATGAGGCCATGGAGTTCGTGCGTTCTCTTCGTGAAGAAGGGAAACGTTGCTACTTCACCATGGATGCAGGTCCGAATGTGAAGGTTCTCTGTCTAGAAGAGGATCTGGACCAATTGGTTCCACTTTTTGAACAAGACTACCGTATCATTGTCTCCAAGACCAAGGATTTATCCCATGAAGATTAAGAAAGAAGTTCGTGCAGGTGGGAAGCTGTATGTCGCTGGGGAATATTCTATCTTAACTCCTGGACAAACAGCCATCATTCAGTTTATCCCTATTTACATGCAGGCAGAAACCCAACCAGCATCTACTTATCGGATTCAGTCGGACATGTTTCCCTTTGCGGTTGATTTGACTCCGAATACGGACTATGCATTGATCCAAGAAACCGTGCATCTGATGAACGCCTACCTCCAGTCACAAGGAGTAGCGATTTCTCCCTTTGATTTACGTATTGGGGGGAAATTTGAGCGAGAGGGTAAGAAATTCGGAATTGGCTCTAGTGGCAGTGTGGTCTTGTTGACCCTCAAAGCCATGGCAGCTCTTTATGATTTCCCCCTGCCTGCAGACTTGCTCTTTCGTTTGGCCTGTTTGGTCTTGATTCAGCGTGGTGACAATGGGTCAATGGGAGACCTAGCTTGTATTGCCTATGAAGGCTTGGTTAGCTACCGCTCTTTTGACAGACGGGCGTTGGCTGAGCAATTACAAGATCAGGATCTGGACCAGGTCTTAGCCCTGGATTGGGGATATGAAATTGAGCCTCTTTCCCCTCAGTTGTCCTATACTTTTTTAGTGGGTTGGACCCAAGAACCTGCTATTTCAAGGGACTTGATTAACCGCGTTCGTTCGGCTATTGGCCCAGTCTTTTTAAAGGGTACTGAGCAGGCTGTACAAGACCTCTTAGTGGCTTTTCAAGAAGCAGATAGGGACTTAGCCTGGTCCTCTATCGGTCGGGCTAGTGACTTACTTCTATCTCTTAATGAGGTAATTTATACCAAAAAACTAGCCCAATTAAAGAGGGCAGAAGAGGGGTTAAAAGTCATTGCAAAATCCAGTGGCGCTGGAGGAGGAGATTGTGGAATCGCCCTCGCATTTGAGGAGGCTGCTGCCCAAGAAATCGTCAGACGCTGGCAAGAAGCAGGGATTGATTTATTATATTCAGAAAGGATGGGAGAGTATGACGACCAACCGAAAGGATGAACATATTCGCTTGGCCTTGGAACAAACTCCGGGTTACAATAGCTTTGATGAGGTTGAGTTGATTCATTCCTCTTTACCAACTATCGATTTAGATGAGGTGGACTTGACGACTCATTTTGCGGGTCGTGATTGGGACTACCCTTTTTATATCAATGCCATGACAGGTGGCAGTGCCAAGGGGGGAGAAATCAATCGGAAGTTGGCCCAGGTGGCAGAAGCCTGTGGTATTCTCTTTGTGACAGGTTCTTATAGTGCAGCTTTGAGGGATCCTCAGGATAGCTCCTATCGAGTCAAGGGCCTTCATCCGGACCTACTCTTTGCGACCAATATCGGGATTGACAAACCGCTTGAATTGGGCTTACAGACGATTGAGGAGACCCAGCCTCTTTTTCTCCAACTCCATGTCAACCTCATGCAGGAGCTTCTCATGCCCGAAGGGGAACGAAGTTTTAGAAATTGGCAAGAGCATTTAGCAGATTATGCAAAGCAACTACCAGTGCCCTTGGTGCTAAAAGAGGTCGGTTTTGGTATGGATGCCGGAACTATCCAAAGAGCCATGGAACTAGGTGTCAGGACAGTTGATATTTCTGGTAGAGGCGGGACCAGTTTTGCCTATATCGAAAACCGTCGGGGAGGCAATCGTTCCTATCTCAATGACTGGGGACAAACAACGGTTCAAGCCCTACTTGGGGCTCAACCACTGATAGATCAGGTCGAGGTTCTCGCCTCTGGTGGCGTTCGTCATCCCTTGGATATGATCAAGGCGCTTGTTTTAGGAGCCAAGGGGGTCGGTCTTTCTCGGACCATCTTAGAACTGGTAGAGACAAAGCCGATTGACGAGGTCATCGCCCAAGTCAATGATTGGAAAGAGGATTTACGCCTGATCATGTGTGCTCTTTCTTGTCAGACAATTGCCGATTTGAGAAAGGTTCCCTATATTCTTTATGGCCGTGTAAAAGAAGGATATGAACAAATCCCCTCTATCCATTATTAACTTGAAAATAAAGTAATTTTAGAAACTTTCCTTAGGTGAGTACGGACGTCAGCGAACTTCTACGAAGTTCCATGACTTAGTTTTGAGCCTAAGGTCTCAAAACTCCCGAGTGCCTGAAACACAGTTGTTTCAGGCACTTTTCTCACGGCGTAAAGTTTTTCATCTTCTTAAATGACTAAAAAATGAAAGTCATTTTTTGAAAATCATCCAGCTGTTTTGTAAAATAATAATAGTTTGTCTGCATTCAAAAATCCCTCCGTGTAAACGGAGGGATTTTTTAGTTATTTTGACGAATTTCCTCTAAAACAGCTTGGGCCTTTTCCAGGTTAAAGGGTTTGTCTTCTAGCAATGCTTGTACCAACGGAGCCACCTCTGACGGACTAGCTCCAGCAAGTAGGGCGAGTGACTTAGCCTGGAGTTTCATATGCCCATGTTGAATACCGGTGCTGACCAAGGCCTTAAGCGCTGCAAAGTTTTGAGCTAGGCCAA
Source organism: Streptococcus viridans (assembly GCF_900636365.1). NCBI lineage: Bacteria > Bacillati > Bacillota > Bacilli > Lactobacillales > Streptococcaceae > Streptococcus > Streptococcus viridans. The sequence goes on along the minus strand of NZ_LR134266.1, from coordinate 1,720,245 downwards.
CGGATACAATAATCCGTGCAAGAGTCTGGGCGTCGGGATTTCCAAGTAGTTCATGAGCCACTTGAACACTTGGATTGAGTCCGATGGAGCCTCCCTTGGTAGCGATAGGCATGGGAAGGGTCAGCTGACCTTCTAGGACTTGCTGTTCTGGATGATCCATCCAGTTAGATAGTCCTTGAGCTTGTCCTGTTCGACTAGCATAGGTATGGCCACCTGCTTCAATCGCCCGCCAGTCATTCCCAGTTGCTAAGACGACAGCATCGATGCCATTGAAAATTCCCTTGTTGTGAGTCGCTGCTCGATAAGGATCAACAGCCGCTAATTGACTGGCCAGAGCTATTTTCTGAGCGATTTCGGCAGCTTCCTTGGGATCACGACTGAGAAAGCGGTAGTCTATGTTACACCTTGCAGTGACGAGGGCATCTGTTGCTAGGTTGGACAAAATAGCCATTAAGCCTTGGCCCCCGGTTAAGTCTTCTAAAGGGTCGACCAGAGCTTCTAGCATAGTATTGAGCATATTGGCCCCCATGGCTTCTTTTGGATCAACGGATAGGTAGCAAATGAGAAAGTCACCTTTCACCTCTGTCCAGAGGTCTCGTGCCCCACCTCCCCGTTTAACGATGGAAGGATAGGCTTGATTGGCCAGTTGGAGCAGTTCTTCTTTAGCTTCTGTAATCGCCTGACGGGCCTTTTCTTTATTGCTGACATCATAGAGAGCCACTTGCCCAATCATTTGACGCTTGTGCACCTGGGTCTGAAACCCACCTGAACGCTTGATCAACCCTGCAGCATAAGAAGCAGCAGCAATGACAGAGGGTTCTTCCGTCACCATTGGGACCTGAACTTCCTGACCATCTATCTGGAAGCCAGGAGCTATACCAAATGGTAAGGCTAAGGTGCCGAGGACATTTTCGACCATTTCATTGGCAAGAGAAAGGGGCAATGTGTCATTGTCCCTTACTGTTTGTAGTCCTTCTTCTGAAAGGAGTCCGGCCTGAGCCAATTTTTCGATACGTTCTGCTGGACTTGCTTTTGAAAAACCAGTTAATTTAACCATGGTGTTCTACCTTTACATAGGTTCGTTGGTGTTCGTTGATTTCTGATAAGGCATAGGTTTGATTTTGGTAACCTTGGAAGGTTTGATTGCCTTCAGCATCTAATTGTGCGTCTTCGAAGAAGATTTTCTCATATTCGGCAATCGTAAGAGCTTTTCGCTGATCCAATTCTGCTAAACGGTTTGGATGGAGCATTTTCTCAAATCCTTCGACCAAGTGAGCACTAAAAATCTCCGCTACCGCACCACTTCCATATCCATAGAGGGCGATCCGGTCGCCAGCAACCAGTTGAGGTTGGTTTTCTAGGAGAGAAAGCAAACCTAGGAAGAGGGAACCCGTATAGATATTCCCAACCTTTTGGCTGTAGAGAATGGACTGTTCAAAATTGTATTGCAATTGGGCTTGTTTCTCAGGAGAAAGACTCTTATCAAGAATCTTTTTTAAGCCCTTAAGAGCAAGCTTGGGATAAGGTAGGTGGAAGCAGACCGCATCAAAATCATTCAATGTCAGACCAGTCCGTTTTTGATACTCTGTCCAAGTTGTTTTCAAGCAATCCAAGTACTGTTGAGTTGAATAGATCCCATTGACAAAGGGTGTGCTTGAGTAGTTGGGACGCCAGAAATCCATGACATCACGGGTCTGAGCTACATTATCATCGTTGAATGCTAGAATACGGGGGTTCTGCGTCACCAGCATAGCGACAGATCCAGCTCCTTGAGTCGGCTCGCCAGGGGTGTCGATCCCATATTTTGCAATATCGCTGGCAATAACTAAGACCTTGCTCTGTGGGGATTTTTCAACATGAAGTTTAGCATAGTCCAAAGCGGCCGTTGCAGCATAGCAAGCTTCCTTCATTTCAAAGCTACGGGCAAAGGGTTGGATTCCTAGAAGACCGTGAACGAAAACAGCAGCAGCCTTACTCTGGTCAATTCCTGATTCGGTTGCCAGGATGACCATATCGATTTCTTCTTTTTCTTCTTCGGTTAAAATACTATGGCTGGCACTTGCTCCAAGTGTGACGATATCCTCTGTAATAGGGGCAATACTCAGTTCTTTCAATAGGAGCCCTTTACTGAGTTTTTCTGGATCTGTATTTCGAGCAGCCGCTAGCTCACTTAAGCGCAAGACATACTGGCTGGTCGCAAATCCAATCTTATCAATACCGATTGTCATAAATAACCTCTTTTAATTTGATATCTACTAGTATATTTCGTTACTATTTTACCATATTTGAGAGCAAAACTCCCTTGAAAAAGCCAGATCCGTATGGAAATCATTCTTAGGACCGAGGTGGTCAAGGGGATTGTTTGAAAAAAAGAGGACGAAAAACAAAAAAGGCTGGGACAAAAGTCCTAGCCTCTCAATTGTCTTTGGATTGTCGAGAAAGACGCAGTGGTTGAGTGGGCTCTACTACGCTGATTTCATCAGCTTTTACAGCCCTACTCAACTGTGCGGAGGTGGGACGACGAAATCGAATTCTAACGAATGACCGATTTCTGTCCCACTCTCTTCAACTCTTATCCTTGCTTATCTTTTTTAGGATTGCTCATGATTCGTATGAAGAGTTCTTTGCATTTGTCTCTTAGAACTTTTTCGTAGAAGACGATTAAAGCGATGTACACAATCAGAAAGTTCAAGGTCAGATAGAACAAGTCGAATGAATTACGGGCATAGTAAGTCGCTGATTGATAGGAGGGGAGGGCTCCTAGAATCACCCAAGGAAGATACTTGACATACTTGTGTACCATCATGCAACACCTCGAATCCTTTAAAGAATTTGTTTTTCCACTATTATTGTACTCCTTTTAAGCGATAAAGCAAGCGATTACATAGATAAAAATTAGAAAACCAATGCTAGTTGGCATTGGTCATTTTTCTTTTTTGATGGCGTTGGTAAGAATGGTAGAGTTTCAAGACGACAGACCCGCTAGCCATCCCGATGGAGATGACCAAGGCCAGAATAACAACCAAGGTTACGCTGGTCACTGCTTGTTGATATTGGCCACTGACAAAGAAGGAAGTGGTCCGATAGGAAATGTATCCAGGAACTAAAGGGGCAAGAATAGCTAGCATAAAGACAACGACAGGCGTCTTATAGATAATGCTTAAAATTTGACTGATACAAGAACCAACGATTGCTGCAATAAAAGTCGCAATGATAACATTGGTAGGTCCTCTCAAGATATAGTAGAGCAACCAAATAGCCATCCCTAGAACTCCTCCAGGGATGAGCATGGAACGTTGCACATTGAGGACGATTAAAAAGGTAATGATGGCAATCAAACTAGCCACCGCTTGGATTAAAAATTCGATTAGATTCATGATTCTATTTCATAAGGACAAGAGCGACGGTCGTCCCGGCACCAAGGGCAAGGGTAATGAGTAGGGTCTCAAAGAGTTTACTCATCCCAGAGTTGAGGTGGTTATTCATCAGATCCCTGACGGCATTGGTCATGGCAATACCAGGAACAAAGGGCATAACACAGCCAGCAATGATAAGATCGGTATTGGAAGGAAAACCACTATATTGAGACCAAATATGGGCCAAAAAGCCAAAGACAAAGGCTGCCGCAAAAGCAGTAGCAAAAGGGATGCGAACGTATTTTTCAACTACTAGAGAGAAAGCAAAGGCAAAGACGGTCGCAATACCAGCTCCAATCGCATCATAAAAGTTCCCGCCAAACATGATGGAGAAAAAAGGGGCACTAAGAGTTGCCGCGATGGTTAACTGCAGATTGGTATAAGGGACTGCCTTTTGTTTTAATTGGATCAAAGCTTGATAGGCTTCTTCGAGATTGATATACCCAGAGACTAATTGGCGAGAAATCTGGTTGACATCACAGACCTTCTCGATATTGTAATTGGTTCGCAGGATCCGTTTCATCCGCGTGATATTGGCATTTTCGATTGAAAAGAAAATAGCGACTGGCATCGCTAAGGCATTGCAATCATCGATTCCTTGAGAATGAGCAATCCGGATCATGGTATCCTCCACCCGATGGATTTCAGAACCGCTCTCTAAAAGGAGGGTTCCTGCCAACATGAGGACGTCAATCACGCGGTCCATATCTTTAGACGCTTCCATTGTTCTTCCTGTTCTGTTAATAGATTGTCTCCATTATATCAAAATTTCACTGATTTGTACTAGTGTTACCACGGATTTAGTCAAGACAGGACAAGAAAAAACCAGCCGTTTCCGACTGGTTTGAAAAATCTATTTGAATCTTAGCTCAATGCATCATCCATAGAAAGAACTTCGTGGAAGACACGTTGTGTCAATTCAGTTTTTTGTTCTGGAGTGAGGTATTTGGTGTTTACACAGTATCCAGAGATACGTACGATAACATCTTCACCGCTCATAATCTTTTCGTAAACGTCTGACAAGTCCATAACATTCAAGTTAACGTGTTGTCCACCGTTTTCGAAGTATCCATCAAGGATAGTTACCAAGTTATCTACTTGTTCATCACGAGTTTTACCAAGAGCACGAGGAGAAACTTGAGTAGTGAGTGAGATACCGTCAGCTGCGTAGCCAAAATCAAGGCTAGCAAGTGAGTTCAAGTTTTGCAACCATCCACCTTTCGCTTTGTTAGATGGGTTAGCACCTGGTGAGAAGAATTCCAATTTGCTTGTGTTTACAGAACCATCTTCGTTGAGGTATACCCCTTTGTGGACTGGTGAGTTACCAGTTTGTTTAGAGTAAGCAACGTTAGAAGTGATGGTAAGAAGTGACACAGTTGCTTCAGCGTTCTTGTAAAGTTTGTGGCTGCGAAGACGAGTAGTGTAAGCTTCGATCAACCATTCTGCCAATTCGTTAGAACGTGGGTCATCTTCACCCCAACGTGGGTATTCACCGATTGTTTCGTAATCGTAGATGTAGCCATCTTCGTCACGGAGTGGTTTAACAGTAGCGTATTTGATTGCTGATAAGGTATCAACAGTGTTAGCGAAACCACAGATACCGAATCCCATGTTTGCGCGTTGGTGAGTTGGCAAGAAGGCCATTTGAACTGCTTCGTAGTTGTACTTATCAGTCATGTAGTGGATGATGTTCAAAGCATCTACGTAAGTGTCAGTCAACCAGTCAAGTGATTTTTCGAAGTTTGCTTTAACAGATTCGAATTCAAGAACTTCGTCACGGATAGGATCGATGTCAAATACTTTGTAGTCTTTATGAACGTCGTCGTAACCACCGTTCAAACCAGTAAGAAGAGCTTTAAGCACGTTTACACGAGCACCGAAGTACTGGATGTTGTGGCGTTGTTCTTCGTTTTCTGGGTCAAGTGGAGATACACAACATGAGATACAGCTCATTTCACCGTATCCGTCTTTAGCCATTGTTGTAACACCTTCGTATTGGATAGAAGAGTGTTTATGGCTCATGTGCATACAGTAGCGACGGAAGCTGTATGGCAATTTGTCAGTCCAAAGAACTGTCAAGTTTGGTTCTGGAGAGTTACCGATGTTGTCCAAAGTGTTCAAGAAACGGTAGTCCATCTTAGTAACACGGTGACGCCCGTCGTTACCCATACCAGCCATAGAAGTTGTGATGAAGGTCGGGTCACCTGAGTACAATTGGTCGTAAGCTTTTGTACGAGCAAATTTAACAGTACGCAATTTCATAACGAAATCGTCAACGAATTCTTGAAGTTCAGACTCAGTGTAAGTGCCACGAGCCAAGTCACGTTCAGCGTAGATATCCAAAACGATTGGCACACGTCCAAGAGAAGTAGCAGCACCGTTGATCACACGGCAGACAGCCATGAAGGCGATGTTTGTCCATTGGATTGCTTCTTTTGTATCGAAGGCAGGACGACGTACGTCTACACCATAAAGGTCACCCAATTTAACAACTTCTTGAAGTGCTTGGTATTGAAGGTTTACTTCTTCACGAAGACGGATTGATTCTTCATCGATTTCAGTGATTGCATTCCAGTCGTTTGCTTTTTCAGCCATCAAGTAGTCAGCTCCGTAAAGGGCCAAACGAGCATAAACCCCGATGATACGTCCACGTGAGTAAGCATCTGGAAGACCAGTTACTGTGTGAGCGTGACGTGCACGACGGATGTTTGTAGTATAAGCACGGAAGATACCATCGTTAACTGTTGTTACATATTTAGTGAAGATTTCATGCACAGCTGGATCTGGCTCAAATCCATTTTCTTTCAAAGTAGTTTCCGCCATACGGATACCACCACGAGGCATGAAGTTCAATTTGAACAACTCATCGTTTTGGATACCGAAGATGACTTCGTTTTCTTTGTCAATGTATCCAGCTGCGATATCAGCGATAGAAGTTGGACGAGTATCGTATGGGAAACGAGTTTCTTCGTAGTGTGATTTTGTTTCTTCAACAATCTTCTTGATGTGAAGAGAACGTTCAGTTGGTCCAGCTAGGAAGCTTTCGTCTCCATCATATGGAGTGTAGTTAGCTTGTACAAAGCGTGAGATGCTGGCTCTTTCTTTCCAGTCTTCCCCTTGGAAGCCTTCCCAGGCTTTGTCAAAAATGTCTTGTGCTTCAACAACTGTTTTAACAACCATGTTTAAATCCTCTTATATCTTTCTAGCAACAAATCTGTTGCACTTACAATAGTAGTATACCACATAGAAATCGGTTTCACAAAGGGGATAGCAAAAAGATTTTGGATTCTTTTATAATACAGAAAGGTATAGATGAATAAACTGTATTATATTTTTGCCTTGGGAAAGGTGGAAATTAGTGGGAAAAAATCGTTGATAAGGATATAATGAAAAAGGAGGTTGCCCATGCTTATATTTCCTTTAGTAAATGATACGAGCCGTAAGATCATTCATATCGACATGGATGCCTTTTTTGCGTCCGTTGAAGAGCGCGACCATCCTGAATTGAAGGGAAAGCCTGTCATCATTGGCCATGATCCCCGTTTGTCTGGTGGAAGAGGAGTGGTATCAACCTGCAATTATGAAGCCAGAAAATATGGCGTCCATTCGGCTATGAGTTCCAAAGAAGCCTACGAACGTTGTCCTCAGGCAGTGTTCATCCCTGGCAACTACGAGAAGTACCAGGCTGTCGGTCTCCAAGTCAGAGAAATATTTAAACGCTACACCGATCTAATTGAGCCTATGAGCATCGACGAAGCCTATCTGGATGTGACCAACAATAAGCTTGGTGTTCAGTCTGCTGTCAAAGTAGCCCGCTTGATTCAGCATGATATTTGGAATGAGTTGCATTTGACTGCTTCTGCCGGAGTTTCCTACAATAAGTTTCTTGCAAAAATTGCCAGTGATTACCAGAAGCCTCGAGGACTAACCGTTATTTTACCCGAGCAAGCTCAAGATTTTTTAAGTCAGCTAGATGTAGCTAAGTTTCATGGTGTGGGAAAACGGACAGTGGAGCGGCTTCATGATTTAGGAATTTATACTGGTGCAGATCTCTTAGAAGTGCCGGAAATGACTCTCATCGATCACTTTGGGCGCTTTGGTTTTGATCTTTATCGAAAGGCTCGGGGGATCCATAACAGTCCGGTCAAGAGCAATCGTATTCGCAAGTCCATTGGGAAGGAACGCACCTATCGAAAATTGCTGGTGGCCGAGGATGATGTGCTAAAAGAACTAGCCAACCTATCTGAAAAAGTGGCGAGCAGTTTGGCCAAGCATCAGAAAATTGGTAAGACCTTGGTACTCAAGATTCGTTATGCAGATTTTACGACCTTGACCAAGAGACGCAGTTTAGAGGAAGCAACCAGTGACCCAGCAGTCATTCAGAGAGTGGCTCAGGAGCTTTATCAGAGTTTGGAGACTAATCCCTCAGGTATTCGCCTCTTAGGGGTGACCCTCACTAATTTTTCTTCCGAGTCTCAGGAATCCTATGAAGGATTTCTAATAGAAAAAACCCCGTAAGTTAGTATGCTTACGGGGAATTTTTAACTAGTTTTTGAAGAAGTGTTGAATCTCTTCCTCAGTGAGGCCAATCAAGGGATCAATGCTTAAGTAATTGTCCTCTGTTAATCGATAGCCTTGTTGAGAAGCTTGGGAAGCAGATAAGTCAGAGTGGTTTTCAACTGAGACGAGCTCCTTTTGGGGCTCTGTTGTTTGAGAAGTATTTTTCAGATGAGTGGTGCTGGCTGAGGAAGACTCTCTACCTTGAGGAAGCACATCCGAAAAGCGTTCAATCAGATAGGTTTTTCGTGCGGTTCCGGTATTCTGTGTCGCAAAGTGAAATGCAGTGTATTCTCCCAGAAGGATGAGTTTGCTCTTGGAACGGGTAATGGCTGTGTAGATCAGATTGCGTTGGAGCATCCGTCGACTCTGATTGGTCAAGGGAAGGATGACCACGGGGAATTCACTCCCTTGAGACTTATGGATACTCATGGCATAGGCCAGGCGAATCTTGTACCATTCATTGCGTGGGTAGACCAATTCATTGCCGTCAAACTGGATGGTGAGTTCATCTTGTTTGGATTCGGTATACTTAGCCGGTAAAAGGTCGGTAATGTAGCCAATATCTCCGTTAAAGACATTGCTCTCGGCATCGTTGACTAGGTGGATGACCTTGTCACCATTTCGATACTGGCAATCTAGCGCTTGAAAGAAAAGAGCATCTGTTTCTAATGGATTGAGAAGTTCTTGCATGAGACCATTAATCTGGTCAATGCCAGCAGAACCTCGATACATAGGAGCAAGAACCTGGATGTCCCGGGCCGGGATGCCGTTGCGAAGGGCAGCGCTGGTGATTTTTTCAATCATGGGAGCGATGAGCTCGCTCGGCGCTTCAAAATAGGAACGATCGGGCTTTTTCTCTGTAAAATCAGAAGGCAGTTGGCCTTTGCGAATCTGACTGGCCAAAGTGACGATGGTCGAATCCTCACCTTGACGGAAGATGTGTTCTAGTTTGACTTGAGGGATGCTTGGGATCTGTAGGAGATCGGACAAGACTTGTCCAGGACTCACAGAAGGAAGCTGATCGGCATCTCCAACAATTAAGAGTTTGGTATTGGAGGAGATATTGCTGAGAAGCTGATTGGCTAACCAAGTATCCACCATAGAAAATTCATCGACAATGATAAAATCCGCATCGAGATAATCGTCCAAGTGACTCGTGTCGTCGTCTCCCGTCATTCCTAAGTGACGATGAATGGTGGCGCTCGGAAGACCAGTCAGTTCACTCATTCTTCGCGCTGCTCGACCGGTTGGAGCAGCTAAGAGGATTGGTAATTGAGATTTCTTCCGAAGGTCCAAATGGTGCAGGCGAGCGTAGGTTCCGATAATCCCATTGATAACAGTTGTTTTCCCCGTTCCTGGTCCACCTGTTAGCACGAAGACCTTTTGCTGGATGGCTTCCTGGATAGCCTTCCGTTGGATGGGATCGTAGTGGATATGGAGATCTTCTTCAATGTCATCAATTGTTTGTTCGATTTTTTCTGGTTCGAAAGATTCTTGCTTTCCTTTTTCTAGCAGGCGACCGATATGGCTTCTAATCCCTTCTTCCGCAAAGAAGAGGCTGTTGTTGAAAATCTTAGTGTCAATGTTTTGCACCTTGTCTTCTTCGATGAGACTGGCCAATTCTTGGGCAACGCTAGCTGGATCGAGCTCAACGGGACGGGATGCTTCCAAGAGTTGGATAGTGGCCTGGAGCAATTCTTTGGCTTCAACATAGGTGTCCCCTGTTTCTAAGGAGAGAGTTAACAGACTATGGACTAGCCCGGCTCGGAAGCGTTCAGGTGCATCGCTGGCAATCCCTAATTCTTCTGCTAGTTGGTCGGCAATCTTAAAACCCATTCCTTGAATATCTTCGACCAATTGATAGGGAGCCGATTCGACGATTTGCAAGGTTTCTTCCTTGTAGAAATCTTGGATTTGGAAGGCTAGTTTATTAGGGATACCATAGTTGGCAAGTTGGGCGAGGACCCGTTCTGTACCATAGTTGAGCTGGAGTTTTTCGACAAAGGCCTCGCGATTCTTTTTAGAAAGTCCGGAGATAGAGGCCAGCTTTTCAGGTGCTTGAAGGATTTTATCAATGGTATCCTCACCATAGAGATCCACGATCTTTTGGGCTGTTTTGAGTCCAATTCCTTTAAAATGATCGCTAGAGAAGTATTTCACCAAGCCTTTGCTGGTGGGTTTGGCTCGTTCATAGCGATTCATTTGCAACTGTTGGCCATATTTCGGATGATGGACCAGTTCTCCCCAGAAGGTATAATCTTCTCCTTCAACGATATCTGCCATCGTTCCAGTAACGATAATTTCAAAGTCATCATAGTCCTCTGCATCGGTATCATTGATATCCAACAATAAGATACGGAAAAAACTACTTTGATTTTCAAAAATGACTCGCTCAATGGTTCCTGAGAAATAGTATTCCATGCAGAGTTTCCTTTTTAGTAGTAATCAGAGAGAGTATCTCTCACGAAGATATTGAAAGAGATTGGAACAAGAGTTCCAACCTCATCATGGGTTAATAAGTCTGGAATGGAAGGAGTGGCCAGAGGCGAAGAACGGCTTCTCCTTTGATTTGATCCTTCTTGAAAGCCCCAACCTGGCGGCTATCTTTTGAAACGATTCGATCATCACCAAGGAGTAGATATTCATCATCCAAGAGCTTTTTCGTGAAGGTCGCACTTCCATCTTTATCAACAGTGAAAGCCTCGGCTATCTGTGCCATTTGGCGGAAGAGCTCTCCATTTTCTTCGAACCCTTTTCCAGAATAGGTTGACTGTAATTTATCCTCTTTGAATTTTTGAATGTATTCTTTCAAGTAGGGCTCGTCAGTTTCTTTGCCGTTGATATAGAGGACATCGTTTTTGTACTCGATGGTTTCGCCAGGGAGTCCAATGACCCGTTTAACGATTTCTTTGGTTTTTCCATTTTCTGTTTCACTAGCGACCACGATATCAAAACGGTCGATAGGCAGTTTATTGATAACGAGAAGGTATTCACTGTCTGCCAAGGTTGGATCCATAGAATGGCCATCGACACGGACAGGCGTCCACAGATAAATACGAGAGAGAATAATGCCTCCAATAATGAGGGCAAAGAGCGCCCATTCTTTCAGGAAAGAACGGACTGGATTGTTTGATTTTTTTGAACGTTTCATGCTTTATCTTTCTATCAATTTTTTTGCTTTTTCTGTATTTTTAAAGTGAAGTTTGGCACTGTAGTCAAGGGCTTGAATGCCATAGGCCTGTAATAGTTGAGCAGCAACCTTATCTGAGGGAGTACCAGCTCCACTAGGAAGGGTATAGCCTAGTTCTTGACTCAATTCTTCCAGATTTTGGAGGAAGAGATCGCGAGCGATAATGGAACTCACAGCTACCGCCAGGTATTTTCCTTCGGCCTTTTCTTCTAGGGTGACGACTTGTGAAACCTGATTCGCTTCTGCCTGAACATAGCGATCATAGTTTTTCTTGGTCGTAAAGGCATCGACCACAATTTTTTGAGCTTTTGCTCCTTGTTGCAAGAGCAAAAAAATAGCTTGATTGTGGAGGGCGACCTTGACAGATACCGCATTGTAGCCAGAGGCGATGACCTGATTGTATTTCTTAGGTGTCAGCAGCAAGGCCTGATGTGGGATTTCTTTTTTGAGGATCGGTGCGAGAGCTCGAATTTTTCGATCATCCAGGGTTTTAGAATCCCCAACTCCTAGACTTTTTAAGCGGGCATGTTGCTCCGGGCTGACCAGTGAAGCAACTACGGCAAGCCCTCCAAAGTAAGAGCCGTTTCCAACTTCATCCGTTCCGATTAAGGAGAAGTCTTGTCCGGCAAGTGCTTGGTCTATCGGATCTTGCTGGTAACCGAAAAAAGCAGCATAGCGCGTGGCCTGATTACCTTGCAGGACAACCTTTCCTGATGTGTAAATCGAAATGGTTGCACCAGGAGCCTTAAAAAAATATCGGATATATGGATTTTTTGAAGGCGCCAAATGGTCTTGGTACTGACGAACAAATGCTTGGATGTCCTCATTTTGAGGGGACAATGTGATTGTTTCCATAGCCCTTATTGTATCATAAATGCTCTATGAAAGGCCAGAAAAAGACCAACCGAATTTAGTCTGAAAGGACTTCTTTTAGCCTTGCTTCAATTGCTTGAGGATCGGTTTTTGAAGAGAAGCGGTGGACGACCTGGCCTTGGCGATTGATCAAGAATTTGGCGAAATTCCATTCAATACGGGAGCCCAAGGGACCACTAGCTTGTTCTTTGAGCCATTGGTAAAGGGGACTGGCTTCTTTCCCATTGACTTTTATTTTTGCGAAGCGTGGGAAGCTGGTTTGGTAATGGAGGCTACAAAACTGATTGATTTCTTCAGCATTGCCCGGCGCTTGGCCCATAAATTGATTGCATGGAAAGTCAAGGATTTCGAAACCTTTGTTATGGTAGCGCTCATAGAGCTCTTGCAATCCCTGGTATTGAGGCGTCAGACCACAACCTGTTGCTGTATTGACGATGAGAAGCACTTGCCCTCGATAGGTTTCTAGGGGGATGGTGCTCCCGTCTTGGGCTTCTATAGAGAAATCATAAATATTCATTTTTTTACGTCCTTTCCTACTTTCTCTATTGTATCATGCTTGGGGAGAAAAAAGATAAACCGTGGCCTACTGCCTCCAGTATCTCCTATAGGAAGGGGATTTTTCTACTGACAAGCAGGCTAGATTTTGATATAATATCGTGAGGTGATTTTTTATGTCCAGCTTAAATAGATACAAATTTACTTTCGGTAATAAATCGCTGACTCTCACAACTAATCATGATAATCTCTTCATGGAAGAAGTTGAACGGGTCGCGAAGGAAAAATATGAAGCGATTAAAGAACAAATGCCAGCTGCTGATGATGAGACCCTGGCTATTTTACTAGCAATCAATAGTTTATCAACACAATTGAGTCGTGAGATTGAGTTTGACGATAAGGAAAAAGAATTGGAAGACTTTCGTCGCAAGGCCCTAGATGGCCTGGTCGGTAGATCATCTAATTAAGGGGAGTTGCATGTTTTCAATCCTGATTTTATTCATCCTAGCTTGGAGTTTTTATATTGGGTATTCACGAGGGATTTTGCTTCAAGGATATTATTTTTTCACCATGATTGTGGCCATGTTGGTCGCAGGATCAGGCTATCAGTCCTTGGCAAAAACCATTAGTCTATGGATCCCATTTTCGAGTGCAACACAAGCTTCAAAAACCTATTTTTATGGTGCGGACCAACTCTTTCACTTAGACAAAGTTTTTTACGCTGGTTTGGCTTATTTCATCTTGTTTGTTTTGGTCTATGCGATTGGTCGAGTGATTGGACTCTTTATTCCCTTGATTCCAACACCTGAAAAATGGGAGGAGTTTCCGTTTCAGATTGCCAGTGGTGTTTTAGCTGTCTTGGTGACTTACTTTGTTCTGCAAATGGGATTCACGATTTTATCAACCATCCCCATGGCAGCCATTCAAGATCGGCTCCATGGAAGTTTCCTCATTCGATTTATGGTGCAACATAGCCCCCTTACAGCAGGCCTCTTGAAACAACTTTGGGTTGTAAAAATCTTAGGTGCGTAATCACTTCTCATCATGTGTAAAAGTTCATGAGAGATATTATAGAAAGGAAGGGGAGGCTCAGACCAAAATCAGCCTCCTTTTCTGTTGTGGAGAAACATGAATCAAAAAATTCTCGAAACCTTAGAGTTTCAAAAAGTCAAAAACTTAGTAGAGCCCTATTTACAAACGGAGCAGGGCGAGGTGGAGTTACAGGAATTAGCCCCGCTTGCAAAAAAAGAAGCAATTGAAACTGCCTTTCTTGAGATGGCGGATATGGCTCAGATATTTGTGGAGCATCCGCACTTTAGCGTGCCCACCATCCAAGAAATTCGTCCGGTGACCAAACGTTTAGAATTGGAAACATCGCTCAATATTGATGAATTGTTAGCGGTGAAGAAAGTCTTGCGCGTGACTCATGAATTGCGAAATTTTTATGATGAATTAGAAAATGTCCGCTTGGAAAAACTGGATCGAATTTTTGAAAATCTAGTCGATCTTCCACAGTTGCAGGGAAGTTTACATGCCATTAATGAGGCTGGATTTATCGAAAATTTTGCCAGCGAAACTTTGGCTAAAATCCGTCGACGGATTCAAGAGAATGAACACCAAGTGCGAGATATTCTGCAAGAATTGTTGAAGAGCAAGTCCGAAATGCTGGCTGATCAGGTCGTAGCTAGTCGGAATGGACGAAATGTTTTGCCAGTCAAAAACACCTACCGCAATCGGATTGCCGGTGTAGTTCACGATATTTCTGCTAGTGGGAATACTGTCTATATCGAACCTCGAGCAGTCGTCAATCTCAATGAAGAGATTGCGAACCATCGTGCGGATGAACGCTTCGAGATGCTCCGGATCTTGGAAGAAATTTCAAATCTCCTTCGGCCTCATGCGGGGGAAATTCGGAACAATGCTTGGCTAATCGGTCATATTGACCTCGTTCGTGCCAAACATCGCTTTTTACAGGATCGAAAAGGGACCATTCCAGCCTTGTCAGCTCAAGGGGAGATTCAGCTTCTGCAGGTTCGCCATCCCTTGATCGAGAAGGCTGTTCCCAATGATATCCACTTTGGCAAAGACCTCACAGAGATTGTGATTACAGGACCGAATACGGGTGGGAAGACCATCATGCTGAAGACCCTAGGACTAGCCCAATTAATGGCCCAGTCGGGGTTGCCAATCCTAGCAGATACTGGGAGTAAGGTAGCTGTCTTCACGCAAATCTTCTCTGATATTGGGGATGAGCAGTCGATCGAGCAGAGCCTATCTACCTTCTCCAGTCACATGACCAATATTGTCTCTATTTTGGAGCAGGTCGATGAGGAATCCTTGGTCTTGCTGGATGAGTTGGGAGCTGGAACGGATCCCCAAGAAGGGGCTTCACTAGCGATTGCCATTCTAGAAGATCTCCGCTTACGAGGGATCAAGACTATGGCAACCACCCACTATCCAGAACTTAAGGCCTATGGGATTGAAACCCTTGGTGTTCAAAATGCTAGCATGGAATTTGATACGGACAGCTTGCGTCCGACCTATCGGTTTATGCAGGGGGTACCAGGACGTTCTAATGCCTTTGAGATCGCTCGTCGTCTAGGCTTATCAGAAGTGATCGTTCGTCAAGCGCAGGGGATGACCAATCAAGATCGGGATGTCAACCGCATCATTGAAAAGTTGGAAGCTCAGACCCTAGAAAGTCGCAAACGCCTCGACTCCATCCGAGATGTCGAACAGGAAAACCTAAAATTCAACCGTGTCCTCAAGAAATTGTATAATGAGTTGACCAGGGAGCGGGAGACAGAGCTTAACAAGGCGCGTAAAGAAGCGCAAGAAATTGTAGGTCTGGCTCTAGCAGAAAGCGACCAGATCTTACAAGGTCTCCATGCCAAATCACAACTCAAGCCCCATGAAATTATTGAGGCTAAGTCTCAGTTGAAGAAATTAGCTCCAGAAACGGTCGACCTATCAAAAAACAAGGTCTTGAAACAGGCCAAGAAAGCCCGAGCTCCAAAAGTAGGAGACGAGATCTTGGTCATCAGCTATGGGCAAAGAGGAAGTCTTACTAAGCAGCTCAAGGATGGTCGTTGGGAAGCCCAAGTGGGACTAATCAAGATGACCTTGGAAGAAAAAGAATTTAATCTTCTAAAAGCTGAAAAAGATGCTTCCCAACCGAAAAAGCGCCAGGTTCACGTGGTCAAACGCTCCAACGTCAACGGGCCTCGGGCTCGCTTGGACCTTCGTGGTAAACGGTATGAGGAAGCCATGGAAGAATTAGACAGCTTTATCGACCAAGCTCTTCTCAACAATATGGCCCAAGTCGATATCATCCACGGCATTGGAACAGGGGTCATCCGGGAAGGGGTCACTAAGTACCTTCGTCGCAATAAGCATGTCAAAAGCTTTGAATACGCTCCTCAAAATGCAGGAGGAAGCGGAGCAACAATTGTTACCTTTAAATAAGCAAAGAGTCAGTCGTGCCTTTTAATCAGGCACGCTTTTTGCTATAATACAGTCAGTTTAAACGGAAAGAAGGAAAGTTTATGACCCCTAATCGTTCGTCCGATTCTTGCACCACCATACTCGTCGGAAAAGGTGCTAGCTATGATGGTTCAACCATTGTAGCTCGCACGGAAGACTCTCAAAACGGAGTGTTTACCCCTAAGAAATTTATCGTTGTTCAGCCAGAGGATCAACCCCGTCATTATCGTTCAGTCCTATCTCCTTTTGAGATAGATCTGCCTGATAACCCTGTTCGTTACACAGCTGTTCCAGATGCTATTCCTAAGGATGGTATCTGGGGAGAAGCGGGTATCAATCACTATAATGTGGCTATGAGTGAAACAGAAACCATTACGACCAATAGCCGGGTCTTGGGTGCGGATCCTCTGGTGGAAAGTGGCATTGGGGAGGAAGACATGCTGACCTTGGTCCTTCCTTATGTTCAGACTGCTCGTGAAGGAGTGCTTCGCTTGGGGAAACTCCTAGAGGAATACGGCACCTATGAGTCTAATGGGGTGGCTATCAGCGATGTCAATGAAATCTGGTGGTTGGAAACCATCGGAGGTCATCACTGGATGGCCCGCCGTGTACCTGACGATGCCTATGTGACCAATCCCAATCAATTGGGAAGTGATCGCTTTGAGTTTGATCGCCCGGAAGAATTCTTATGTGACCCAGACTTGAACGATTTTGTGAAACGGCATCACTTGGCCTTAGATTTTGACGGTTCCTCCTTTAACCCTCGTTATGCTTTTGGGAGCCAACGAGACAAGGACCGCCATTACAACACACCACGTGCTTGGGATATTCAACGGTTCCTCAACCCAGAAGTGGAGCAAGATCCTCGTTCCTTCTTCCTTCCTTGGTGTCAAAAACCCTATCGCAAGATTACGATTGAAGATGTCAAATATGTCCTCAGCAGTCACTACCAGGATTCAGTTTATGATCCCTATGGCTCAGAAGGGGAAAGTCATAGTCGTCGGACCTTCCGTACCATTGGTATTAACCGAACTAGCCAGACGGCCATTCTCC
The DNA here is from genome assembly GCF_900636365.1 of Streptococcus viridans. Taxonomy (NCBI): domain Bacteria; kingdom Bacillati; phylum Bacillota; class Bacilli; order Lactobacillales; family Streptococcaceae; genus Streptococcus; species Streptococcus viridans. The sequence goes on along the minus strand of NZ_LR134266.1, from coordinate 1,703,175 downwards.
AATTGCGGCCAAATCGTCCTCAAGAAACAACCGGGATTCAATGGCTTTGCTATGGGTCTATGCCCTTCAATACAGCTGTTCCTTTCTTTACCCAGGTAGATAAAACACCAGATTATTTTGCCAACACGACAGAAAAAGTGACGACGGATTCCTTCTATTGGACCAATCGGATTATTGCTGGTCTGGCAGATGCTCATTATAGTCATCATGTTGGAGATTTAGAAGATTACCAAGAAAGAACTATGGCCCTTGGGCATGCCCGGATTGGACGAGTGGATCAAGGCTTGGCAGCAGGACAAAATGTTGACTTCGAAAGAGAAAATCAGGAAATGAGTGATCAGATTCAAGAAGCGACGGATCGCTTATTGGACAAGATCTTGTTGGATGCTAGCAACCTGATGACCAACCATTTCTCTTTGAGTGACTAGTTAGGTGAAACAAGCGTGTTTTTATGATAATTTCTGAAAATATTGACCTGTTTTTCAAATTGTGCTAAAATGGAAAAAATTGAACATCATACCGGATGAAGTTTTTCAGAAGTAGGGCCTTCCTATGACTGTGAAATGGACGGAACTCTGGAGAGACCGTAAAGGCACCGAAGGGGCAAGGTAGAGCATTCTACTCAAACTCTCAGGTAAAAGGACAGAGCAAAAGATAGAAGCCTTTTTGGTTTTTATTTGGAGCACTAGAGTACATGTTTGACATGTACTCTTTCTTTTTCTCTTTGGATAATTGGTTGGTTGATGTGTAGGAAGTGGATGACTATCCCTTCCTAAAGATAGACAAATGATAAAAGGAGAAATAGATAAGGATGACAAATTGGCTGGCATTTTTTAAACAAGTAGATAATGTGGTCTGGGGAACTCCCCTCTTGATTCTCTTGGTAGGGACTGGGATTTACCTGAGTGTCCGCTTGGGCTTGTTGCAAGTTTTTCGTTTACCCCAAGCTTTTCGGCTCATTTTTACAGAAGATCAAGGAGAAGGGGATATCTCTAGCTTCGGTGCCTTGGCAACAGCCTTGGCAGCGACAGTTGGGACAGGAAATATTGTCGGAGTAGCGACAGCTATTCAGACAGGAGGTCCAGGTGCCCTCTTTTGGATGTGGATGGCGGCCTTCTTTGGGATGGCGACCAAGTATGCAGAAGGTTTGTTGGCCATTCGCTACCGGACCAAGGATGACAATGGTCATATTTCAGGAGGACCGATGTACTATATCCTCCATGGGATGGGTGAAAAGTGGCGTCCCCTTGCCATCTTCTTTGCCTTGGCAGGTGTTTTGGTGGCTCTCTTTGGGATTGGAACCATGACCCAGGTGAATGCCATTACTGGCGCTTTGAAGACTAGTTTTCAACTTTCCCCTCAAGTGGCTAGTCTAGTCATTGCAGGAATTGTTTCGGCTGTTATTTTTGGCGGGATTCATTGGATCTCCAAGGTTTCTGAAAAGGTGGTTCCTTTTATGGCTGCGGCTTATATCTTTGCGACAGTTTACATCCTTGTCTTGAATATGGACCAGCTACCGACCGTTCTATCTCAAGTTTTCCAAGATGCTTTTACGGGAACCGCGGCCATTGGTGGTTTTTCTGGAGCCTTGGTGAAAGAGGCTATTCAAAAAGGAGTGGCGCGTGGAGTATTCTCCAATGAATCAGGACTGGGATCCGCGCCGATTGCAGCAGCGGCAGCAAAAACGGAAGAGCCGGTGGAGCAAGGTTTGATTTCTATGACCGGGACCTTCATCGATACCATTATTATTTGTAGCCTAACTGGTCTAGCTATTTTAGTGTCTGGCCAGTGGACAACAGTGGGGGAAGGTGGGAGTGATTTGACCCAGCAGGTCTTTATCTCGACCTTCGGCCATATCGGTGGGATCATTCTGACCCTTTGTTTGGTCTTGTTTGCGACGACGACCATTTTGGGTTGGTCTTACTATGGTGAACGTTGTGTCGAATTTCTAGCAGGTGTTAAACTGATTCCCTATTACCGCCTTCTGTTTATCTTGATGGTGGGCTTGGGAGGCTTTCTTCAGTTGGAGTTGGTATGGGTCATTGCTGATATTGTAAATGGACTGATGGCCTTGCCGAACCTCGTCGCCTTGTTAGCCTTATCACCTGTGATTATAAAGGAAAGCAAACGGTATTTTAAGAAAAAGAAATGAGGCTGGGACAAAAGCCCTAGCCTCTCAATTGTCTTTGGATTATCGAGCAAGACGCAGTGGTTGAGTGGGCTCTACTACGCTGATTTCATCAGCTTTTACAGCCCTACTCAACTGTGCGGAGGTGGGACGACGAAATCGAATTCTAACGAATTACCGATTTCTGTCCCACTCTCTTCTGACTTAATAGCGTTTTTCTTTGGGCCAATCTTTCATTTCAGAAATAGCTGTAAAGAGGACATCTGTTGATGAGTTGAGGGCTGTTTCACAAGAATCTTGGATGACACCAATAATGAAGCCCACGCTGACTACTTGCATAGCAATATCATTGTCGATACCAAAGAGGCTACAGGCGACAGGAATCAAGAGAAGGGAACCACCGGCTACTCCAGAAGCCCCACAGGCTGAAACAGCTGCAACAATACTGAGGATCAGGGCAGTCCCAAAGTCAACTTGGATACCTAAGGTATTGACAGCAGCCAGGGTCAAGGTATTAATGGTAACGGCAGCTCCAGCCATATTAATAGTAGATCCCAGAGGAATAGAAACTGAGTAAGTATCAGGGTTGAGACCTAGCTCCTTACAAAGTTTCATATTGACAGGGATGTTAGCAGCAGAGCTTCTAGTAAAGAAGGCAGTCAATCCACTGACTCGTAGACATTTGAAGACTAGAGGATAAGGATTTTTGCGAATCATGATGTAGACAAAAATTGGGTTGATGACTAGAGCAACGAAGAGCATGGTGCCAACCAAGAGAAGTAAGAGGAGCCCATAGCTCTTGAGTCCATCAAAGCCTTGTCCTGCAATCGTTGTATAGACCAAGCCTAGAATTCCAAATGGAGCTAGGTTAATAATCCATTCGACAATCTTGGAAGTAATATCTGCTAGGGTTTGAAGGAGGTCCTTACTGTGCTCGCTAGCTTCTCTCATGGCAACACCAAAGACTACGGCCCAGGATAAAATCCCGATATAATTAGCCTGGATAAGGGCATTGAGGGGATTGTCCACGATTTTTAAAAGAAGGTTGCTGATAACTTCCCCTAGTCCATCGGGAGAAGTTCCTTCAGCACTAGTTCCCGTTAAAGAAATGGTAATAGGAAAGAGATAGTTCACCAGGACTGCTACCAAGGCTGCCGCAAAAGTTCCCAGGAGGTAGAGGACAATGACTGATTTCATATTGGTTTGGGTTCCCTTTTGGTGCTGGGAGAGGGCGTTAGCGACAAGGGCGAAGACTAGAAGAGGAGCAATTGCCCGCAAGCCTCCTACAAAGATTTCCCCTAATAGACCAATTGCAGATGCTTGAGGAAGCAGCATAGCTAAGAGAGCTCCAACGAAGATTCCGATTGCAATCCGCTTCATCAGGTTGGTTTTATTCCAAGTTTGAATGAATCGTTTGACCATAAGGACCTCCTTTATTGAAAGTTTACCGTCCATTATACGATAGTTAAGTTTTAAAATCAAGGTGAGCATAAGAGGAGGTTAGTGGTTCTATAGCCTAAAATCTGATATAATCAAACCATTAGAAAAAGAAGAAGGAGATTGATAGAAGGTATGAAGAATATTTTTTCCCGCTATGTCAGTCAGTTTGATTGGACCAAAATCATGGATGAGTTGGTTTCGAAATTGATTTCCTTAGCTATTTTATTTATTTTATTTTTGCTTGCCAAAAAACTACTTCGTAGCATGGTGAAACGCATCTTGAAGCCTTCTCTGAATTATGTAGGTCAAGACGAAGCGCGTAGGAATACTATTTTAAGGCTGGTAGAGAGTCTGTTGAATTACTGTCTCTATTTTATCCTGATTTACTGGATTCTTTCCATCCTCGGCTTGCCAGTCTCAAGTCTTTTGGCGGGTGCTGGAATTGCAGGAGTTGCCATTGGTATGGGAGCTCAAGGCTTCTTATCGGATTTGGTCAATGGCTTCTTTATTCTTCTTGAGCGCCAATTGGATGTTGGAGATACGGTGCGAGTGACCAATGGTCCGATTACCATCGCAGGGACAGTGTCGAGTGTCGGCATTCGGACGACCCAGGTGCGAGATGCAGATGGGACCTTGCATTTTATCCCTAATCGCAATATTATGGTTGTTAGCAATCTCTCGCGGGGCAACCAGCGCGTTTTAATTGATATGCCGATTTCTGCTCAAACTGATCTCGATAAGATTTATCAGATCTTCCAGCAAGTCAACGATGAACAAACACAGAAACATCCAGAAATCTTAGATGGTCCAACAATTTTAGGGCCACAAATTGAAAAATCAACGGGTCGCTATTCCTTCCGTGTGGCCATGATGGTCCAATCGGGGAGCCAAGTGGCCATCTACCATCTTTACTATAAACTCTATCATGATGCCCTCTTACAAAATGGCATCGAGATTCCAACCACTTTCTCTGTCACACCTTAATAAAAAAAGACCCATGGGTCTTTTTTCTTATTCTAAAATGAGCATACCATCTTTGACAGCGAAAGGATCCTTCGGATTGATCCGATCGTAGAACATAACGCCATTGATGTGGTCGATTTCGTGTTGGACCACAATGGAGTTGTAACCTTTGAGTTTGATACGGTGCTTTTCTCCGGTCTTGTCATAGTAGTCTACCGTTACACGCGCGTGGCGAACCACATAACCAGGAACGTTGCGGTCTACAGAGAGACACCCTTCGCCATCTCCTAGAGCCGCATCTTGGACTGAGTGGGAGACAATTTTAGGATTGTACATGACTTCTTGGATGGAGTAGGCTTCTTTTGGAGGATTTCCTTCTTCGTCCTCTGGATTTGGGACGAGAACGGCAATGATGCGCTTAGAAATGTCCAACTGAGGGGCAGCGAGTCCAACTCCACCTCGAAGGCCTAATTTTTCTGCCATGACAGGATCCTGCGAATGGTGCAAGAACTGCATCATCTTTTCCCCTAGGATGATGTCTTGATCTGACAGTGGGAAAGTGACCTCTTCAGCGATAGCACGTAAAGTTGGGTGGCCTTCGCGGATAATATCATTCATATCAATTAGATGGGCAGCTTTTGTAATAGTTTCGATTGCAGACATGTTCTCATTCACTCCTTTTTTCTAGAAACCATCATATCATAATTCCTTTTAGAATGAAAGTTTGCCAATTGATTGAGGGGTGCTAATGGACCAGACGGACTGTAAACTAGAAAAGGAAAGAATCCTAGTCCGGTTCATGGTATAATGATAAGAAGAATGAAGGAGGCAAGCATGCGTCTAGATAAATATTTAGTGGACTGTGGAGTGGGAAGTCGGACAGAAGTCAAGCAAGTCCTCAAGCAAAAAAAGATTCAGGTCAATGGAAAGGTAGAAACCTCTGCCAAGGTCCATATTGATCCAGATAAGGATCAAGTGACCTATCTGGGAGAAAGTTTATTCCATGAAGAGTTTGTTTACTATCTGCTCAATAAACCCAAAGGGGTCATTTCAGCAACGGAAGATGACCGCCATCAAACAGTCTTAGATTTGCTAGATGACACGGCCAGACACAAGGAAGTCTTTCCTGTCGGACGGCTAGATATCGATACCCATGGCTTACTCCTCTTGACCAATAATGGTAAGTTGGCTCATGCCATGCTATCGCCTAAGAAACATGTGGACAAGGTCTACCGTGCCCAAGTAGCTGGCATCATGACCCAGGAAGATGTCGTCCGCTTCAAAGAAGGAATAGAATTGAAGGATTTCACCACCCTGCCAGCTGAGTTGGAAATGTTGGAAGTTGATCGAGAAACCGATAGTTGCTTGGTTCAGATTCGCATCGCTGAAGGCAAATTCCACCAGGTCAAGCGCATGGTCGCAGCTTGTGGCAAAGAAGTCACCGATCTAGAGCGGATTTCCATGGGGCCATTGAGCTTGGATTCTAGTCTCGAATTGGGGCAGTGGCGTAGGCTCCAATCCTCTGAATTGGCTTCTTTAGAGGTCTTTGGAATTCCATTATAAACAAACGGAAAGCTAGCAACCTGAGGAAACAGGAGGCTAGTTTTTATTTGTGTCAAAAAAATGTATGTTACGGACAAAAAATATATAAAATTGCTTGTACTATCAAAGCAAATCAACTATAATGAGAAAAGATAGGTTTTGTAAAAATCTGTAATAGGTAATGGTCTTCATTCCTGACTGGACTTATCTAGTAAACGTAAAAAAGGAGAAAAATCGTTTATGAAAAAGTGGCTCTATGCTGTTGTGACAACAGTTGCCTTGTTTTTATTAGCAACTTTAGGATTTGCTAAACCCAATGAGCTTACTAAAGTACATGCCGATACGATCAATGATGTTGTAAGCTCAGTGAACATCTCTAAATCGACTGGCGGTGACTTAACAGAACCACTCGGTGTTTGGGAAAGTTTTAATGTTGAAGCAAACTTTGTTTTACCGAACGGTCGTGTAAAAGCAGGCGATCAGACAGTTATCCAACTTGGAGATGGTTTTAAGGTTTTTGAAACAGATACCATAGACCTATTGGATCCAAGTGGTCAAAAAGTTGCAACTGCGACAGTAGATGATCAACGAAAAATCATCACGGTGACCTATACAGACTATCCTGAAAAAATGGCCAATGTAACAGGGAAATTGCGTTTCTTTGCTCGTGTGGACCACTCCGTGATTAAGGGAAATACAACACTTGATTTTACACTTTCAGTTGATAAAACAGTCATTTCAGGTGGAAAGGTTGAATATAAAGGAGTCAATCCAGGTGAGTATCCTCCAACTCCAGAGGTCTTTAGCAAATGGGGCTGGACCAACTCAGGCGATAAATTGAAATTGACTTATACCTTGAACATCAACCAAGGTCACACTGCCCTCCATAATATTGATATTAAGGACCAATTGGCCTTTACAGATGGAAAAATCAAGGTAGATTCTGTTAACATTCATACAGGAACTTGGAAAATCAGTGACGAAGATGGTGCCTATCATTTACGGGATACCACAAATGTGACCAAGAATTATTCTCCGGTTGTCAGTGAGGACGGTCGTTCACTAACCGTTCATATCGGGGATCTAGCTCCTGAGCAAGGGATGACCATTCGTTATGATGTGTATTTGGATAAGGTTCCAGCCATCAACACAGAATATAAAAACAATGCAACGATGACTGCCACAGAAGTCAAAGAGCAACATAAAGAAGCAGATATTCTATATCAATTCCTTGAAGGAGACTTCAATGGTGAGAAATATTCATTCACCATTCATAAAAAAGGAGAAAATGGTCAAGCTCTTGCAGGTGCTGTCTTTACTGTGACAGCAGATGAAACTGGTGAGCAAGTCGGATCGTTCACCACAGATGAGAACGGTACAGGAACCATTACTGGTTTGACCAAGCGTGCTTATACTATTCAAGAGACTCAAGCTCCAAAAGGGTATGTGATTTCTCAAGAGCCTATCAAACTCAGTCTGGAAGATTTTGGAAATGAGATTGCAATTTCCCGTGATGTCATTAACCAAAAAGAAAAAACTAGCGTTTCTGGTCAAAAAACCTGGAATGACGAGGACAACAAAGATGGAAAACGCCCATCAGCCATCACCGTTAATCTCTTAGCAAATGGTGTCAAAGTAGCTTCTAAAGAAGTGAAGCCAGATGCAGAAGGAAATTGGCTCTATCAGTTTGACAATCTTGATGTTGTTGACGATGCTGGTAATCTCATTGCCTACACAGTTTCAGAAGAACCAGTTGCAGGATATGAAGCAGCTGTTGAAGGAACGAATATTATTAATAGCCGTACACCAGAAGTGACAGAAGTAGTTGTCAAGAAAGTCTGGGATGATAAGGAAAATAAAGATGGCCTTCGACCAGAGAAGGTAACAGTCCGTCTGCTTGCAGATGGTCAAGAAGTGGCCGTAAAAGAAATCACTGCTACTGACAATTGGCAGACAAGCTTTACGGAACTACCAGTATACAAGGAAGGCAAGAAGATTGCCTACACGATTACAGAGGATCCAGTAGCGGGGTATACCGCTACTATCGATGGTTTCACGGTAACCAACCGTCATACACCACCGACAACCCCACCAGGTACGCCTCCAACTCCACCGTCTACGACTACACCGCCACCACCATCAACAACACCATCTACGACTCCATCGACAACCACACCAAGCACATCAGAGAAACCAGAAACTCCAACCACACCAACAGAAGGAAAGAGAAAAATTCTTCCATCAACTGGTGAAGCTACTTCTTATGGCTTGTTCGGAGCAAGTGCTCTGTTAGCTCTTGTTGGTGCAGCGATGCTGTTGAGTAGTAAGAGGAAAGCTGACTAACAACTACAATGGAAATAAATTGAGAGTGGGACAGAAATCGGTAATTCGTTAGAATTCGATTTCGTCGTCCCACCTCCGCACAGTTGAGTAGGGCTGTAAAAGCTGATGAAATCAGCGTAGTAGAGCCCACTCAACCACTGCGTCTTGCTCGATAATCCAAAGACAATTGAGAGGCTAGGGCTTTTGTCCCAGCTTCTTTTTTCTGTTTAAGGACTTCTAGAATACATGATTCAAAAGATTCATATTAATGTCTTTTTAAGGGAGCATAAGTGTTTGACAGAAAGATGAAATCTTGGTAGAATGAATAGGTCGAATAGACAACTAACTCTTTCTTGGTAGCAGGCTATGCCAGACCTGCCTCTCGGATAGAGCATAAAGAAAAGGAGCTTATCATGGCAATCTCAAAAGAGAAAAAAAATGAAATCATTGCACAATACGCACGTCACGAAGGTGACACTGGTTCAGTAGAAGTACAAGTTGCTGTCCTTACTTGGGAAATCAACCACTTGAACGACCACATCAAACAACACAAAAAAGACCACGCAACTTACCGTGGTTTGATGAAGAAAATCGGTCGCCGTCGTAACTTGTTGGCTTACCTTCGTAAGAACGACGTTAACCGTTACCGTGAGTTAATCAACTCTCTTGGACTTCGTCGTTAATTCAAGATACAAAGGCCGTCGAAAGCACAAAGCAAAAATAGGAAAATTGACGAAGAAATCTCGGTTTCTAGGAAATTTTATCTTTTTTGCCAAGTGCTTAGGCCGTGTTCGATTGAATACAAAAAAGAAAAGTTACTCTATTGTAGAGTAGCTTTTCTTTTTTACTAGAATTTCAGTACAATCTTCGGCTCGGCGCCTTGTCTAGAAACGTTTTATCCAGCAAGAATGGAGCCCTCTGAATTCAGAGGGCTTTTTGGTTATCTTTTTTCGGACAAGATTCATGATTCTGAGTAAGTCGTTTTATTTGACAGATGTAATTAACAGAGTTACAATAGACACATCTTAAGAAATAGAGGTTATCGATATGATTGATATTACATATCTAGATGGTGCAAAACAAGAAAGAGTCATGCATTTTGATTCCTATGAAGAATTTGAACGCTCCCAACAGACCTGCTTGATCGGTGTAGCGGATTACTATCCCGTACAAAAATTGACCTATAATGGGCACGAACTCGAATACCATGGAACTTACGGAGATGTCTTCTTCTATTTGATGAAGCAAGACCTGGAACAATACAAAAACTAAAGGAGAAAAACAATGGCAAAAGCAATTACAGACGCAACATTTGAAGCAGAAACGAAAGAAGGATTGGTCTTGGTAGACTTCTGGGCGACCTGGTGTGGTCCATGTCGTATGCAAGGTCCAATCTTGGACAAATTGTCTGAAGAACTTTCAGAAGATGTCTTGAAAATTGTTAAAATGGACGTTGACGAAAATCCAAATACAGCGCGTGCTTTCGGTATTATGTCTATCCCTACTCTTCTTTTCAAAAAAGATGGACAAGTGGTTAAACAGGTTGCTGGTGTTCACACTGCAGAACAAATCAAGGCTATTGTGGCTGAATTGAGTTAATATCCTAAGCACTTCCATTGGTAAAATAGGAGTGCTTTTTTATATCCAAAGAAAGAGCCCTGTCCTTTTATATGAGGAGCAAGGCTCTTTTATCTTCAATAATCTTTTCACGAAAAGTGACTTAGAATATTTTGGAGAGTTTAACTTTCACTATCAACAGTTAGTATTGAAAAGATTGAATGGCCACTTTTAACTCATCTTGTAAAAAGTTTCTTTGGTCAAGTTGAATATAGACTTCTAACAGACAGGATCTAAGGTTGGAAAATTTATAAAAATCTTCCCTTTCTTCTATTGGAAAGTCAAGCGTCTTTATCCAAGAAGCTACTTGTTCTTGCTCGATTTTTCCTTGCAAAATAGGTTCATAGAGCACTCTAGCTAAACGCCAATCCTCATCATCGGTAAAACGAATTGAAATTCTTCTAAAGACTTGGCCAAGTATGTTCAATCCTTCATGAACTTTGTCATTAGGAAAGTCTGGATGACAAACTACTTCTGTCAAAAGATCAGCTCCATGCGCAACAGCGTGAACCCAGCCATACTGGCTGGAAAAACCTGTTGTATCCTTTTCTTTTAAAAGATAATGTAAACCTTGATCCAGTAAAATATATCTTATATCGGCTTTTAATCTTTGATAAAAAATTGATTGCGGATTAGCATCTGCAGATAAAAGGTTGGCATAAACAAGGGCTTTAAAAGAACGCTCAAGTGTTGATAGCCCAATCTTATCAATCTCTTTTTCTACTCCTTCATTGGACGAGATCGTCTCAGCAATGAAATGAAACTGTTCCTGTGTAAACAGTTCTTCTTGAATCCCTCTAGCCAAGCTGGTAAAAACGAGATCATCGCGAATTTCGGGCGAGGGATCTCCCAAATGTTCTAGCAACCACTGGATTTCTTCTTGACTAAAGCTTGGTTTTTCTTCTGTCGCTTTACTTTGTAATTCTTGATACATCACTAGCACCTCTGCATTTCTACTAGCTTATTTTAGAATTAGCTGTAGAGGAGTTTATTCTCCCAATTCTGCGCTGTAGGCAATGATTTGATCCACAGTGTCTGAAAGGAACTGAATCGTATCGCGAAGTGGTTTGTCAGTCGAAATATCTGCTCCGATAATCATAGCAGACTCAAGTGGGGTCTTGCTGCCGCCTGATTTGAGGAGGTCTAGCCAATCTTTAGCTCCGTTTTCGGAGTTCTTCAAATGCAAGTACCCTGCTGTTGAGATAACTAGGCCAGCTGAGTAGGTATAGCTGTAAAGCCCCATGTAGTAGTGGCTTTGGCGCATCCAGGTCAAGGCTGCGTCGTCATCGATTTCAACGGCATCTCCCCAGAACTCTGTCAGGACTTCCTTCATGATGCTGTTGAGCTTGCTAGCACCGAAGGTGCCACCTTCTTCGATCAAGGTGTAAACTTTGCGTTGGAAGGCTGCTTCCAACAAGTGGGTGATGAAGTTGTGGAAGTAGGTGTCTGTCAAACGATGTGCTAGGGCAAAGCGTTTTTGACGCGGATCGTCAAACTGGTGTTCCAAATAGTCGCTAAGAAGGAGCTCGTTAAAGGTTGAAGGAGCTTCCACATAGTAGGTCGACATGTGGGCGTTGAAGTAGCTTTGGTTGTTGTCTGAGAAGATGAATTGACCAGAGTGTCCAATTTCGTGGATCAGGGTATAAACATCGCTCATACGCCCTGTCCAACTCATGAGGACATAAGGGTGGACACGGTATGGGTCAGCGGCATAACCACCGGAATCCTTGCCTTCATTGGCCGCAAAGTCGACCCAGCGTTCGGTTTGGTAGCGGGCGATTTCACGGGAATATTCTTCTCCAAGAGGTGCCACAGATTTCATGACCAAGTCATAGGCATCGTCAATAGTAACATCTGGGTTGAGCGCACTGTCCAAATCCAACTTCCAATCGGCGAAAGTCATTTTTTCAAGGCCGTTGACCTTGGCTACATGTTTGAGGAATTTTTGAGCAACCGGTGCGAAGTCCTTCATGATCAGGTCAATCTGACGGTCAAACATAGAACGATCCACTTCCTGCTCAGCTAGGAGATAGTCAAAGACAGAGTCGTAGCCCCGCATATCTGCAATCAGTTTTTCAGACTTGACTTGAGCTAGATAGGTAGCAGCAGCCGTGTTTTGGTGCTTGCGGAGACCTTCTGAGAAAGAACGAAAGGCTTTTTCACGGACTTCGGCATTCTCATGGTTTTGGTAGAAATTTTCATAGGTAACAAAGCTATTCTTGTAGACTTTTCCATCCACTTCAAAATCAGCCATTTCAAAGTCACCTGCCCGCATCTTGGTATAGATGTCTTGCGGTCCGTAGAAGACTTCACCGAGATTGGTCAAAGTCTTTTCCACGTCAGCTCCCAAGTAGTGAGCTTTTTTGATTTTAGCCTGACGAATAGCATAAGTGAGGTGAGGGAGTTGTCCGAGACGTTCAAGGACTTCTTCATCTGCTTCGACCAAAGCATCATCAAAGAAGGAAAGTTCGACGCTGGCCCAAGTTTCGAAATCCATCCCTGCTTGAGCAATCTCTGCAAAAGCTTCATCGCCAAAGTCCGTCGTTTGGGGCATAAAGCTGTAGTTACCAATGTGGCTGAGTTGGATCTGAATTTGTTCAAAGACTGTAAAGGCAGCTTCAAAGTCTTCAAAAGTGTGGAGCTTGCCCTTGTAGTTACGAACGAATTCATTGATTTCCTCGCGAGTCTTTTCGATGGCACGCAAGAAGTCTTCCTGGTCTTGATAGAGGGCTGTGAGGTCCCAGAGTTCGTTCTCAGGAAATTCTGAACGTTTTTTTAATTCCATAGTGTTCTCCTTTTGATCAATTGGCTATACTTAGTATAGCAGAAAAGGGGGCAGAATGATAGGCGAATGGAGGATCTTATCAAAGCCTGACTGATTCAATAAGAAAACAAGGATTTTCTAGCATTTTTACCTTCTTTTGGTATAATAAAATGGAGAAAGTTTTAGGGAGTATATGATGAAAAAAATCTATAAAGTTAGCTTGACAGCGATGACCTTGTTAACTATGGTGGCATGTGGGCCTAAGCGACGTCCTAGGACGCAACCTTCTACAGTTCAGAGTGAAGTAGCAGATGGAAAAAGTTCCAAGAAGACATCGTCTGGTCATGAGTACTATCAAACAGTTCTTGAACGTTATCAGGCTTACTCTAGGGCTATCGAGGTAGGTGATAGTGCAGGTCTAGCGACTAAACTAAAAGAAATAGATTCTCAATCTGATGAGTATGTCTATGCCATGTATCTTCAAACTCTGGGGAGTAAACCTAACCTTTCCTATTTTTATATGGATTTGGATAAGGATGGACGGGATGAGCTCTTGATTGGAAACGGCCAAACAGTCTCAGCGATTTATTATCTAAAAGGTCAGAAACCAGAATTATTACATACAGCTTTTGTGGCTTCCTCTGGTGGCTCACGTTCAGGTTTCCAAATTTTTGAGGATGGCTCGGTCATTTATGCTAGCTTTTCGTCTCTTCAACCAGAGGTAGATCTGATCCATTACAGGTTCCAAAAAGGAAAGCTTGAGACTGTCAATCAGATCCAAATAAAAAATGGGGACGGCCAGAAGCCAGAACAAGCCTTAGGGATTACAGCAAAAGAATTGGATCAAGCAAAATTTGAATGGAAAGAACTAGAGACCGGTAAGAAGGCGACCAGCCAAGCAAGTAACTCAGAGCAGCAAACAAGTAGTTTTCAAGTCCGTGTAGGAGTCTCAGATCTTCGGATTCGTAAAGAAGCATCGATCAATGGAGAGGAAGTAGGAACAATCCCGCAAGGTGTTTACACGATCACAGAGACAGTTTCAGCTGACGGTTATACCTGGGGCAAGCTCCAATCTGGTCAAGGTTGGATCGCGCTTGAATTTACGACGAAAGTGGAAGGAGGAAATGCATCCACTGTTAAAGGATTGAGTGCGGAAGATCAAGAGGATATCCACTCGGTAGTAGAGAACGGGTATGCTCTAATGTATTCTAGATTGGTCAAACCAACCTTTATATTAGACTTATCAAATGACCATAGTGGTATCTATTCTTATACAGAGGGGATGTTCTTAGATTATTTCAATACTTATACTCCGGACACCTATCAACTTGCAAATGTCATTAAAAAATTGGAAGCTAAAGAAACATCAGAATCCATTCAGTCTATGACTACAGATCAGTTAATTCAACTTGCGAAAGAAAGAAAACAAGGCTGGATATACTCTTCGAAAGATAAGAAATTTTTTGAATTTGTTCCTGGAGGACGAGGAGGCGCTGGTCCAGCGGTTGTCATTCCTTCAGTGGATGAGTGGGTCGTTGAGAATGATACTGTTACAGTAACAACTAGAGTGAAGACATCTTCTCAACCTTTTGAGCGCTATGTGTTGAAGCGGAGTAAGAAAGAATATTCAGGTGGAGAACATAAAACGCGATTCTATGTCGTTAGTAAAGAAAATGTGTGGAATGGAAAATAGACGGTAGCTATATCTAGCTCTAGAATTTTAAAATAAGCGGAAATCAAATATTCCTCGAAAAAGGCTTTTAAAGCCTTTTTCTTTTGGGCTTGAATATGGTAAAATAAAGGTTATACGTGCTTGGATACAAAGATGAGGATATAACATACAGAAAGGCTGTTGAAATCCATATTTCGTTAAGCGGTTTAAGGCCTTAGTATCTTGATTAATTGAATTTTGGCCTCATTTCTTAGGAAAAAAGATAAGCTTCCTAGCACTCATCGAGTGCGGCGTCACCTTCCTATTTTTCTACAGAAATGTTCGGCAAGCCG